>NZ_PNCY01000005.1:0-213233 GCF_005887105.1 Pseudoalteromonas sp. S2893 | reverse complement strand
TCGGTTCTATTTACTGTATCGGCGAAAGTGCAGCCATTGTTGTGCGCGGAACAGTTAGCGATGTTGAAGATGGCCAAACAGTTACGGTTACTATTAGCGATGGTGTTAACCCACCGATTGAAGTGCAAGCCATTGTACAAAATGGTGAATACGTCACAGACTTGATTGATGCAAGCGCATTAAATGACGGCACGCTTACAGTTACATCAAGCGTATCAGATATCGCCGGAAATCCGGCCAATGCACAAGATACAGTTGAGCTTGATAATACCGCTTCGATAGATTTATCTTTACTTGATTCAGATCAGGTAATTAATAGTTCAGAGCAAGGCAATGTAGTTTTAACTGGTACAACTATTGATGTAGAGCAAGGGCAGCAAGTAACACTTACGCTTACCGACAGCAGTAATGTTTCCAAAGTAATAACTGTAAGTGTTAGCGAAGATGGAACGTGGGAAGTTACTACAGATCAAATAGCTGATTTAGCCGAAGGTCAAATTAACGCTGCTGTTTCGGTTACTGATTCAGCAGGAAATCCAGCCAATTCAGCCCTTACCTTTACAAAAGATACTCAAAGTAGTGTCACGTTAAACATTGCACAAACAGATGATGGTGTAATAAATGGCAGCACTGAAAACTCACAAATTACAATTACAGGCGACGTAGAAAATATCGAAAACGGCCAAGCTATTAGCGTAATAGTATCTGATGGGGTTAACCCAGATCTAGAGCTAAATGGTACCGTTATTGACGGCCAGTATAGTTTTGAAAATGTAGATATATCTAGTTTAAACAATGGCACGATTACAGCCACAGCCACAGTATCAGATTTAGCGGGTAACACAGCAAGTGCAAATGACAGCGTTATTTTGGACCAGTTGGCAAGTGTAACTGTAGCTATTAACGACACAGCTGATAACGTAATTAATGGTAACGATGAAAATACTGCAGTGAGCATTACCGGTAATGTAGCTAATATCGAAAATGGCCAAATTGTAACGGTTATAGTGAGCGATGCAAACAACAGCGAAACCTTTACTGCAGAGGTTATTGATGGTGCTTATACAATTACTAATGCAGATTTATCAGCACTTAATGATGGGACATTAACTGCTACTGCAAGCGTAACAGATATTGCGGGAAATACCGCAACCAGCAGTGATACTGCAGAGCATGACAAACTAGCAAGTACCACAGTTGCTGTTGCAACATCAGATGAGGTGGTGAATGCCGCAGAGCAAAGCAGTGTAGTAATTAGTGGTACCGTTACTGACGTTGAAGCTACGCGAGAAGTTACCATTACATTTAGTGACGGTATAAATCTAGTTACAACTACGGTTGACGTAGATAGTGATGGTAATTGGCAAATAAACCCAAGCGATATAAGTGCTCTTGCAGATGGTGAAATTGAAGTAAGCGTTAGTGTTTTTGATAATGCAGGAAACGAAGCTGTTAACAGTACGGCTTTTACTAAAGACACTAAAGCAACAACCACACTTGACCTTGCTGATGATGTGATAAATGCAGCCGAAGATGAGGCTGTTGCAATAAGTGGTACGGTAACGGACGTAGAAACAACTAGCAATGTAACGGTTACCTTTACTGATCAAAATGGTAATACAGAAGTAATTGAAAATATTCCGCTTGATAGCAATGGTAACTGGTCTATTTTAGCTGCCGATATTAGTGCATTAGCTGATGGTGAAATAACAGCAAGCGTGAGCGTATTTGATAATGCAGGCAATGAAGCCGTCAATAGTGCTCTATTTACCAAAGATACCCAAGCAACTACCTCGTTTGAGCTTAACGACACACTCATCAATGCGGCTGAAGATGAAACGGTTGCATTAAGTGGCAAAGTTGATGATGTTGAATCTACAAATCGAGTTACGGTTACCTTTACCGATAGTAACGCAAATGTAGTGACTGTTGAAAATATTGAGCTTGATAATGAAGGGAATTGGCAGGTTACAGCCGCGGATATTAGTGAATTAGCTGACGGTGAAGTAACAGCCTGTGTTAGTGTATTTGACAATGCAGGTAACGAAGCACTAAACAGTGCAACACTGGTAAAAGATACCCAAGCAACGATCAGCGTGAATGTAGGCGATGACGCTTTTATTAATGCACAAGAGCAAGCTACAGCAAAAGTTGCAGGCACAATAAGTGGCGTAGAGGCTGGGCAAGACGTTGATGTTGTATTAAGAGATAGTAATGGTGATGAACTGCTATCAGCCACAGTTACAATTGATGAGCAAGGTAACTGGGAGCTAGATAGCCCAATTTTACGCTTTTTATCAGATGGTGATTACACCGTTGATGTAACGACACAAGATATAGCGGGCAACGAGGCAACAAACAGCCTTGATTTCACAAAAGATACGCAAGCCAGTACAACGCTCGTGCTAGAAGACTCAGTAATAAACGCAGCAGAAGATGAAGCGGTAAGCGTAAGTGGTGTGGTTGATGATGTAGAGTCAACCAACAGCATAACGGTTACCTTTACGGATAAAGATGATAAAGAAGTCACTGTTGAAAACGTAACAATTAATGCAGACGGCACGTGGCAAGTGAGCGACGAAGATATAAGCTCACTTGCAGATGGCGACGTTACAGTAAGTGTGAGTGTATTTGATAACGCAGGTAACGAAGCGGTAAATACAGCCACGTTGACAAAAGATACGGTTGCGAATGTAACGGTAGATATTGTTGATACAGACGATGGCGTTATTAATGGCAATGGTGAAAATACCAACGTTACTATAAACGGCACTGCCGTAGGCGTAGAAAATGGGCAAACGGTCACCGTAGTAGTGAGTGATGGCACAAACAGTGAAACCTTCAGCGCAATAGTAACTGATGAAGCCTACACAATCACAGGTGCAGACGTATCAGCACTTAACAACGGCACCTTAACAGCCACAGCCACAGTGAGTGACATTGCAGGTAACATAGCTAGCGATACAGACACCGCAACTCACGATAAAACAGCCGTTACTAGCATAGAAGTAGCGACGGGCGATGACACAGTTATAAATACTGCAGAGCAAGAAAACGTAGTAGTAAGCGGTGTAATAGAAGAAGCAGATACAAGCCAAACTGCCACGGTTGTCTTTACCGATGTGAACGGAGACAAAGTTACTGTTGAAAACGTAGCTATTGATGCAGATGGTGAATGGCAAATAGCGGCTACGGATATTTCAACGCTAGCAGATGGTGAAATTACAGCAAGTGTTAGCGCATTAGATGTTGAAGGCAATTTAGCCACAAACGAAACCAGCTTTACTAAAGACACCACAGTTGCCGTAACGGTAGATATAAACGATACGAGCGACAACGTAATAAACGGCAATGGTGAAAACGTAAGCGTTGAAATTACAGGAACTACAACCGGCGTTGAAGATAACCAAACAGTCACGGTGGTTGTAAAGGATGCAGCGGGTAATGAGCGCAGCTTTGAAGCGACGGTTATTAATAATGCCTACACGATTACCGGTGCTGATTTATCAGGGCTAGATGACGGTACATTAACAGCCACAGCCACCGTAAGTGATGTTGCAGGCAATACCGCAACCGATACAGACACAGCCATTCACGATAAAACCGCAGCAACCACCATTGAAATGGCAGCAGGCGATGACGTTGTTAATACTGATGAGCAGGGTAATGTTGTAGTAAGCGGTGTAATAGAAGAGGCTGATGAAAATCAAACCGCCACGGTGGTCTTTACCGATGTAAATGGTGACAAAGTCACAGTCGAAAATGTAGTTATTAATGCCGCGGGTGAGTGGGTAATTAATGCCACTGATATATCAGAACTTGCTGATGGAGAGATTACCGCAGAAGTGAGCGCACTTGATATTGAGGGCAATTTAGCGACTAATTCAACAACTTTCACTAAAGACACCACCATTAATATTGATATTGATACTGGTGAAAGCGGCATTAACAGTAGATCATTTAAAGACGGTGAAGTAACCACGTTAAATGGTACAACCGATGCTGAACCAGGTTCTATCGTTACACTTACGATTTTTGATGGCACTACTAGTGAAATAGTGACTGCAGCAGTAGCAAATGGTGGAATTTGGACTGTTAACGGTATAGATGTATCTGAGCTTGATGATACACAGTCGTGGACTATTACAGCAACCGTTACCGATTCTGCAGGAAACACAGCGCAAGATATCGCACCCACATTAGATGCGCTTGATAGCCAAACATTAAACGAAAGTAATACTGCAAATGGCGGCACAAGCTCAGCGACTAGTTCAATAGAAATAGATAACGCTGACCTTACATTAAGTACAAACCAATCTGGCCTTGAAGGCTTAACGGTAGACGGCAGCCCTGTTTCGGTTACCTTAGCAAATGATGGTTTATCGTTAGAAGTTAAAGACTCTCAAGGCAACTTAGTGTTAAGTGTGGCGCTTGCTGGCGGTGAGCTTACTACCACGTTACACGCCCCCATTGATCATGAAAGTGAAAGTTTACTAACAGATATTTTTGTCGATGCGTTGCAAACAGATGCCGATGGCACAACCGAACTTGTCGTTGTACCAACATCCGTTACGATTACCGACTCAGCCCCACAAAGCAGTGACGACAGCTTTACAGTCACCGAAGCAGACACTGATGCCGGTAGAGTATCAACAGGTAGCTTAGTCACTAACGACAGTGTAGTAGAGGGCGAGCCAACCGTTACAAGCGTTACATTTAATGGCACTGACTATGTTGACATAACAGCCGATACACCTGCAATAATAGACACCGATGAAGGCACGTTAACGGTTAACAGTGATGGCACTTGGAGCTTTAACGCACTAGATAATCGTGATTCAACCCCTTCACCACAGTTTACTATTGAATACACAATAGCAGATCGCGACGGTGTAGGTAGCTCTACCAGTACAGCTACATTTACAGTACAAGATGGCAGTGCGGGCAGTTTTACTAACCAAGCAACCACCTACACTGAAAGTGACTACGGCGTTATTACCACGAATAACAAAAACTTTGATGTTGTGGCAGGCTCTGATGCATTAGTTGCCGATTCAATCACCTTTGATGACACTATTTCAAGTTTAGATTCGCTTAACTTAACAAGTTCAGGCTCTGCTATTACCTTTGTTTTAAGTGAAGACGGAAAAACAATTACAGGCTCAGCTAATGGCAGCGAAGTTATTCGCTTTAGCGTAAGTGCAACGCAAGATGCAAATGGCAAAGATTTAGATGCTAAGGTTCAAACAACAGTAAGCTTACCCCTTGATAACCCTAATGGAGAGAATATTGATTTTGCGCTTTCTATTAATGGGGAGGACAGTGATGGTACAGCAATCAGTGGTGCGGGTAATGTAACCATAACCGTTCAAGATGGCGGAGGGCCTCAGGTTGAAGATACCTCAGAAACACCTATTAGTATTGACGAAAGTGGTTTAGACCCCGCTAATAACACCACCGTATCTCAGCAAGGTACCGTGAGCACAACAGTTGGCAGTGACACAATAACATCGCTAGCATTCTCTAGTGATTCACAACCAAATTTAACTGCCGGTGGTGTCGCGCTTGTATACACTTTAAGTGATGATGGAAGAACGATAACGGCAAATACTGGCGAAGGTACAGAAACAATTTTTGTAGCGACGTTACCCGACATTAATGGCACGAGTAATCAAAACTTAACATACGAGTTTACGCTTTACCGTCCATTTGACAACACAATAGAAGGTACCGGCGTACCATTGCAAGTCGAAGTGATAGATAATGATGGGGACAGTAATACGACCACATTAAACATTACCGTTAATGATGGCGGGGCAGAGCATACTCAAAATGATATTACTTTAAATGTTTCTGAAACACCTAACAGCGTGGCTGACAATAACGAAGATGGAGATGGCCAAGCAAATACTGATACTGATACCTCATTTACAGTAACAGCAGGTCTTGATGATGTAGTGGACATGCAAGTTAGTATTACTGATGGGGCAGCGGTGCTTGATAGTAATGGTAATCAGCTAACGCAAACTACGCTCGATGAGAACGGTAATGCTGTCACCACAAATATTGTTTGGCAAGTTAATAGCGACGGTACCGCACAAGGTATTTTAGAAGGCACTTCAACCGAGGTCTTTAAAATCACTTTACCAGATGTGAATGTTGATGCACAAACCTCTGCCACCTATGCTATTTCATTCGAAATTTCAGGTGCAATAGATCACACAGGTGATACCACAGATGCACCGCAAATAGTGATTCCAGTGTACACAGAAGATACCGATGGTTCACAAGTTACAAGTAATGTTACGGTAACATTAAACGACGGTACCGACCCTGTAATAGCTAACTCAGCTACAAGTGTTGATGAAGCTAACCTTAGAGGTAATGACTCAATAACGGCAACAGGGCAAATTAGTGTTACCCAAGGCTCTGACGAGATTATTGAGATTAAGCTTGTAGATGACTTTATAACAACCTTTAACAACGAAGGTTACGTTACTGCAGATGGAAATAATGCAATTACATTAAACGATAAAAACGCTGATGGCTGGTATATCGCTACAGCAAATGGCGAAGATGTTTTACGCGTTAAATTTAATCCTGATGGCTCTTACACTTACGAGCAATTTACAGCAATAGAACATCCTGATGCTAACGGAGCCAATACGAAGGATATTAGTTTTGATGTAACAGCCGTTGATGCTGATGGCGATACAAATAACGCGTCAGTAACTATTTCAATAACAGATGATACACCAACAATTGATGCAAACCCTGTTGAAGTCAATTTAGTCGAGGGGCAAAGCACGACTATTGATTTATTAGATACAAACAGCAATGACTTTGTAGGCAATGATAATAACCCAGGCGCTGATGGTGCCAAACTGTCTTCATTTAATTACGGTGGTACTGAATATACTGCGTTTGATTCAGGCAGTGATACCAACGGTAGCTATAAAGAAGTGGCTCTGCAAGATGAAAATGGTAACGATACTCAAGGTACATTGAGAGTATACGAAAGTGGTAAAGTGGTATTTGATACATCTGCATTTGATCAAACAGCAAGTGTTGATTTTAATGAACAAATTACTTACAACGTCATAGATAACGATGGTGATGAAGTGACAGGTTCGATTATCGAACTGACCACTAGTGATGCTGAAGGTTCGATGAGCGTAACAGCACAAAATATCCGTGAAGATGCAACTGATGATAATGGCATTGTAAACTCAGCGCGTAGCCAAATCACAATAAGTATTGACCGGGGAGACATAGATCAAAACGAAACAGTGAGTGAAATTAGAATAGAAGTTGCCTCTTTACAAGGCGGTGAACTTTACCTCAATGACGCTTTAGCAACGGATAACGCTAACGTTTCGATTGTTGATGGCTACTATGTATTCACTGGCGATACGATTACAATTAACGCTGATGATACAGTGACAATAAGTGACTTATTTTTTCAACCTGCGCAAAATAGTTCAGATGAAACCCAATCTGTAACTGTAAATATAGAGGCGACAATTGGAATCGGCAGTGCCTCTAGAGAGTTGTCGGCTAGTGATACTCTTGCCGTTGAGTCAGTGGCCGACACCCCTGACTGGGATGACACAAACGATTACAGTTACACAACAGCAGAAGATACCGAAGCTACTATTAATATTGGCGCTTCACTGCAAGATACAGATGGATCAGAAACACTCACTTATATAATTAATAATATACAAGAGGGCTTAATTGTTAGTGCCGATGGCCGTGAACTATCAAACGGTGATGAAATAACCGCAGCAGAGGCGCAAAGCTTAACTGTAGTTGGCGAAGAGCACGTAGCAGGTACGTTTACATTTGATATTACTGCAGTTGCTACTGAAGCTGAAAATGATGATAGTGCATCATCAAACGCGCAAACGGTAACGGTTGAAATAACTCCTGTTGCTGATGAACCTCGCTTATTTGTGCGAAACCAAACCGTAGATGAAGATGCGCTCACCCCAGCTATCGATTTATTTAGTGGTTTACTTGTAGATGAAGATGGCTCAGAAACACTGCGTTTTGAAGTTGAATTACCAGAAGGTTTTGAGCTCGTAGATGAAAATGGAAATGTATTAACTCAAGATACAGATGGAAATTGGCTAGTAAGTGATACAGAGCTGCAAGCAGGGAACATATTTTTAAAACAAAAAGAAGATGCCAGCCGTGCAACCGATGCTACCTTCGATATTACGGTTACAGCTATTGCAACAGAAACCAGCACCGGTGAAGAAGCACGTACACAGCCAGATACTCTACAATTAACTGTTATAGGTAAAATAGATCCGCCAGAGCTAGATGAAGAAAATAGCAATGATAACTGGGCATTTGCAGAGGTAGATGAAAACAACTTTACGCTGCAAAACACCCAAGGTACGGAAGATACTAACCTACGTTTAGACTTTTTAATTGTGACCTCTGATGTGGATCAGTCAGAAGCAATTAGCTTAGTTATTTCTGATTTACCAGACTCGGTAATGCTAGTTGATGTAAACGGCGACCCAGCAGATTTACCAATTGTTGGTACTGATGCTAACGGCAAGCCAATGTACAGCTTAACGGCTGCAGAGATGGAAAATTACTATTTAGCGCCTGTTGATGACTTTAGTGGTGAAGTTAACTTTAATATTAAAGTAGTTCCAACAGAAGCTGATGGTGATACTAATGATTACAACATTGCTGTAACCACAAACTTTAACCCAACAATCGACAATAATACGCAAAGCCTAGCAACAACGTCTGAGGGTAATGAAGATACACGTATTGCACTTAACTTTAATCCCGATTTAATCGACAGTGATGGATCAGAAACAATAACAGGTGCCGTAATTACAGGCATACCAGCAAACACTACCTTGTATGTTGATGGCGACGAAGTGAGTGTAGGTAGCGGGTATGATTTAGCTGATTTAATTAATGACGAATACCCAACGCTTGAGGATGTTTTAGCCAGCGATAGAGTGCGTTTACTGCCTGATGAGGATTTCTCAGGCACGCTTACTGTTGATGTACTTTATACCGTGACCGATACATCTGATGTAGGCAGTGTGAGCGAAGACATTAGTAGTCAAGTTACAGTAACCGTAAACGGGCAAGTTGATACCCAAAGCAGTGCCGAGCGCGATAACAGTGGTGCTGTTACCCGCCTTGAAGCAACCGATGAAACAATAACGAGCTCAAGCAGAACAATGAGCTTATCAGGTGCTGTTAGCTTTACAGAAGAAGATATTGATGGCTCTGAGGTTATTACTCATATAGAAATAATACTCCCTGATGGCGTAAATATAGAGGTGATTCATCCAAATGGGGCGTACCCAGATGGCTCTGGCCGTTGGATTATACCTATTGATGCAGGTACAAGTGACACAGTACAAGATGTAATTAGTGACTTACTTGCTGATGTGACCTTAGAAGCGCAAAACTCTACGGGTGATATAGATGTTACTGTTAAAGCGCGCGTAGCCGATGGCAGTCACGCCGTATTATTAAGTGACAACTTTACTGTTAACTTTAGTGTAACAGGTGAAGGGAGCAGCTCAGAAGCTTCTGAAGTAGGGCAATTACAAATTTCGGTGGTTGATGCAGTAGAAGATGAGGTTGTTGATTTTACAGGCCATATTAATACCAGCTTGACTGATGATGAAAACGACACCGTGACTGTTTACATAAGCGCAGACAGCTTACCTGAAGGCCTTATTATTGAAGGTGACGGTGTTATCGCAATCCCTGGGGATGATGGTGAAGTTGCTGAGTATATTATTCCTGAAGAGTCGCTTGGCAACTTAAGCTTTACCAGTGCAGGCGATGACTACTCAGGGCAATTAATCATTCCGGTAACCATTATTGCAGTAGATGATGATAGTGGTGATGAGTATATTGATGACACTCAATCTTTAGAAATAGATGTAACCCCTGTCGCCGACGGTGGTGAGTTTAGCGCGGCTATTAACAAAATTAAAGAAGATAACCGCACCACAGCGCTTGGCTTAACGTTAGCATTAACCGATTTAAACCAAGTGGATGATGATTCAAACCCTCAGCAAAATGGGGGAGTTGAAAAGGTCGATTTCAGTCAGCCTATTACTATTACTTTACCGGACGGTGTGGGGCTATATGACCCTAATAATATGTTTACCGACAACGGCGATAACACATACACCTATAACGGGACAGAAGCAGAGTTTGCCGCTGCGCTTGCAGGTATTGGCGTTGAGCCAATTGAGGACCAATCAGGAACTGATATTGATATTCAAATAACGGCAACCATAGTTGATACCGCACAATTAAGTACAGGTACAGCTACAGCTACAACGCAAGTTACTAATACAATTAGTATTGCAGTAGAGGCGGTAACCGATGAAGCCGTATTAACAGTAGCAGATGCACAAGGGAGCGAAGATGCCGATATAGCATTAGCAGGCTTAAGCGCGCTTCTAAAAGATGATGACGGCTCTGAAACTATATCAATTACTATTTCGGGCGTACCAAAAGATGCCGTACTAAAAGACGCTGATGGTAATTTACTTGTTAATAACGGTAAAGACGGTGGCACCTTTAATGGTGAAGACACCACAAGCTGGACCGTAACTGCAGAGCAATTAGCTGGTTTAATTATTGTACCGCCGCTTGATTTTAGTGGTGAGTTTGAATTAACCCTAAATGCGCTAACACAAGACGAATCACCTGGTGAAATTGTACAAACCTCAGCCTCGTTTATGGTTGTAGTAAACCCAGAAGCCGACGCATTGGATTTTTCTAAGCAGCCGTTTGAAAGCTACGACGGGCAAGAAGATGACACTATAACTATTGACCTTGAAGCATTTAGTGAAGAGGCTGATGGCTCAGAGACAATTCAGTTAACGGTTAATATAGCAGCCGATTCGGACAGTAGTGCTCTTGAGTATATTGACGGCGAAGCGTTTATTACTATTGGGAGTGAAACTGTATTCTTTACCAGTGATGGTAATGGCGGCTTTAGCGCAACAATTACAAGCGATAGCAGTTCAATAGAAAACTTTGACTTTAATGCCGGTGGTCTTGCGTTTGGTACATTGAACATGAGTGTCGATGTAGCAACAGTTGATAGCGCAGAAATTAATGGCGAAACAGTAACAAGTGTGGGTGATACACAATCATCAGAGTTTATTATTGAGTTAGAGCCTCAAGCTGATGCGCCTGTATGGACTGCCGCAAATGATGTTACAAGTAATTCAACCAACAATATTGCCCTAAACTTAGATGCAGACTTGCAAAACCCTGCAGCAGATGAAACCGGCTATATTGAAATTACCGGCTTACCTGATGGATACAGCTTTAACTTTGGAGAAAAAGTAGGTGATACGTGGACCGTTGATATTGCTGATATTGAAGCTCTCGAAATTATTGACGCCGATGCAGGTGATAGCTTCACGCTAACGCTCAATGCATTCGCTACACTCGATGGTGAAACGCAACAAGCGGCTACAGAGGAAGTGAATGTAACTATTTCTGAGTCGGCTACAAGTAACTCAGCGCGTACAGCAAGTGCCAGTGGTGCTGATTATAGTGAAATGTCTGGTAGTGGCGACACTGCACATGATGAGACTATTGCGAGTATGACTAGTGGTGATGAAAACGTATGAAGCTAATCCTTAACCGGGAACAAATGTTGGCACTCGGTAAGCATATTGCCGATGCCTTGCATTTGCGTCATCAAAGCGACAACTTGTTACTTGGTTTACCAAGTAATGAGTTTTCGGCGCATCATTTAGAGCAAGCATTAAGTAACATTAACGTAAGTGCTCAACTACAAACTACGCCTAAACATTATGCTTATCCCGCTTTGGTACTCGATAAAGATGGTTTTTTCTGGCTTTTTGAAAACAGCGGTAAAAGTTCGTTTAGCTCACAAGATGATGCAAATCCCAAGCAGTTAACAGACATAGATATAGAGCTTATATGGTACTTATCGCACGATAATGTAACCGATGAGCGCTCTGAAAAACTCCACACCCGTATTCCAAGCTGGCTAAGGCCTGCGTGGGATCAGGTAAAGCCATTTTATAACTCATTATTATTGGCCTCACTAACTGTGAATTTGCTCGCTTTAGTGGTGCCATTGTTTACCATGAATGTGTATGACCGTGTTGTGCCAAATGCAGCTATGGATACGTTATGGGTGTTAGCAACGGGTGCAACAATAGCGATTGTATTTGACTGGCTTTTAAAACAAGCGCGAGGGCATTTGACTGATGCCGCAGGCAGGCAAATAGATTTACGTATTAGCAGTATGTTGTACGCTAAAGTACTCGGTATGAGGCTAGAGCAGCGCCCAGCTTCTTCTGGTGCTTATGCAAAGCAAGTACAAGATTTTGATAGCGTGAGGGAATTTATCACCTCTGCAACCTTGGTCTCTGTTATTGATTTACCCTTTACCTTATTGTTTTTAGCTTTAATTTTTTGGCTTGGGGGATTAATTGTACTTATTCCTGTAGCCGTGCTTAGTATTGTTATTATTACAAGTGTTGTACTCCAAGCTAGATTAAATGAAAGCGTAGAGCAGGCATCTAAGCTATCTACCCAGCGTCAAGCGTATCTAATTGAAAATTTAAACCAACTTGTTGAGCTTAAGCAAATGAATGGCCAAGCAGGGGCACAACAAAAGCTTGAGCAAACACTCGCACAAATGGTTGATTGGCAAAATAAATCACGTCACAGTGCAACAACTCTAACGCATACCGTTTCTAGCCTCAGCCAATTTACCAGTATTGGATTAATCGTTTTAGGTGTGTACTTAATTAGTAATGGCGATATTAGTATGGGCGCACTGATTGCTATTGTTATGTTAAGTGGGCGTGCATCAGGGTCAATATCATCGTTGGCTGGGCTTGTTTTAAAGTACAAGCAAACTCAAACGGCTATTGAGTCCGTCAAAAATATAATGGCGTTAGAGCAAGAGCAGCAAAGCGGCGAAAGTACCATTGATGCAACGTTAAGCGGCAATATTACAGCTCGTTATTTAAGTTTTCAATATCATGAGCAAGAGCTCGAAGCTATTCATAATATTAATTTTGAAATAAAGCCAGGTGAAAAAATAGGCTTATATGGACGAGCAGGGTCAGGTAAGTCAACCTTGTTAGCAATTATTGCTGGCCAGTTCCGAGCAACCTCTGGGCAGCTTTTAATAGACGATATAGATATAAAGCATTGGTCTTTGAGTGCACTGCGCAGACAAAGTGGCTGGGTAGCACAAAGCCCAAGCCTATTTTACGGCACCGTGCTTGAAAATATCACATTAGGTGCTCAAAACATAAACCCGGCTGAACTCACCAAAGCGCTTGTTCAATCTGGCGTAAGCCGCTTTATAGATCGTTTAGAATCGGGGCTTGAAACCCAAGTGGGCGAATTTGGCCGATTTTTATCTGGCGGCCAACGCCAAGCTGTTTGTATTGCACGAGCGCTACTACAAAGTAATAACGCCTTACTTCTGTTAGATGAGCCTTCTTCAGCTATGGATGAAGGGCACGAAAAACTATTAATAAAAACCCTAAAAGAGCGCACCGAAACTGTGGTTATTTCTAGCCACCGTAAAGAAATGCTCTCAATTTGCGACAGAATTTTTGTTATAGACCATGGCCGATTAAAAAGTATAGAAACCCCAAAATCATTATTTAGCGAAAAAGTATCGGGCGGCGTAAAACTGGTGAGTAAAAAAGTAACGCGAGTAAGTAATGCCAATATTGGGAGTGGGTCTAAATAATGGCTGATTTATATATGGGGCAGCTGCAAGCTGCAAAGCAAGCTAAGCGGTTGGTTATTATTGTTTTTATTTTACTGTTTTCAGTCGTTTTGTGGGCCAAGTTTGCTAAGCTAGAAGAAGTGATTATAGGACAAGGCACCGTTATTCCTGTTCAGCGTGTACAAACAATAGAAAACCTCGACGGTGGCATATTAAAAGAGGTGCTCGTACAAGAGGGGCAATTAGTTGAAGTGGGCGATCCTCTGCTTTTAATTGATGAAACCCGCTTTGCCGCAGCATTTGCTGAATCAAGCCAAGAGCGTGAGTCTTTACTTGCTAGGCATAACCGACTCTTTACTGAGCTCAAAAGTGTGACATTAGACGAGCAAAGTAGTTTTGGTGCCACGATTAAACGTTTAGAAATTCCGCGTAAAGGCGTGTCGCCAGAGGTATATAGGCAAGCCTATAACACTTACACATCTCGTTTAACTCAGCTCGAGTCACAATTACAGCAGCGTACGCAAAGCTTATTGCAACAAGAGCAGGCAAGTAATGAACAACTGGCTAATATTTCAGCGTTAAAGCAAAGCTTAAAGCTTACGAGCAGAGAGGTAGAGTTAACGCAAAGTGCAGTAGATGCCGGAGCAGTTGCTGAAATGGAACTGGTTAAATTACAGCGCGATGAAATCGCAATGAAAGGTGAACTAAACCAAGCTACGGCACTGTTACAGCAGCTTAGAGCAGCTAAAAGCCAAGTGCTTGAAGAGCGTAAAGCTATTGTATTTGATTATTTAGCCGATACGCAGAACCAGCTAGATGAAGTGAGTAATGAGCTGGCTAAAATTTTGCAAAGCAGTAAAGCACTCGAAGACAGATTATTAAAAGCACAAGTGAGAGCGCCAGTAAGAGGGACTGTTAAAAATATAGTCTCGCGTTCTATCGGCAGTGTCATCGACCCTGGTGAAGTTATGATGGAAATTGTGCCGCAAAATGATCAGCTTTTAATTGATACCAAAGTACAGCCAAAAGATATTGGCTTTATCAGAGTGGGCATGCCTGCCAAAGTAAAATTTACTGCATATGATTTTGTGATTTATGGCGGATTGGAAGGCGAGGTTACTTATATCAGCGCCGATGCTCAATATTTAGAAGACGGCACCGCTTATTACCAAGCTTTTATAAAAACCACCGTAAGTCAGATTGCTCAGCAGCCTATCATACCGGGTATGCAAACTCAGGTAGATATAATTACTGGGAAAAAAACTGTTTTAGATTACTGGTTAAAACCTTTGCTAAGAGCAAAGGCAAATGCCATGCGTGAACCATAATAGGAATATTAAATGCGAATTATAGGATTACTCTCTGTTTTAGCTTTAACACCAGGGTATGCAAGTGCTCTTACATTAGAGCAGTCGGTAGCAGAAACATTAAATACAAACCCTCGCTTAATGCAAAAGTATGCGAGCTTTGAAGCTAAGTATCGTGATAAACGCAGTGCATTTAGTGAGTACTTACCACAAATACGGTTATATGCGGCCTATGGCTATGAGCATGTGAATTATAAATCGGGCAGCGAATTTGACACAGAATTAGACCGCCGAGAATTGGGCTTAAAAATTACACAAATGCTGTTTGATGGTTTTAGCACTTCTTCTGAGGTGGCTAGATTAGATAACGAAGCACGCGCCGATCAACTCGGTTTGATCTCTGAGGCAGAAAATATCAGCCTTGAAGTTGTTCAAGTCTATTTAGATTTATTAAAAGCAATTGAATTAATTGAATTGTCTGAAAAAAATATCGAAATACATAAAAAGATTTTAAGTGATATTGAGCAGCGCCACCAACGTGGTTTATCAAGTGATGCCGATGTAGCTCAAGTGCAATCACGTTTAGCAACATCGCAGTCTGGTTATCTAGCAGCTAAAAATAATTTATTAGACATACAAGCAAATTATTATGATTTAGTAGGCAAGTATCCTGAGGATCTCGTTATCCCTAAAGCGGATGCACATTACCTACCTGACTCTTTAGAAGAGGCGATGAGAATTGCAAAAAGCGCCCACCCTGAGATTGCTGCCGCTATTTACGATATTCAAGCTGCTGATAAACAAATACAAAGAGAGAAAAGTGGGTATTGGCCTAAAGTGAGTTTAGAGTTAGATGTAGCTGATAACCGAGATATATCAGGATCGCCTGGTCGAGATGACAATGGCAGAATAATGCTAACCATGAGTTACGACTTATACAGTGGCGGTAAAACTAATGCTGATACTGACGCCGCTAAATGGCGCTATCAAGAGGCTGTAGCAGTAAAAGACTCAACACATAGACAAGTAAAAGAAGCAACGAGCTTTGCGTGGAATGCGTATATATTTTTAGATGAGCAAAAAAAGTTTTACCAAGAAAACGTAGGGTATGCAGAAGTTGCACAAAGAGGCTACGAAAGACAATTTGGTTTGGGGCGTCGTTCATTATTAGATGTACTTGATTCGCAAATTGAATTATTCACAGCAAGAAGAAACTATATTGAATCAGCTTATGATCAACGTATTGCCAGCTACAGGTTGATCAATGCAACGGGTCGTTTAGTAAGTGCCTTAAAAGTAGATAAGCCAGACTCTTGGCAGCTTGGAGATAGATAATAATGAAAAAAATAGCTTTATTAAGTGCCGCTTTACTTTTAACAGCCTGTGCTACTGAGCCAGGTCCGTACGAGCAAAAATTACAGTCTAATGATTTGCTTGATCAAGACCAAGATGGGGTTATTAACGAGCGCGATAAATGTGCAGACACGCCCTTTAAAGCGGTAACAGATAACGACGGTTGCCCGCTTGAGGAAAACATAAGCACAACTCGTGGGGTGGTAATTAACTTTGAATTTGATAAGCATGCACTTACTACTGATGCAAAGCAAAAAGTAGCCGAGTTTGCTCGCTCTATTGAAAATTCACCACTACTGAGTGTTATTTTAATAGGCGATACCAGTAAAAAGGGCTCACTTGAATACAACCGAAAGCTAGCGTTAAAACGTATTGAAACGGTTAAATCAGCACTGCTTGCGCTTAATGTGAGCGAAGAGCAAATTTCGCAACAAACGTTTATCGAAACTAAAAAAATTCCGACAGAGCTACAAGGCCGAGAAACGCGTGTTATTGCTTTAGTTGAAGGTGAGCAGTCTAGCGTTATGCAAATGCAGTTTGACGTATATAACTCAACCATTTAAATAGCGCACAACAATGGATAATAGCCCGTTTTATAACGGGCTTTTTTATGCTTAAGCGTACCTTAATACTCTTACTATACACTGTGCTTACAATGGCAAATTATTAAGGGATTTACATGGCTATTCAAAAAAAACTAAAAGAAAAAACACGGCACTTTATAGATTCTAAACATATGCTAACAGGCATTACCGTAGCGTCGTTTTTAGAATCTACGATAGTCCCTATTCCGCTTGAAGCAGTGCTTGTGCCTCTTATGCAAGCACGTCGTGAAAAGCTTTGGTTAATAGCGCTTATGGCTACAGTTGGGTGCGTGATTGGTGCTTTATTTGGCTATGCGCTGGGTTATTACCTATTTGACGCTATAGGTGACTGGGTTATTGAAATGTTTTCAAGCCAAGAGCAATTTGAAAATGTTAAGCAGCAAATGCAAAGCCAAGGTTTTTGGTTTGTAATGACGCTGGGCATAGTGCCAATTCCGTTTCAAATTGCGATGCTTGCCGCTGGGGCTACGAAATACTCTATTGGTTTGTTTTTATTAGCCTCTGGTATTGCTCGTTCAATTCGCTATTTTAGTTTAGCTGTTGTTGTATATTACGCAGGTAATAAAGCCGAGCAAATAATCAGTAAACACAAAACTAAAGCGATGATTGCTATTACTATTTTAATATTAGCTTTATGGGGCCTTAGCACCTTAATATAGTTTTATACTTGGTTGGTATAGGTAAGTAAGCTGCTCAGCGAGACTGAAACTGTGTGGGCACATAATGCAAATATGGGTTTTTAGCTTTGCGTTGTATTTGAGCCTACATTGCTCAAGCTTTTGTATACAAGGTGGTGAAATAACCCAGCAAGTATAGGGTAAGGTAACCTTTTATAACGGTTTTTTCTGGTGTGCTATAGTTTGTTAATAACGCACTAAAAAGCGCCACCCTATGATTGAAACTGTAAAACTTACCGTTAGGCTGTCTAACTTTTATAAAATGAGTTGGATAAACAAGGCGGTAAGTATAGCGTTACTGCTCTACATTATTGTTTTCTCACTTTATGCTTTAAATACTTTCCCCCCTTTAGATGTGCAAAATAACGTGTACGGTTTTACTACCGACTTTTGCAACCTTGTTGTGCTTATATTTTTATTTTGGATAGTGCAGTGCTCTGAGCTTTCAAAACAAGCGTATGTGTTTTCTACATTGGGTTTATTGTTATGGAGTATGGGCACAACGGCCGATGTAATAGATGAATTAGTTGTGCAGCCCTATTGGATGAGTGTTTATTTTGAAGACTTATGCAGAACCATGGGAATGCTTTTTACCGCCTATGGCTTATTTAAAACCATGCGCTTTGTGCAAAGTATTCATAACCGTTTAGCGCGCGAACTAATTACTGATGACTTAACACAAGTACATAATAGGCGTTATTTTTATCGGCATGTTAAAACCGCCTCCGCCACGCCTTATGTGATTTTAATTGTTGATATTGATCATTTTAAGGCAATTAATGATGAGTTTGGACACGACGAAGGTGACTTAGTGCTCCAGCAGCTAGCCACTAAATACAATCATGTATTTGCTAATAACGCTAAATTTGCGCGCCTCGGTGGTGAGGAATTTGGTGGCTATTTACCCACCAGCAATATAAGCCAAGCGGCTGAATTTTGTCAGCAATTAATCAGCATCGCCCACAGTGTTAATGTTAAGCAGGCTAAGCACCTTAGTGTAAGTATTGGCATGGCGCTGCAAACCCCCAACGAGCCCCTTGATAAAGTAATGAAACGCGCAGACATGGCGTTGTATCTTGCTAAAAATAATGGCCGAGACAGATTTGAAATAGCCCCGTAAATCTTTTTTTGTAAAAATACGTCCTTATTATTTGCACATTTAATACACTTTTTTACGTTTTCGTAAAGAACTGTCAGCAAGGGTAATACTTTGTAAACTATGAAATTAAAATGCAGCACAGAAGTCATAATAGTGATTTTAATAATAAGGAAACTTTAATGACCAACTCTCTGTTGAAAGCTGCTTTACCTCTAAGTTTAATGTCTATTCTAGTTGGTTGTGGCGGCAGCGACGGCTCAAGTGATACAGGCTACGTACAATTATATAATGGCTCTTATAACAGCCCATATACGCGTTTATTTGTAGACGAAACTGAGCGCTCAGGCACTGATTTTGCTGATGTAACCACGCGTCATAATTACAGCACCGGCACTTACGATTTAAGCTTTGAATACTTAGATGCAAACGACAGCTACATTACAATTAGCGAACAAGAAGTATCAATCAAAGGTGACAAAACCGAACTAATTGTAATGAGCGGTAACTTTGACGAACCTACGTTCACAGAGCTAAGTGTGCCCATTTCAAGTGATACAGATGAGTTTAACTTAGGTTTTTACAATATCACCAGTGAAGACACTAGCTACGATATTTACCTAGCAACCGATGATGGCGTATTTGAAAGTGCTGAACTATTTACATCAACACAGTATTTGAGTGAGCTAGATTTACAAACCCTTGATGAGGGTTACTACACAATTTATATCACTGAGGCAGGTAGCACTGATGTAGTGTATGAGTCGGAGTCGGTTTATTTTTACGATGAAGAAAGCTACGTAGCCATGATCCGCCCAAGCTATGCAACAGAAGAAAACGGTATCACGCTCGATATTGTGACTGACAATAACTATGTTACAGCACTAAAGCACCAATCAGCGTTAGGCCAATTGCGCTTTATAAATACCGTTGATGATTACTCGCCAGTTAGCTTTAGCACGACCCGTGGTACCACAGTTAACGATACCAATACGGTAGCAAGCGATACCTACACCGATTACATTGAGCTTTCGCCAAATAGTTACAGCGTTGCAATGTACGACGAAGAGGGCACTAAGCTTGCCGATAACTTTTTAATGACCCTAGAGCGCGAGCAAAGTGCGGTAGGCGTTTTTTACAACGATGTCGATAATGGTTTACGCATGATGAGTGTTGAGGAAAACCTAACACCTAGCAGCTACAGCCATACTATTTCGGTTGTTAACCTAATTGAAAGCTACGCAGGGCAAACAGTAAGCGAAGTTGACGTGTACTTTACCTTAAATGGTGAAACTGTTGATGACGCCACCAATGTAATTGATGGCTTAGATAGATACGATCAAGAAGAAATTGATGTAGATGATGAAGCTTACACTGTGTATGCCGTATACGAAGATAACGGCCAACAAATAGTGTTAATTCAACAAAGCGATATAGATTTTACCGAAGAAGGTAACTATATCTTAATTTTAGAGCACGATGAGACAACCAGTTCAGGCTTTAAAATGAGTGTAACGCGCACAATTACAGACAGCGTAGAATAAGTAACATGTAACACGTTCTAGAAAGTAAAAGCCCTAAGCATTATTGTTTGGGGCTTTTTTTTGCCTAGCTGCAGCGTGATTTTGTTTACATTAAATAAACCCATATATAAGCAGATTGCTATAACTTTTAAAAATTTTAGGTACACTCATAACATAATAAATAAAAAGAGCATGCCATGGATGAGTTTTTAGGAATAGTGGGTTTATTTGCATTTGCAATAATAGCCGGTGCTATTTGCGGTATTGTCGCAATTGCACAACTTAGTAATTTAAAGCAAGAAATTACCCAATTAAAAGCAAAAGTACTTAGTTTAGAATTAGCTAACAACGCACAAAGCCACGCTGAAAACGCCGATAAAAGCACCGATAAAAGCACCGCTTGCTCCACAGCTGAACATGCGGACACGGCTCAAGCAAATAGCAATGAGGCGACTTTTAATGAAGTTAGTCCTAATCAATCCAATCAGCTAAGTCAGCCTCGTGACCAGGTAAAAACGCCAGCTTCAGCAATAAAGCCTCCCGCTAATGCTTCTGCCAGTAAACATAAGCAAGGCAGTAAAAATCTCAAACCCACACTTGTTACTTCTTTTTTAGAAAAATTGCGTAGCGACTTTGAACAAAACTGGATGACCTGGATAGGCGCAATCGCATTGGCACTAGGCGGTATATTTTTAGCAAAGTACAGTTTAGAAGCCGGGTTGCTCTCTCCTGCAATGCGATTAACCCTAGGCGGTTTATTTGGTGGTGGCTTAATTGCAGCCGCAGCTTATATGCATTACAAAAATAGTGTATTTGAAGGGTTTAATAACTATATACCTGCAGCGCTTGCCAGTGGGGGTTTTATTACGTGCTTTGCACTGACCTTATTAGCGTATAGCAGCTATAACATCATCAGCCCTTTAACAGCATTTGTTGTCCTTGGGGTTATTGCCATAAGTGCGAGCGCTATGGCAATAATGCTTGGCCCAGTATTAGCCGTACTAGGTATTATTGGTGCTTATTGTGTCCCCGTGCTGATTAATACCGGCAGCAATAATTTATTTGCGCTTTATATGTACATTGGGTTTGTGAGCTTATCTGCTGCGCTGGTCGCGTATAAAGTACAGCGTGCATGGCTGTGGTATTTACTTTGGGCGGGGCATTTGAGCTGGTATGTTGTTGGCTTTACTTTAGCTAACAGCAGCACCATTTGGCTTATGGGCACGTATGGGCTATTAAGTGTTATTGGTTTAATTGCCCAGCCACGCTTGGGGTTAAAACTTGCGGTGGTTGAAACTCGCCCACATAGTTTAAAGCGCCTAATAAACGCACTCCCTAGTAACCCTTTAATGCTTGCCTGTATTGTCCCTTTGTTACTGGCTATGCTTTTTGATAGTAATAACTACTTACAGTGGCAAATAATTAATGCGTTAAGCATATCAACATTGCTGTTTTTAGTGCTTAAAAATAGCCGCTGGGATTTATGGCAAGGGGTGGCGATGCTAATAGCTATACTCTGGCTATTAAGCACACCTTCTTATTATGTTGATTATTCTGACTCGCTATTTATATTTAGGCACCAATATGGTGGCGCTATATTTTTAGGGTTAGCGCTCAGCGTATATGGGCTTTATTTTGGTATAAAGTGGCAACCTAAACGATTGGCTTTTCACATTACTGCCTCGTTTAGCGTATTTATAATGATTGCCACCTTATACGCTATAATCCCAAACCATGCGTTGGCCACAGCCTATCCATTGTGGGCAGTGATACTACTTACAAGTAGCGCCATTTTAATTAAGTGCGCAATAGGTGGCGCAACGCTTTTTCAGCGCTTTACATATTGGGTGGGGGCAAATGCCAACATCACGCTTGTTATCACTATGTTATTAAATGACAGCGGGCTAACCATTGCACTGGCTATTCAAGTTTTACTTATTAGCGTGTTAATAAACCGCTATCGGGTGCCTATGCCACATTGGCCAATTAAAGCGCTGGTGGCTGCATTATTACTTCGCCTTACACTGTCACCGTGGACCCCAAGTTACGAGGCGCTTAGTGTATTGGGTGTACACTGGAGCTTAGTAGTTTATCCTTTGTGTGTGGTGTTATTTTACACTGCAGCCAAATGCTTTAACGCATCACAGTTAAAAGTTTGGCTTGAAGGCGCAGCGCTGCATTGCTTGGCGTTGTTTATTACCACCGAAACCAGCTATCAACTGGTAGGGCACTATCCGCAGTTTGATTCTTTGAGCTTTTACGAACAAGCTTTACTCACCTGTAATTGGCTTGCGCTGGGTTGTGTATATTTACACCGTGCTCGTATTGCCGGTAGCTTAGCTAAATTATACCAAGTGGCAGGCATGGCATTAGCAGGTGCTGCGGGTGTTACTGCACTGAGCACCTTGCTAAACGCCAACCCGTTTTTAAGCTCTATTTATATTGGTGAATATTTTGTATTTAATTGGCTATTTTTGCTTTGGTTAGTGCCTGCGGGTCTCGTGCTTTGGCTTTATACGTTAATTAAACCGCTGTATACAAAAGCTGCGCCATTTATACTCACAGTAGCGGGTGTATTGAGTGTGTTGGCAATTAATGGCTTTATACGCCAATACTGGCAAGGCCCGTATATTTACTTATCAACAGGTGCAAGCAACGCAGAGCTTTATAGCTACTCGGTTATTTGGCTTGTGTTAGGGGCTATTACTGTGGTGCTAGGACATTTAAAAAATCAGCTATTAATCCAAAAAATAGGGTTAGGATTATTGGCAGCCGTTATTTTAAAAGTATTCTTAGTGGACATGGCTAATTTAACGGGGCTTTTAAAAGCGCTGTCGTTTATCGGCTTAGGCTTGTCGTTAGTGGGGCTTAGTTGGTTATTTCAAAAACTACGCAGCCAAGCCAAACCAGCCTAATAATTAAGGGTTCCAACGCTTTGTTAAGCACATAAATAAGCCCAGCTAATGCTGGGCTTATTTTTTGCTGCTAATTGGCTATTACGTGCTGTGATTAAGTAAAGCTTTAAGCTTACCCGGCTTAATAGGCTTACTTAAATAATGAATATTAGCCGCTTTGGTTTCTTGTTTAAGCTCGGTGTCGCGTACAGCGGTTATAAGTATGGCGGGCACTTCGCTTTGCCATGTATCACGCAGTGTTTTTATAAGCGAAATACCATCGCAATCATTACCTAATTGGTAATCCATTAAAATTACATCGGGCGCTGCGTGCTGTTTAGCGTGCGCGAGTACTTTATTTACATCGTCAAACAAGGTGTAATTGGCTTGCCACTTTTTAAGTAAACTGGCCATTGCTGCTAGGTTTTCGGGGTCATCGTCTACCGCGACTATGTTAATCGCGGCGCGGTTTTCAACTAAGCTGCTGGCCGTAGCTTTTTGTTGTACAAACTGCGCATCTCCATAGGGTACTTCAATACTAAAGCGGCTGCCTTTACCGGGCTCTGAGTGCACATCAAGCTCTAAGCTAAGTAAATCGGCCATACGTTTTACAACGCCAAGCCCTAAACCAACGCCTTTGTTATCACCGGCTTCTATACGGTAAAAGTCGTTAAATATTTTAGCTTGTTCTATTTGGCTAATACCTGGGCCGGTGTCCCATACTTCTATACGTAAATTATGTTTACGGTTTCTGCACGCTATTAATACTCGCCCTGTTTCAGTGTATTTAACCGCATTAGACACCAAGTTTTGTATAATTCGGCGCAAGTAGGTAATGTCGCTATGCACAATTTGTGCGTTTGAACGCACGGTTAGTTTTAAGCCTTTATCGCTTGATAAAATAGCGTACTCGCTTTGCAGTGGCATAAGTATATCGTTTATACAAAAGTGCCGTGGAGTTGGGGTCATTGCGCCTTGCTCTAACTTGGCAATTTCTAGTAAGGCCGACATTAAATGCACGGTTGAGTCTAAACTGTGGCCAAGCTTATTAAAGCTATTTTGGTTAGTTGTATCAAGCTGCTTTTCATCAATGGCTGCAAGGTATAAACGCGCCGCGTTAAGGGGCTGTAAAATATCGTGGCTTGCCAGTGCTAAAAATCGCGTTTTACTGTCGTTGGCTTGCTCTGCTTCGCGCTTGGCTAAAGTAAGTGCTTGCTCTGTTTTTACTCGGCTATCTATTTGGGCTTGTAAGTCTTTATTAATGGTTTGCACTTCTTGAGTTCGCGCCTCAATGCGGTTTTCAAGATCCATGTTAATTTCTTCAAGCGCATTTTGCGTACTTATATGGTTTGTAATGTCTGAAAAACTCGTTACAAAGCCGCCATCGGGTAGGGGGTTACCTATCATTTCGTACACTTGGCCATTACGGCGGTGACGAATAAAGTGATGCGAGCTACCATTTTTTAAATGCTGAACGCGTTTTTCTACTTGGCGCTCTATTTCGCCTGGGCCACATTCACCGCGTACTGCGTTGTACCTTATTATATCTTCTATGGGTTGCCCCACTTCTAAAAAGCCGTCGGGGTAGCCAAACATTTGGCTGTAGCGCTTATTCCATGCCACCAGTTTTAAATCTTTATCGACCACCGAAATACCATGGCTTAAGTTTTCGAGCGAGGTATACAAAAGGTTTTGGTTAAACTGCAGTGCTTGTGTGGTTTCGTCAAAAAAGTTAACCACCTCTTCAAAGGCCATACGTTTACCCGATGAAACCGTACGGATTAGCGCCTGCGCCGAAGACGCCCCTAATACCCCAGTTAACGCACGCTCGCAGTAGGCTATAAATTCGGGCTCGGGGTGGGCATTATTGTCACTTAGCTGGTGCGAAAGTGAAAAGTGCGCCAGTACTTGTTGGCTGCGCTGAATACCTAAAAAGGTTTGCAGCAGTATTTTAAAGTCGTAAACCGTGGCTTTAACATTTTTGTTTAAGCGGCGCGATAAAATAGCCTGATCTTTAGGGTTAACAAATGCAGCGGCCTGAATTTTATCTATCAAGCGCTCTTCTGCCCCTAACGAAAAACTAATATAACAACCAATGTTAGCAAATAAGGCTATCAGAGTGCCGCGTGTAATAAGGGTTTGCTGAAGCTCGCTATCAAGGGCACTGCCGGCATCTAAAATTGGCATCATTAAAAATAATACCCAACAAATAAAACCCGCTAATAGCCCCGCATATACACCATAAGCATGGCCTTTTCGCCAGTAAAGTCCGCCCACAATAGCCGGGAGCAGCTGCGTTACTAACGAAAACGCCACCAGCCCCATACTGGCCAGCGCACTACCATGGCCAAACCATTGCTGATAAAAATAAGCCAATATAAGTATGCCGGCTATGGTAAAGCGCCTGACTAATAAAATTTGCGATTTATAACTGCTGGTAATTAAGTTGCGCTTAAATTTACGGCGTAGCAGAAGCGGCAGCACTACATCGTTAGAGATCATGGTGCTAAGCGTAAGTGTGGCCACCACTATCATAGCGGTGGCTGCAGAAAGCCCGCCAATAAATACAAAGGTACTTAAAAAAGCTTGGTCGTGAATAAGCGGTAGCGCTAATACAAAGCTGTCGGGTGAAAAACTGCTACCAATACTTGGGTGAATTGCGGCAGTAGCAATAGGAATTATCATCGCGGCGGTGAGTAATAAATACAGCGGAAAAGCCCAGCGAGCAGTAAATAAATGGCGTTTGTCTTGGTTATCTACCACGGTGACATGAAATTGTCGTGGTAAACAAATTATGGCCGCGGCAGCCATAAGTGACTGGCCAATAAAGTTAAAACTAAAAAAGTTAAAGTTGCCCCAGTGTTGCCAAATCAACTCTGTGACTTTGTCGCCGCTAAGGGTGGGTAAATTAAATAAGGTGTACAAGGCTAAGCCTGCTACGGCAATAAGCGCAATAAGCTTTATCATTGACTCAAAGGCGACTGCTAGCATAAGCCCAGAGCGGTACTCGGTAACATCTACCTTACGGGTACCAAAAAATATTGCAAACAGCGCCATAATTAACGTGGCGGTAAGGGTAAGCATTTCGCCAGATATTTGATTGCTGTTTTGCAAAAGCAAAAAGCTGGTACTGAGTGCTTTTAACTGCAGCGCAATATAGGGAATGGTAGCAAGTAGGGCAATAACAGTGACCAATATTGCACTAGTTTGACGTTTACCGTAGCGGGCAGAAATAAAATCGGCAATGGTGGTAATGTTTTGTTTTTTACTTACTAATACCAGTTTGCGTAAAAAGCCTTGGCCAAAAAAGAACAACAATGAAGGCCCCAATAAAATGGGTAAATAGCTCCAACTACTGGTGGCGGCGGTACCAACCGAACCATAGTACGTCCACGAGGTACAATAAATCCCTAACGATAACGAATACACAAAAGGATGATGGCTAATCCGTTTAGCAAGTGGTGTTGTTTTATCGCCCCAATTAGCAAGCCAAAACAGCACCCCAATATAGCCTAATGCTACAAAAATCAGTACAGCAGTCATGTTGTTATTAAACCTTATTATTTATACCCACACACAATACCAGAGATAACTTTAAGTGTGCGTGCACAATTTTATGCAAAATATTAACGTTGTTTTTATTGTATTGATTTTAAATGATTATTTATATTTCTGGTGATTTATTAGACTAATGTCGCATTTTTACACAAAGCCACTTAAATTTTGCCGTTAACGCACTTAGGTAAAAGCTAACCCACTGAAAATTATGTGTAATTGTATTTTTAAATACAATTGCATTTGCAGTTTACGTAAACGTTAACAGGCTGTTACGACTATGGTCTCACTTCACTCTTCACGCCGCGTTGCTAAATTAATAACCGACTATAAAAAAACCACTCATTGCAATTATGCAATGCTTAAAGGGGAAAATAAAAATGGCTTTTAAAGATGAAGAACAAGCAAAAGCTTATTGGGCAGAAAACATTTCACTACTGTTTAAGTTACTAGCAGTGTGGTTTGTGGTCTCATTTGGCTTTGGCATATTACTGGTAGATGTACTGAATGAAGTACGTTTTTTTGGGTTTAAACTTGGCTTCTGGTTTTCACAACAGGGCGCTATTTACACCTTTGTAGCTTTGATTTTTGTTTACGTTTTCAAAATGAACACGTTAGATAAAAAATACGGCGTAGACGAATAGGAGCTAGGTAATGGATGTTCAAACACTCACATTTATAATTGTTGGTTTAAGTTTTGCGCTTTATATCGGCATTGCAATTTGGGCGCGTGCAGGCTCTACAAATGAGTTTTACGTGGCAGGGGGCGGCGTACCTCCGCTTGCCAATGGTATGGCAACCGCAGCCGATTGGATGAGCGCAGCATCGTTTATTTCAATGGCGGGTATTATTTCGTTTGCAGGTTACGATGGCGGTGTTTACTTAATGGGGTGGACTGGCGGCTATGTATTACTCGCTATGTGTTTAGCGCCTTACTTACGTAAATTTGGCAAATTCACTGTACCTGACTTTATAGGCGACCGTTACTACTCACAAACAGCACGTGTTGTTGCTATTTTGTGTGCCATCTTTATTTGTTTTACTTACATTGCTGGGCAAATGCGTGGCGTAGGCGTGGTATTTTCGCGCTTTTTAGAAGTAGAAATTGAAACCGGTGTTTACATTGGAATGGTGATTGTATTCTTTTATGCGGTACTTGGCGGCATGAAAGGCATTACTTACACGCAAGTAGCGCAGTACTGTGTGCTTGTGTTTGCCTACCTTGTGCCCGCTATCTTTATTTCAATGATGATGACAGGCCACTTCTTCCCGCAAACCGGCTTTGGTGCCACATTGAGTGATGGCTCAGGCATGTATGTACTTGATAAGCTAGACGGGTTAAGCGCAGAGCTGGGCTTTGCACAATACACCGAAGGCTCTAAAAGCATGATTGACGTATTTGCTATTACTGGCGCTTTAATGGTGGGTACTGCTGGTTTACCGCATGTAATTGTTCGCTTTTTCACTGTACCTCGCGTTAAAGATACCCGTATTTCAGCAGCGTGGACACTGGTATTTATTGCCATTGTTTACACTACTGCACCGGCGGTTGCCTCGTTTGCACGCGTAAACATGATTGACACCATTAACGGTAAAGATGGTAGCGGTACAGAGTACGCACAAGCACCAGCGTGGATCAAAAACTGGGAACGCACGGGCTTAATTACCTTTAATGATAAAAACGGCGACGGCAAAATGTTTTACACCGCCGGCAAGGTAGAAGACCCAACTAGCGCAAACGAAGTAAAAGTAGACCGCGATATTATGGTACTGGCTAACCCTGAAATTGCTGATTTACCAGCATGGGTAATCGCATTAGTAGCGGCCGGTGGTATTGCTGCTGCGCTTTCAACCACGGCGGGGTTATTGCTGGTTATTTCAACATCAGTGTCGCACGATTTACTTAAACGAACCCTTAAACCCGACATAAGCGATAAACAAGAGCTACTAGCTGCTCGGTTAGCCGCGATGATTGCCATTGTTATATCGGCTTACTTTGGGATTAACCCGCCTGGGTTTGTTGCATCGGTGGTCGCCTTTGCCTTTGGTTTAGCGGCGGCGAGTTTCTTCCCAGCAATTATTATGGGGATATTCTCTAAAACAATGAATAAAGAAGGCGCAATTGCTGGCATGGTGACCGGTATAGGCTTTACCGCTGCGTATATTATCTTCTTTAAATTTGTAAGCCCTGAGCTTAATAGCCCAGAAAATTGGTTCTTAGGTATTTCGCCCGAAGGAATTGGCTTAGTAGGGATGATCATTAACTTTGTGGTTGCTGCAACCGTACTTAAATTAACAAAATCGACACCGCTTGAAATACAACAAATGGTGGAAGGTATTCGTAATCCTAAAGGGTCAGGTGAAGCACACGCTCATTAATGCGCTAAGCCTACTTAAAAATAAAGCACCAAAAGCCCGACTTTAGTCGGGCTTTTTATTTGTTCAAATAATGAGTACATTAGGTTTTGTGTATACTTTTTAAGAGTACAGCAATGAGTGTAGAGCAGCAGGAAGTTGCCCAGTTTGTGTGTATGCAGGCACCATTTAGCATGCTACACGACAGTGCGTGTGAGTATTTTGTAAGCCATATTGATAGTGTTTATTTAACCCGAGAAAACCAAGCGCAGTGGCTGCAAACGCAAACCCCAAAGCTTTTTTTAATTCGCTCTGGTTTATACGACCTAGTGGATGCAAAAGGTGATGTAGTAAAGCGTTTAGCGCAGGGGGATTACTTTGGCTATCCTTCTTTGTTAACCGGAGAGGCGATTCAAAATAGGTTACAGGTACAAAAAGAGGGCATAGTGTATATGCTTGCGCAAACGCATTTTGACTTTTTACGTCATCAATACAAACCGTTTGAGCAATATTTTGTACGCGCGCACGCCAATCGTTTACTTTCATCACATTATAAAAGTAAAAACGATAGCTGGTCTGAGCGCAGAATATCTGAGCTGATGACCCGCACCGCCATAACCTTAGCCCCCGATGCCAGTATTAGGCAAACCGCTAAAAAAATGAAAAAACACGGTGTATCGTCAATTATGATCACCGAACACGCCATTTTAGTTGGCGTAGTGACCGACCGCGACTTACGTAACCGTGTACTGGCCGATGAAGTCGATCCGCAAGATGCGGTTAGCAGCATAATGAGTGCAAAGCCTAAATTTATATTTGAAAACAATCGGGTGTTTTCTGCTTTGCATTTAATGCTTAAATACAATATTCATCATTTACCTGTGCTTGATGAAAACCATAAGCCTTTGGGTATGCTTACCAGTACAGATTTACTTCGCCAGCAAAAAAGCGACCCTGTGCAGCTTATTGGCCGCATTTATAAAGCCCACAGCATTGCCGATTTAAAACGTTATGCGGGCGAAATCCCTGAGTTACTACGTAGTTTTTCATACAACATAGAAGACATATCGCTAATTGGTAAGTTGCTCAGCGGCTTAACCGATGCACTCACCTCGCGTCTTATTCATTTATTTCAAGAAGAAAATGGCGCAGCGCCCACCAGTTTTTGCTTTATATGTTTTGGCTCGCAAGCACGCGAAGAGCAAACCCTACATTCAGATCAAGACAATGGCTTATTGCTACCAGATGATTTAAGCGAGCAACACCAAGCTTACTTTAAACACATGGGGGAGTTTGTATGTGAGCAGTTAGTAGAATGCGGCATTAGGCGTTGCCCGGGGAATATTATGGCCAGCAGCGATGAGTGCAGAATGAGTGTGAGTAGTTGGTGCGAGCGCTTTTTTAAATGGATAAAAAGCCCAACGCCTAACGCCATGCTTAACTGCAAAATATTTTTTGATTTGCGCTTTATTGAAGGCTCCAATGCTCTATACAGCGGCTTTTGCGAGCAGTTAAACAGAATATCGCGCGATGAGTTATTTTATGCTGCTATGGCAACCGACATAAGAGCCAGCTCAGTGCCTATTGGTTTATTTAATAAACTTAAAACGCAAAAAAATGATAACAACCATAAATACATTGATTTAAAAAAGCGTGGTGTGGTGATCATTAACGACATAGTGCGTTTATATGCGTTAAAAGCAGGCATAAAACGCGCCAATACCCAAGAGCGTTTAGATGCTTTACTTAAGCATTCACTGCTAAATAAAGACGATATTTATAATTTAAAAGATTGCTGGCGATTTTTAACTCAGTTGCGTTTTAGTACGCAAATAAACGAAGAAGGTTTGCCAAGTAACTGCATAAACCCCGATAAATTAAGTTCATTAGAGCGTCATCAGCTTAAAGAGGCTTTTTATTTAGTAAAACAAGCGCAGCAAGCCGCGGCGTTTAAATTTGCCCGTGGCAGTTTGTAACAAGAGGTAAGCGCTGTGGTAAAAAAATGGCTCAGTAAGTATATAAAAAGGCGTAATCTTTTAAGTCAAAATGCGTTAACGCAACGCTATTTAGTGATTGATTTAGAGCTTACTGGGCTTGATGTAAACCAGCATGAAATTGTCTCAGTAGCCTGGGTAAAAATAGATAACCAATGTATAAAAATGAGTGAGTCTCAGCATTTAATTAATAAAAACGTTAAACGCTTAGACCAAAGCCCTGTTTTTCACGGCATTATTGACGACACTGTGGCTAAAGGGCAAAGCCTGCACACTATATTAACGCAGCTAAGCCGTGATTTTAGTGACCATATTTTGGTTTTTCATAACGCCATACTGGATTGGGGGTTTTTAAAAGCAGCCCTTAAAGGTTCCAATATAAACGCACAACCTAAGCTAATACTCGACACCCTCCACATAGAAAAAAAGCGCCTTATTTGCCAAGGCGCAGAAATAAAACAAGATGATTTAACCCTAAGTGCGTGTCGCAAACGTTATGAGTTACCAAGCTATCATTGCCATAACGCACTTACAGACGCACAGGCCACCGCCGAATTACTACTAGCCCAGTGCTACCAAATAAACCGTGGTAAAGAGCTAAAAGTGGGTGAGTTAACCTAGGTTGGCTGTAGGCGCGGCTTTATGCAGCGCGAGGTATACTCTTGCCTACAATAAAGGGCAGTTTACTTTTATTTTCAACTGTATGATTATAGGTACGGTTACGTAATCATTATTTAACTAACTACTTTAAGGAACGACGTGAAACTCATTACCGCTATTGCTCTACTCTTTTTGCCACTCATCGCTTTTGCTAATTCGAGCTTACCTGCCAATCGTCATATCTCAGTACAAGGCACTGCTGAGGTATTAGTTGAGCCTGACATGGCTAAAATACTATTTAAGGTGAATAGTGTTAAAAATGAGCCGAAAGCCGCCAATAACGCGCTTGAGAATAAAGTGAAGTTATTAATAGATGGGCTCAATCAATTTGAAATAAGCGCCGATGACGTAGTTGCCTCAAACGTTAAAATTGAAAAAACAGGAATGGATTATATTGAAACAGGGCATCAGGCCCTTAGCGAATATGCAGCGATAAGAACGTTTGAAGTAACGCTAAACAGTATTGAGCGTGTGAGCGATTTAACAGATTTTTTATTGAACCAAGAAGTAAATGCCATTCAAAATATTGAGCTTTTATCTTCAAAATTTGAGCAATTACAAGCGCAAGCCACACAGTTAGCAATTGAAGATGCAAAAATAAAAGCGGATTTACTTGCTGATTCATTCAATGCAAAAGTAGGTGAAGTACGCACTATTCGCTCAACTAAAAACAACTATGACAGTGGTTTTAGTACAGCCATAACCAAGATGCACAGGGCGCAGCAAGATGATAATTCTTTTCCTCAAATACGTAGTAACGATTTACAGGCAACAATAAGCTTTAAATCATCCATAAACGTGGTGTTTGATTTAGATATAACTGATTAAATTAATAATTTCATTTCAAATACATGTTCGTACTGTAAGCTAGTTTTATGTTTTTGATTAATTTGAAGGTAGCAATACTATGAGCGATGAAAGCAACACATTAAAAGCACAAACCGAGGCAAAAGTAGCAGCAGGGCGAAAAGGTAACCCTGATTTTATGAAAGGCGTTGATGAAACCATTGCTCAGGCAAAAGCGTTTCAAGAAGGGGCAAATGCACTTAATTTAGATCAAAATGCCCCACGCTTTGAACTGCCGAACCAGCACGGTGAGCAAGTTTTATTAGATGAGCTACTTGCAAAAGGGCCTGTGGTTATAACTTTTTATCGTGGTAGTTGGTGCCCTTATTGTAATTTACAGCTAAAAGCATTGCAGTCACGCCTACCTGAAATTCACGCATTAGGCGCACAGCTGGTGGCTATTAGCCCACAAGCGCCCGATGGCTCAATGAGCGAAAACGACATACGTAATATGGATTTTGTCGTGCTGAGTGACCAAAATGCAGATGTAGCAGAAAGCTATGGCGTTGCGTGGCAAGTACCTGCATTTTTATTAGATCATATGCGCGAAGACCGCGGCCTTGATTTAGAGTCGCTTAATAACGGCAACGGCAGTATTTTACCTATCCCTGCCACGTTTGTTTTAGATAGCGAAGGTAAAGTGACGTGGCGCTATGTCGATGTTGATTACCGCACCCGCTCAGAGCCGCAAGATATAATTAATGCTTTAAAAGCACTACAGTAAGCAATAAAGCAAGCTCGCTTTATGCCTAAAAGTAGCCAAGTAAATTAGCTACTTTTGGGTTAATTTAAAGTTTCTAATCGCTCCCTCTTATAATAATGTTCAAGGTCGATTACAATACAGCCATCTAAAAGGCATCGATGCCTTTGTCTGCACGTAAAGAGAGTGGATTTTATATTTCATGGCAATCAAACTTGCAATTAATGGTTTTGGTCGTATTGGTCGAAATATTGTCCGCGCGTTGTACGAGTCAGGTTTGAGCAACGAGATAAAAATTGTTGCGATTAACGAACTTGCTGACCCTGAAGCTATTGCTCATTTATTAAAATACGACACGTCCCACGGTCGTTTTTCTTTTCCTGTAAAACTTGGTGAAGACACCATTAGCGTTGCAGGCGATACCATTGCACTATTTTGTGAAGAAAACCCAGTAGAATTGCCTTGGCAAACCCTAGATGTAGATGTTGTGCTTGAATGTACCGGTGTTTATCACTCGCGCGAGCATGCACAATTACACATTACTGCGGGTGCTAAAAAGGTGTTGTTTTCGCACCCAGCTGATAACGATGTAGATGCCACCATTGTGTATGGCATTAACGACGATGAGCTCAAACACGAGCACACTATTGTATCTAACGGCTCGTGTACTACAAACTGTGTGGTGCCTGTTATTAAAGTGCTAGATGATGCGTTTGGCATTGAATCGGGTGCTATTACCACTATTCACGCGTCGATGAACGATCAACAAGTGATTGATGCGTACCATCATGATTTACGTCGTACCCGCGCTGCGAGTCAGTCTATTATTCCGGTTGATACAAAATTAGCACGAGGAATAGACCGCATTTTACCCAAATTTGAAGGGCGCTTTGAAGCCATTGCGGTTCGCGTGCCGACAATTAACGTAACGGCAATGGATTTAAGTGTTACAGTAAATGCCGATGTAGATTTAAAGGCGGTAAATACGGCACTTAAAGCCCAAGCAAAAGACCGCTTAGAAGGTATATTAAGTTACACCGAAGAGCCATTGGTATCGGTTGATTTTAATCACGACCCACATTCTTGTATTATTGATGGCACGCAGACACGTGTTAGTCACAAACGCCTGATAAAGTTACTTGTTTGGTGTGATAACGAATGGGGTTTTGCCAATCGCATGCTAGATACAGCACGTGCGATGATGGCTAAGTAAACATTTTATAATAATTTTAAAATTTATTTTTCAGGTTCAAGTATCGTTAACTAAGGAGATGTTATGTCGGTCATAAAAATGGCAGATTTAGATTTAAACGGCAAGCGCGTATTAATTCGTGAAGATTTAAATGTACCAGTTAAAGCAGGTAAAGTGACCTCAGATGCACGTATTCGTGCTGCACTACCTACTATTAAGCTAGCTCTTGAAAAAGGCGCTAAAGTAATGGTTATGTCGCACCTTGGCCGCCCTACGGAAGGCGAGTACGATGACGAATTTTCACTTGCCCCTGTAGCCGATTACCTAAACGACGCACTTGAGCAAAATGTCCGCCTTGAAAAAGATTACTTAAACGGCGTTGAAGTTGCCGATAACGAAGTAGTTGTATTTGAAAACGTACGATTTAATAAAGGCGAGAAGAAAAACGACGAAGCCTTATCAAAACAACTTGCTGCCCTGTGTGATGTGTATGTAATGGATGCATTTGGCACCGCTCACCGCGCACAAGCGTCTACTCATGGCGTTGGCTTATTTGCAGATGTTGCCTGTGCTGGCCCGTTATTATCAGCAGAACTTGAAGCACTAGGTAAAGCACTAGATAACCCAGCACGCCCATTAGTGGCTATTGTAGGTGGTTCTAAAGTATCAACTAAATTAACTGTTTTAGACTCGCTTTCAACGATTGTAGATCAGCTTGTAACAGGTGGCGGTATTGCTAATACCTTTATTGCAGCTGCGGGTCATCCGGTTGGTAAATCACTTTATGAAGCTGATTTAATGGATGAAGCAAATCGTTTATGTGCAGCAGCTAAAGCAAACGATGGTGAAATTCCGGTACCGACCGATGTTGTAGTAGGTAATGAATTTTCAGACTCTGCAGTCGCTACGCTTAAAGATGTAAGCGAAGTAACAAGCGATGACATGATTTTTGATATTGGCCCTGATACAGCCAGCCAGCTTGCAAAAATTATTGCAAACGCCGGTACTGTTGTATGGAATGGCCCAGTTGGCGTATTTGAGTTTGATCAGTTTGGTAATGGTACACGTGCTATTGCCCAGGCAATTGCTAACTCTAATGCGTTTTCGATTGCAGGCGGTGGTGACACTTTAGCGGCAATTGATAAATACGGCATTGCCGATAAAGTATCTTACATTTCTACCGGTGGTGGTGCGTTCTTAGAGTTTTTAGAAGGCAAAAAACTTCCAGCAGTAGAAATGCTAGAGTCGCGCGCTAAATAATAAATTTTAGCCGCATTTGGTGAGGGGAAACCCTCACCAACGATTAATTATTAAATACCTCTCACCCTTATTTAATAGTTAATTAAGACAAAACTAAGCAGTGTAAATTGCTTTATTTTGTGGCGCAGTGATTGCGTCAAACTAACATATCCGTTCAAACTAGATGGCAGGAGACTGCTGTCGATAAATTGGAGAATACCCAATGGCTTTAATCAGTATGCGACAACTTTTAGATCATGCAGCTGAACACGGTTACGGCGTTCCAGCCTTTAACGTGAATAACCAAGAGCAAATGCGCGCAATAATGGAAGCGGCTGATAAAACAAACAGCCCAGTAATTGTTCAAGGATCAGCAGGCGCACGTGCTTATGCTGGTGCTCCATTTATCCGCCACATGATTTTAGCAGCCGTTGAAGAATGGCCGCACATTCCAGTAGTAATGCACCAAGATCACGGTACCTCACCCGGTGTTTGCCAACGCTCAATTCAACTTGGTTTTTCATCAGTTATGATGGATGGCTCATTAATGACTGACGGAAAAACCCCATCAAGCTACGAATATAATGTAGAAGTAACACGCGAAACCGTGGCTATGGCACATGCTTGTGGCGTATCGGTAGAGGGCGAGCTAGGTGTACTTGGCTCACTTGAAACCGGTGAAGCGGGCGAAGAAGATGGTGTAGGCGCAGAAGGTAAACTAACTACTGATCAAATGCTTACCGACCCAGAAGAAGCCGCTGATTTTGTAAATAAAACCCATGTTGATGCCTTGGCAATTGCTTGTGGAACATCGCACGGTGCGTACAAATTTACGCGCCCACCCACAGATGACATTTTAGCGATTGATCGTATTAAAGAAATTCACGCACGTATCCCGAACACGCACTTAGTAATGCACGGATCGTCGTCTGTACCACAAGAGTGGTTAGAGATCATAAATCAATACGGTGGCGAAATTCCTGAAACGTACGGTGTACCTGTTGAGCAAATTGTAGAAGGGATCAAATACGGTGTACGTAAAGTAAATATTGATACCGATTTACGCTTGGCCTCTACCGGTGCTATTCGCCGTCATATGGCGCTTAACCCATCTAACTTCGATCCGCGTAAATACCTAGCAGAAGCAACTAAAGCAATGACAGAGATTTGTGTTGCGCGTTACAACGCGTTTGGTACGGCTGGTCAAGCAGGTAAAATTAAGCCAATTTCACTTGATGACATGCACCTTAAGTATTTGAGTGGTGAGTTAGACCCACAAATTAAATAATGATCTTTGATTAATAAATAGCGTTATAAAAACCAGCTGGCGTAATCCAGCTGGTTTTTTATACCATAAAGTACTGGGATCACTGTTGTACCAACTTAATAAAATGGGATCACTGATTTACTAACCGCCCCGCATTCGGATCATTTATTTACCAACTAGCGCATAAATTTACGCCACGTTAGGCGCTCAATCAATCAGATCGTTTTTTATTTGTACAATAGATCAGGTGCTTAGTTGTTTGACTAAGTATAACCGTGATCCCAAACCCGATCGGCTTAGTAAAAATCTGATCTTTTTATAGGCTGCTTAGTAAAAAACAGATCTATTTTTAACCACGTAATGACATCTTCCAGTGCAAACTCAGTTTCGTACCTGGTTTTTTACTGTGTTAGTAAAGTAATGATCCCGCCATGAATATCTACTTAGAAATAAAACTGTCATCTTTTTGTAAATATGTTTTGATTAACCGTAATTTGCAAAATAGTTTTAAAAATATGACGTTAATGAGGTTTTTTGTCACTATTTTGTGTTTTTTTTATCAGGATTTTAATTTACACGTTACACTTTCATAAAAATGTCATACTTAGTCATAATAATGAAAACTAATTCGATAGCGTAAGAGATAATTTGGAATGTCACGTAAAGTACTAGTCGTAGATGATGAAGCTCCTATCAGAGAGATGTTAGTTTTTGTTTTAGAGCAAAATGGATTTCAAGCAATTGAAGCAGAAGATTACGATTCTGCAATTGCAGCTATGGTTGAACCATACCCAGATATGGTTTTACTCGATTGGATGTTACCAGGCGGTAGCGGTATTCAAATTGCTAAGCAATTTAAGCAAAGTGAATACACACGCCAAATTCCAATCATTATGCTTACAGCCCGCGGCGAAGAAGAAGACAAAGTACGCGGCCTAGAAGTAGGGGCAGATGACTACGTCACTAAACCTTTTTCACCTAAAGAGTTAATGGCTCGTATTAAAGCGGTTATTCGCCGTGTATCGCCTACCTCATTAGAAGAAGCTATAGAAGTACATGGCTTGCGTTTAGACCCAATATCGCACCGCGTTACCTCAGAGGGAAGCGAGCTTGATATGGGCCCAACCGAATTTAGATTATTACATTTTTTTATGACTCACCCAGAGCGTGTTTATAGCCGTGAGCAACTGCTTGACCATGTTTGGGGAACTAATGTGTACGTAGAAGACCGTACAGTTGATGTGCACATACGTCGTTTACGCAAAGCGATTGCACCGCTGGGGCATGATCGCTTAGTACAAACAGTACGTGGTGCAGGTTATCGTTTTTCTAGTAAATTATAAGGTACCGCAGCTAGGGTGTGAGTACGCATAAATTACTACTCAAAGGTAAAGTGAGTGTATGTATCGAGTTATTAATAAACAGGCGTTAGTAAAACGTCTGTTTATCTATTTTTTACCCCTGTTATTAGTTGGTGTGCTTATTGGTGCGCCATTTTTGCTTTTATTTTTAGGCACTTCTTCTCTTTTAGTCTGGCATTATCATCAACTTTATCGCTTAAGCGATTGGCTTTTAAATCAACGTAGCTTTAACCCACCAGAAGGCGAGGGTGCGTGGGAACAAGTATTTGAAGGCATTTATCATTTACAGCACCGTAATCGTAAAAAACGCAATGAACTGGCCGATTTAATTCGTCGCTTTCGCGATGGAGCTGAAGCCGTACCCGATGCCGTAGTGGTGTTGCAAAGTGATTTAAGCATTGTCTGGTGTAACCAACTTGCACTTAAAGTATTGGGGCTACAATGGCCGACCGATCATGGCCAGCGCCTAGATAACCTAATACGCGAACCTAAATTTGCCAAGTACATGCTGCGCGGTGAATTTGAAGAGCCATTAGAGCTTGATAACGGGCATATTGTTGACCAAGTGCTTGAATTTAGGGTAATGCCGTATGCCAACACGCAGCTTATGGTGGTGGTACGTGATGTAACACGCCTAAAGCAGCTAGAGCAAATGCGCAAAGACTTTGTTGCCAATGTATCGCATGAGCTGCGTACGCCGCTTACGGTTGTTACTGGCTACCTTGAAATGATGGATGGCGATATGATGCCACCGCCTGCAATGTGGAATAAAGCGCAAAATACCATGCTTGAGCAATGTAAGCGTATGGACAGCTTAGTTAATCAGCTTTTATCTCTTTCGCGTATTGAAGGGGCGCGTAGGCAAGACAACGACAAAGCCATTAATGTGCCGCAAATGCTCAACTACATTAAAACCGAAGCGCAGTCTATAAATCAAGATAAAGGCCATGAGCTTATTTTTGATATAGATAACGAGCTTGATATTAAAGGCTCTGAAGATGAGCTACGCAGTGCGTTTTCTAATTTAGTGTTTAACGCTATACATTACACTAAAGCGGGCGGAAAAATTGTTGTTACCTGGCAGCGCAAAGAGGGGCTTGCGCACTTTAGTGTAAATGACAATGGCGATGGTATTGCACCAGAGCATATAAATCGTTTAACTGAGCGCTTTTACCGCGTAGATAAAGCAAGGAGTCGCACAACCGGTGGCTCAGGTTTAGGCTTAGCAATTACTAAACATGTGCTTACACGCCACGATAGTAAATTAAATATAAGCAGTGAGCTTGGTAAAGGCTCGTGTTTTTCTTTCGACTTTTCAAAGGATAAGCTTGTTAACTTAGCAAGTTAAAGGCAATAAAAACCAAAGTCATAAAAGTGTCATTTAAGAGTAATGTAACTGTCATCTACTCACTTTACAGTAGACGACAGTTAGGAAATGGGACGAACAAATCGGAGAACCCCGCATGAAATTTAAAAACTTAGTTGCCGCAATGGGTGTGGCTGTTACAACATTAGTATCTGCACAGGCTGTTGCTCTTGACGATGCAATTCCTGAATATCAAAAAATTAACGGCGTTTCAGGTAACTTTTCATCTGTAGGCTCTGATACTTTAGCTAACATGATGACTTTTTGGGCTGAAGAGTACAAACGTATTTACCCAAATGTAAATATTCAAATTCAAGCGGCAGGTTCGTCTACTGCTCCACCAGCGCTTACCGAAGGCACCTCTAACATGGGTCCTATGAGCCGTAAAATGAAATCAAAAGAAATCGAAGCGTTCGAAAAACGCTACGGTTACAAGCCTACAGAAGTGCGTGTAGCGATTGATGCATTAGCGGTATTTGTACACAAAGATAACCCAATTGAAGGCTTACGTATTGACCAAGTAGATGCTATTTTTTCATCTACTCGTAAATGTGGTGCGTCTGAGCAAGTTAACCGCTGGAGCGATGTTGGCCTAACGGGCGACTGGGCTGCAAAAGACATTCAATTATACGGACGTAACTCTGTATCAGGTACTTACGGTTACTTTAAAAAGAAAGCGCTGTGTAAAGGTGACTTCCGTAACAACGTAAATGAGCAACCAGGTTCAGCCTCTGTTGTACAGTCAATCTCATCTTCATTAAACGCGATTGGTTACTCAGGCATTGGTTACAAAACGTCGGGTGTACGTACGGTTCCTTTATCTAAAAAAGGCACTAACTACGTAGATGCAACGCTTGATAATGTTGCTAAAGGTAAATACCCACTTTCTCGTTTCTTATACGTTTACGTGAACAAGCACCCTAATAAGCCGCTTTCACCAATTGAAGCTGAGTTCTTAAAAATGGTACTTTCTAAAGACGGTCAAAAAATCGTTGAAAAAGATGGTTACGTACCACTATCTGCTAAGTTAGTAGAAGCAGAGCTTAAAAAGTTAGGTTTATAATTTAAACCCAACCAATAAAAAAACCGCTCAATGAGCGGTTTTTTTTGTGTGTAAAATTTTAAAGCGTAAAACAGACTAACTTACTAAAAAGCGATTACAGATCAGTCAGCTTTTGCGCTTGTGCTTTACACTGATTATAGCTCTCTACACATTTGGCAGAGCACACTTGCTGTTTTAACCCTTTGTCAATCGATTGCTGATCGCAACTATTTTCGCACTGATAGTTTTGTTGTGCGCATTGGTTTAACTCAGGGTTTTTCACTTGATTTTGGCAAGCTGCTAACAATGAAAATGAAAGGGCGAGGGCACTCGTTTTAATAAATGTTTGCATGCTTATCCTTAACGTTGAACTGCGCTTTTGTTAAATCTCAACTTGTAAGTTGTCGATTAATCTAACATTGCCTAAAAAGGCGGCAGCTAAAATAACAAGTTGTGTATCATCAAGTGTAGCAGCTTTTAATGTATCTCGTTGAGCTATCTCAAAATAATCAGGCTTTAAGCCGGCTTGCTCTAAACTAAGCTGTGCGCTTTGCTCAAGTGCTTTGTAATCGGTATTGCCTGCTTTGAGCTGCTCAGCGCAACTGTTTAGTGTTTTAAATAATGCGGTAGCCGTGGCTTTTTGCTCTGCAGATAAATAGCCATTTCGCGAGCTCATAGCTAAGCCTGAAACTTCACGCATGGTCGGTACACCAACAATTTCAACCGGAATTGATAAATCGCGTACCATGGTTTTAATCACTTGCAGCTGCTGAAAGTCTTTTTCGCCAAAGCATGCATAATCTGGTTGTACTAAATTAAATAACTTAGTCACTACCGTGGCTACGCCTCTAAAGTGTCCTGGGCGCGTGCCGCCACAATACCCCATAGATACGCCTGGTACATCTACAAAGCTTTGCTCACCAAGCCCATTTGGGTAAATGGTGTCTACGCTTGGGGTAAACACAATATCGGTGTTTAAGTCGGCTAAGCCTTGTTTGTCTTCGTTTAATGTACGCGGGTAGCTATCTAAGTCTTCGTTGGCACCAAATTGCATTGGGTTGACAAAAATACTCACAACCACCTTATCGGCCATTGTTTTTGCCTTTTCAACCAATGAAAAGTGGCCGCGGTGTAAGTTGCCCATGGTTGGCACTAAAGCCACGCTTAAACCTGCTTGGCGCCAAGCTTTAATTTGACTACGTAATGATTTAATTTCAGTAATTGACTGCATTATTTAAACTCATGTTCGGCGCTTGGAAATGCGCCACTTTTAACGTCTGTACAATATTTTTTAACTGCATCTGGCATGTTGCCAGTTTCCAGTAAAAAGTTTTTAGAAAATTTAGGAATGTATCCTGCCGAAATACCGACTAAGTCGTGCATTACCAGTATTTGGCCATCCGTTACATTACCTGCGCCAATACCTATGGTAGGAATGGTGACGGCATCGGTAATGCGTTTAGCGAGCGCACTTGGGATACACTCAAGCACTAATAATTGAGCACCTGCGGCTTCTAGGGCTTTTGCATCATCAATCATTTTTTGCGCTTTGTCGTCTTCGCGGCCTTGAATTTTAAAGCCACCAAATACGTGTACTGATTGCGGCGTTAATCCTAAATGGCCACAAACAGGAATCCCTTGCTGCGTTAAACTTTTAATGCTGTCGTAAAGCCATTCACCGCCTTCAAGTTTTACCATATTAGCGCCTGCACGCATTAACTCTGCTGCATTTTTACAGGTGTCGCTAACGTTTGAATAGCTCATAAAGGGCATATCGGCTATTACAAAAAGCTCACGGCTGCCACCGCGTACACAGCGGGTATGATAGGCTATATCTTGATTGGTTACGCCTAGGGTATCGTCGCCACCTTGCAGCACCATGCCCAAAGAGTCGCCAACTAAAATAACGTCCACACCGTTATCATGAAATAACTTAGCAAAACTGGCATCGTAAGCGGTTAATGCGGTGATTTTGTTATTTTCTGCTTTCATTTTATTTAAAGTAGAAACGGTTATTTTAGACATAATATCCTCGCAGGCATAAGCCTTGGTTAATTACAGAGGTAATTGTTGTAAGTCGTTGAGCGGTAAGTCTTGCGCAATGGTTTTTAATGCAATGCCGCTTGGTAAAATCAGTTCTGGGGCAAGCTCAAGTAAAGGGTAAACTACAAACTCACGTTCGCACAGGCCATAATGTGGCACAGTTAAGCGCTGGGTATTAATCACTTGCTGACCAAACAGTAAGGTATCTATATCGAGCGTACGCGGCCCCCAACGTTCGGCTTTTCTTACCCGTCCATGTTCAAGCTCTATGGCTTGAGTTAAATCAAGTAATTGCTCAGGTTCAAGCGCGGTTTTAATACACGCTACGGCATTTACATAGTCGGGTTGATCTTGTGGGCCCATTGGTTTGCTTGCATAGTAATGCGATACACTTATAAATTCACAATGAGGCAGCTTTTTAAGCGCACAAACGGCGTTATTAAGCTGCTCTTTGGGTGAGTTTAGGTTGGCACCTAAACCCAAATATACACACTGCATGCAATTACTCAGCTGGCTTTTTAGTGGTGCGACGGCGCGGACGTTTACGTGGTTTTGGTCCACCTTGGTGGCCTAGGTTTTTTACCATTTCTTTTTGGCCATTAATATCTAGGCTCAAGTATTGTGTCCACCACTGGGCAAGCTCACTATGTTGGTGCTCACCGGCATCCACTCGTAATAATAAAAAGTCATAAGCGGCTTTAAATCGTGGCTGCTGGGTAAGTCTGTAAGCGCGTTGGCCGGCACGTTTATCTAAACGTTGCTGTATATGCCAAATGTCGCGTGCGCCTAAGGTAAAGCGTTTAGGTACTGCTATATGCTGGGCATTTTCGCTCAGTACTTTATTCATGGCTTGAGCAAAGGCATCAAAGTAAGACAGCTGTTCTTGTTGTTTAATTTTAGTTGTGCGCTCAAGCAGCGGAAACCACATTAAAGCAGCAAATATAAACGCAGGCGTTACTTTTTTATCTGCATTAATGCGTTTATCGGTGTTTTGAAACATTTGCTGAATAAACGCAGCTTCTAAGCCGTCAGGGTTTTTATCTAAAATTTTATCAAGCACCGGAAATAACGACTTAAATAAGCCGTATTGGCGTAGCATTAAATAGTTAGCTTCGGCTTTACCGTTTAAAAACAGCTTTAGAACTTCTTCAAATAAACGCGCTGGCGGAATGTTATCAAGTAGGCTGGCAAGCGCAGTAATTGGCTTTTCGCTTTTTGGCGCTATGCTCATATCAAGCTTAGTTGCAAAGCGTACCGCACGTAGCATACGTACAGGGTCTTCGCGGTAGCGTGTTTCTGGGTCGCCAATTAACTCAATTTGTTTTGCTTGTATAGCCGCTAAGCCATTGGCGTAATCGTATATACAAAAATCGTTAATAGAGTAATACAGCGCGTTGATAGAAAAATCACGGCGCTCGGCGTCTTCTTCAATGCTACCAAACACGTTATCGCGCAGTAACTGCCCGTGCTCGCTTGATTGGCTAATTTGGTTTTTGTCTTCTTGCGCTTCGTGGTGCCCGCGCATGGTGGCTACTTCTATAATTTCGCGACCAAAAACAATATGTGCTAAGCGAAAACGACGACCAATTAGGCGGCAATTTCTAAATAGTTTTTTAACTTGCTCTGGGGTGGCATTGGTAACAACGTCAAAGTCTTTTGGTTGTTGACCTAACAATATATCGCGAATACAACCACCTACAAGGTAAGCGTCGTAACCACCGTCTTTTAAACGGTAAAGTACTTTGATTGCATTTGGGCTAAATTGTTTACGTGAAATACCATGTTCGCCGCGTGTTACAACAACCGGTTCATCACTTGTGTGAGTGCTTTGCACATCGGCATTTGGGCCGATTATTTGCCTGCAAAATTGAAAAAGCTTGGAAATAATAATCTGTCTCCTACAGAAATGATGATTGGCTGGTCATCGCAATCAAAAAGCACATAAATTAGGTATTATAGTGCGGTGCTTTGTATTTATTGTAAATAGCCTCTATTTAGGCGGCTATCATATACCAGCGCGGTATAAAAATTAAGTTGATGGACTGAAATTAAGCCGTTTTTAAGTTTTTTATTTGCTTAAATGCGTAAATTTAGTGCTGTTTGGATGCTGACCTTGCGAAATTTGAATTTCGGGTATGTTTGGCACCGCTGTTAAGCTAAATTCGTTAATAGCCCACGCCATTAATTGCTCCACAGACAAATCATTCAATTGGCTATGCACAGGTAAGTTTAAAAATTCAAACGCATCAATAAGCGCAGGTTTTGGGTTGTCTGTGCTAATAGCGGGCGCATAATTTTGTTTAGAGAGTTTAAAACCAGGCTCGGCCACCGCAAGGGGTAAATGTGCGTATTGGGGAATGGGCGCATTAAGCTGTTTAAATAAGCTGATTTGCCGTGCTGTAGGCTCGATTAAATCGGCGCCACGTACCACACGATTAATACCTTGCTCAATGTCATCAATAACCACCACTAGTTGGTAGGCAAATAATCCGTCACTGCGCTTTATTATGTAATCTTCATGGGCTAATGCACTATTTACAGTAATATCGCCTTGAATCAAATCGTTAAAATGGCATGTTGGGTGCTGTTGGCTAAGACGAAGTGCGCCTTGCTCTGTTGATAAGTTAAGCGTTTTGCAGTGACCTTGGTAAATGCCACCCATGGCTTTTATTTGTTTGCGAGAACAGCGACAACCATATACACATTGTTGGTGGATCAGCTTATTTGTTACCTCTTGATAAAGAGGTAGGCGCTGAGTTTGATAAACAACGGATTCGTCCCAGTAAAGGCCGTAGGCTTGTAAGGTATTTAGAATATGGGTGTCGGCATTTTTAACCACGCGGGTGGTGTCTATATCTTCAATGCGCACTAACCATTTACCCTGATTTACTTTAGCATCAAGGTAGCTGCCCACAGCCGCCACAAGTGAGCCAAAGTGAAGTGGCCCAGAAGGAGACGGTGCAAATCGACCGCGATAGTCACGCTTTGGCGTGGTAACGGCTGTAGGAGGCATAGTTAACTAATTTTAATTAACCGCGCCCAGCTTGTTTTTCTTTAATTTCTGCAAGGGTTTTACAGTCTACGCATAAATCTGCAGTTGGACGCGCCTCTAAACGACGAATACCAATTTCGATTCCGCATGACTCACAAAAGCCAAAATCATCTTCTTTAATTAAGATAATTGTTTTTTCAATTTTTTTGATCAGTTTACGTTCGCGGTCGCGAGTACGAAGTTCTAAAGAGAACTCTTCTTCTTGCGCAGCGCGGTCAACTGGATCAGGAAAGTTGGCAGCTTCGTCTTGCATATGCGATTTCGTGCGGTCAACTTCATTACGTAAGTCGTTACGCCACGCTTCTAAAATCGCTTTAAAATGAGCACGTTGTGCTTCATTCATATACTCTTCGCCCGGCTTTTCTTGGTATGGTTCTAAACCGGCTTGAGCCAATAAACCATGTCTTTGTTGGTCTGGCATAACTCTCTCCTAAATCCTTAATTTAATGCCTCAGCATTAGCCGGCGGTATAAATAGCAGAATCTTATACCCTAGGCAAATTTATTTTTTAATTAATCGAATTAGCTTCAACCAGTGTGTTGACTAAAAAGGCTCATATTTTAATTTTGATGCTTTATTAATCGTTATTTCGGTATTTAAACTTGCCTAGTTATATGGGCATAAAGTTTAAAAGCAAGTTAAATTTTTTATTTAAAGGCCACTTTCTCACTAAGCGTTACTTCATTTGGTGAAATAGATGCCTTATAAGCGTATACCTCCACGCCTTTTTTAATCGCGTGGTTTAATAAGTCGCTGTATTTTTTATCTATGTGGCTTGCTGCACTCACCGTATTAATACCTTGGTGCAAAACAGCGAACAGTAATACTGCGCGGTGGCCTTGTTCGATCATTTCTATTAATTCGCGAATGTGTTTTTGCCCACGCACGGTTTGCGCATCCGGAAAGTAGCCTTGCCCACTTTGTGGTGCGGTTTCGCTTAACAAGGTGACTGACTTTACCTCTACATAGCAAGCGGGTTTATTGTCACTGGTGAGTAAAAAGTCGATACGGCTGTTTTCGCTGCCGTATTTTACTTCACTTTGAAGCTGCTCGTAGCCGTTAAGCTCTGTAATAACCTGGTTGTTGATAGCCTCTTCGACCACTTTATTTGCCACGGCGGTATTAACGCATATTAATTGCGAGAGGGAGTTTTGAGTGAGCTCTAACGACTGAGGATATTTTCGTTTACTGTTATCGCTGGTTGAATAAAAAGCGCTAAAACCTGGCTCTGCGCAACCTGTCATTTTACCGGTGTTGGCGCAGTGGGCGGTAAATTCAGTTCCATCGTTAAGTTGGAGATCGGCTAAAAAGCGTTTATAGCGTTTTAATAACGAGGCGGGCTGTAAAACTGGGGTGTATTTCATTTAAATTCCAATGCTAAACGCTGCAGATGCGTTGGTTTATGTTATTTATCTCAAGCTGTTGGGAACTTGTACTCACTATAGTAAACTCGGTGACACATTTAAGTGTAAGGGTATTCTAACATGAGTGAAAAATTTGTTGTTCAACTAAGCGAGCAAGCAGCACCAAGCCATTGGGGCGAAAACGCGGCGTTGTCTTTTAACGAGCAAGGCGCAACGGTTCATTTATCTGAGCAAGAAACATTAAAAAATGTTCAAAAAGCGGCGCGAACAATTGCAAGCCAAGGAGTTAAACAGGTTGAGCTTGCGGGCGATACATGGTGCACAGAAAGCCAATGGGCTTTTTACCAAGGGTTTGTAACACCTAAATCATTACATGGTGTTGAATTTGTTGATAACGCACAATCAGATCTAAACGAGCTTGCGCATTTAAAAGCCTCAGCTACGTGGGCACGAGAAATGGTAAACGGCACAGCCGATGACATTTACCCTGAGAGCCTTGCTGAAAAAGCCGCCGAATTTATTCAATCGTTAGCGCCTGAACATGTAAGCTACCAAATTATTAAAGGCGATGCGTTATTAGAGCAACAGTGGATTGGTATTCATGCTGTAGGCCGTGGCTCTGAGCGCCCACCTGTTTTACTTGAGCTTGATTACAACCCAACAGGCGATGAAAACGCGCCGGTAAGCGCAGCACTTGTAGGTAAAGGTATTACGTTTGACTCTGGCGGTTACTCAATTAAATCTAGCGAAGGTATGCTAGGAATGAAGTGCGACATGGGGGGCGCGGCAACGGTAACAGCGGGTTTAGCACTGGCTATTAATCGCGGTATAGAAAAACGCATTAAGCTATTTTTATGCTGTGCAGAGAACTTAATTTCGGGCCACGCTTACAAACTAGGTGATATTTTAACCTACAAAAATGGCACAACCGTTGAAATTGTAAACACCGATGCTGAAGGGCGTTTAGTGCTTGCCGATGGCCTAATGGCTGCAGGCGAAACTGGCGCAGAGCTAATTATCGATGCGGCAACACTAACCGGTGCTGCACTCGTTGCTGTAGGGCAAGAGTACAACGCATTATTTGCCCTGGATAAAGAGCTGGTACGCGAAGTAGAAGACTTTGCATCGCAAGAAATGGAAGCTGCATGGCCTCTTCCGCTTGAAAAATGGCACCAGCAAAACTGCCCATCTCCATATGCTGATACGGCAAATAGCCGCGCTCAAAAAGGTGGTGGTTACGGCGGCGCATCAAATGCAGCAGGCTTTTTATCTCGCTTTGTACCAAATGGTGGTAAAGGTTGGATACACATTGATTTAGCTGCAGCATTTAATATGGGTAGCACTAGCCAATGGGCTGCAGGTGCAACTACGCAAGGTATGCGAACAGTGGCACGTACATTGTTAGAAAAAGCTTAATAGTACGTAACTAGGCGTTTAATACATAAAATAGGCACCAATTGGTGCCTATTTTGCTATTTGCAGGCAAGCAATTTATTTTTATTTACGGTAAAATCCTTCGCCAATACCTGTTTGGGTGTTTAATTATTGGCTAAAGTGCCTACACTCAAATGTTATACTCACCACTGGGGTTCTAAACTATGTCAGATAAGTGCTACATCACAGCTCAACAGCTACTTGAAGATTCATTCCGCGTAGCGGCACAAGTTTATAAAGATGGCTTTCGTCCAGACTTTATAATTGGTATTTGGCGAGGTGGTGCACCTATTGGTATTGCTGTGCAAGAATACTACGATTACAAAGGCATTGAGACTGATCACATTGCGGTGCGTACGTCGTCTTATTACGGTATTGGCAAGCAATCTAAAGAAATAAAAGTACACGGCCTACACTACATTGTAGAAAACGCTAATGCAGGTGACTCACTGCTTATTGTTGATGATGTGTTTGATTCGGGCCGCAGTATATTTGCACTAAAAGAAAAGCTTTCTGAGCTTATGCGCTTAAACTTACCACGCGATATTCGTGTGGCATGTCCGTACTATAAGCCTAAAAACTCAAAAGTAGAGATGGTGCCAGATTACTTTATTCATGAGTCAGAAGAGTGGTTAGTGTTCCCGCATGAGTTATCGGGTTTAACGCCAGATGAAATAATTGAAGGTAAATCTGATTTAGTAAATATCCAAGATATTTTATTAGATAAGTAATTGCCTAAGCGTTAAGTAGGAGTTTATTTGCGCGGGGGCATGTTTGTGTACTCGTTTTAAATAAATGATTGCTATAGCACAGTGCTAATAAATACCACAAAAACTAAAAAAGGCCATTACGGCCTTTTTTTTGTGTCTCTGATTTTTTTACAGCTGCGCAAAACTGTCTACATAATCACTTAAACTTTGCGTATCGACCGCTTTTAGCCCATGGGAGCTGCGCTGCACTAAGCCTTTTTCAACAAGTTCGGTAACTACGCGGCGATAAGCTCGCTCAGTGGTTGCAAAGCGCTCTGCTTCGGCGTTAACGGTTGGGTATGCGCGCAGTAGCGTTGGGTTATTGTTCTCGGCTCGTAGTAAGCAGTCTTTAGCTATGTTGTAGCTTAAAGGCAGCAGTAACTTATCTAAATTAATTTTTTGGTTTTCTTGAAACTTAGCCGCAATGGTTTGCGCGGTATATAAGCTCAGCTCTGGCTTTTCGAGTAGTAATGCTCGCCAGTGGCGAAGCTCTATTAAATTATAGGTTACATCGCTAAAACAGGTGACCGTATAAATACATGGGTTATTGTTTAATGCTTCTATTTCACCAATTAGGGTGTTGTTGCAATCTAATTGGCCCAATAATAGGCGGCGTCCGTTACCTACATCATAACTAAATGAAATAGTACCGCTGCGCACCAGCACAAGTTTACTAAGTGGTTGATCTTGGTGGATCAGCACTTCTTTTTTTGATTGTTGATAGCTACTCCCTGCAAAAGTGAGTAATTGTTCAACAAGGTAACTAGAAAAATGGTATTGAAACATCAATATGCTCTTCGGACAATTGTCCTATTTATTACACCTTAATGACGATATTATTAAGGCTCTAAGAATTTACGCTAACTTGCTAGTGTATTTAGCCTTGCTAAGTACGTAATACCTTCATTTCCCGTGTAATGATTTAGGAAGCTATTGGCTACAACCAATATACTTTTTAAGGTTTTTTAAGCAAGTTAGTTTTTTTATTTTATACCAATCGCCTAATTAAGTGATCAATTTTAAGGCTAGGAAAACGTGTTGATAGCTAGGCAAAAAATCGCTATTTAGTCGTTCTCGGCAATTGCTTCTGCATCCATGCAGTCGTAAATGAGCATTTTTTAACGCAGGTAGCGACACGTTTAGCCCCACAAAATGATTGAGTATTATTGCGCATTGGTATTAAACGTTGTAACACTGACAAGTGCCACACGTTAGCATTAGCGTAATGCTAACCTAAAGGGTAGGAGAGAACAATTGAGTTGGGAATATTTAGGTTATATTGCATCAGCTTTCTTGGTTGCATCGTTAACAATGACCGATGTAGTAAAACTGCGTTGGTATAATATGTTTGGTTGTATTGTATTTACTATTTACGGTGTGGCTATTGGTGCAGTGCCTGTTGCGTTTACTAATGGCTTATTAGCGCTGGTAAATATGTACCATATTATAAAGCTCTACCGACAGCCTAAAGTTAATATTGAAAAAGGGAATGCATAAGCATTCCCTTTTTTAGGCTTAATCTATTTTCTCTTCTTCGATTTCTTTTTCATAGCGTAATTCTCCAGCTACCCAAGTTTGTAAAACCTGTGTTTTATAAATCTCATCGACAGGGGCTTTAAAATAGTCTTTGTCTATTAAAATAAAGTCTGCCCATTTTCCGTTTTCTAAGCTGCCTATTTTAAACTCTTGATGCGCTGCATACGCTCCGCCGAGGGTAAACGCTCTTAGGGCTTGTTCGCGGCTTAGCACTTCGCTTGCGCGCCAGCCGTTCTCAGGCAGCATATTATGATCCATACGGGTAATGGCTGAATACAAGCCATCAAAAGGGTTTGCCAGCTCTACTGGGTAATCAGAGCCTGCTGCAATCACAGAGCCTTGCTTTAAAAATGTTTGCCATGCATATGCGCCTTGTAATTGGTTATCGGTTAAGCGCTGCTGAGCCATATGCATATCTGAGGTGGCATGCACAGGCTGCATAGATGGAATGATTTTAAGAGCTTTAAAACGTGGAATATCATCAGGGGTGACTATTTGCGCGTGTTCAATACGGTTACGCAGTAACATACCACCCGTTTGCTTAAACACGTTTTGATACGCATCAAGTACCACTTTATTTGCCTTATCACCAATTGCATGGGTGTTAGCGCTAAAGCCATTTTTAAAGCTTAAAGTAAATAATTCTTCAAGCTTAGCTTGGGTTTCTAGCATTAGGCCGTGGTGATTTTTTCTATCTGCGTAGTCATCAATTAGCGCAGCCCCGCGCGAGCCTAATGCGCCATCGGCATATACTTTTACACTGCGGATAGACATAAACGATGCTGCATCTTGATAGCGCCCTGCCTTAAGCATGTGCTTTAAATCGGGGCTAGCAGCACTTAGCATGGCGACTATTCTTAGTGGCAAATTACCTTGCTCGCTGCGCTCTTTGTAAACTTCCCAGGTGGTTTTATCAATACCAGCATCGTGAGTAGAGGTAATGCCTAAGCTTAATAAGTGCGCGCCTGCGGCATCTAACGAGTCGCTTATAGCTTGTTTAGAAGGAGCGCTCATATGCTGGGTAATTAACGACTCGGCCTTATCAACAAAAATACCGGTTGGATTCCCAAATTCATCTTTAATAATCTCACCGCCGTCAGGGGCTTGAGTGGCTGCGGTAATACCGGCCAGCTCTAAGGCTTTGCTGTTAACCCAAATTGCATGGCTGTCAACGCGCGAAAGTACCACTGGACGGTCATTGACTACTTTGTCTAAGTCTTTGGCGGTAGGAAAGCGCGTGTCGCTCCACAGCTCTTGGTTCCAGCCTCGCCCTAATATCCAGCCTTGTTTATTTTTCGCAAATTGTTCTAGCTTTGTGGTTATTTCAGCGACCGATTTAGCGCCGCGTACATCAAGTTGCGATAAGTTATCACCAAGGCCAATTACATGCCCGTGAGCGTCAATCAACCCTGGCAGTAACGTATTACCTTTGGCATCAATAAGTGTGGCATCAGGAAAAGTGTTTTTAAGCGTATCATCTCCAGTTTTAACAACTTTACCGTTTTTAATCACTAAAGTAGAAAACGTTTGTATACCACCTTGGTATAAGGGTGTGTAACCATTAGCGTTGTAAATGACCTGCGTTTGCGCAATCGCAGTGCTGCTTACAAATAAGCCGGCAAGCAGTAGTGGGTTAAATAGTTTTTTGAGTTGCATAAGTTGGTTATTTTTTATTGTTAGTAAAATAACACTAGCAAACTCACTTTTAGAATACCAATATGTTGAGGTAGATAGCTTAAAAGCGTAAGGGCTGTTAAAAATTTAGCGCTTACGCTTATAAAAAAGAGTTACTTACTGGCGTATATGCCATATTCCGAAAGGGTAAGTCTGCCGTCTTTATCTTTATCATAACTTGAAAAACGCGACCAAAGGGCGGGGTCAATGGCGGTTTCTGAACGGGTTAAAAAGCCATCGTGGTTACGGTCAAACTTTTCAAATTTATCGGCAACTTCTGTACTTTGGCCAAGGCTTACATTGCTAAAAAGGCCCAGCGCAACAAGCGCTAAATAGCTTACAGTCTTCATACTTATACTCAGTAAAGGTTATTGGTTAAATAGTCTTTAAACTCAAGAAGCGAGATTTGTTTGTCTTGGTTTTTATCCCAACGAGTAAAGGTGCTGAGTAGCTGAGGCTGTGGCTCTAATTCGTCTTCTGTTAAGAAGCCGCTTTTATTGGCATCAAGGTGATCAAAACGTTGTTTAACATCTAACGCAACAGCATTAAAGCTGATCATGGTAATAGCGATAACACTAAAAAAAACACACTTCATGGTTTTCCTTCCAACATACAGTGTTTGTAGATTAATAAAAAAAGCACTTGCCATAATTTAACTTCCCAACATTAAATCCGTTTACACATTCCCTCAGGGATTATGGCAAATGCTTTTGAAACCTACCTTACTAGGTAAAAGCTTAAGTAAAACTTAATTAACTTCAGCTGTGGATAATAAATCTATTTTAAGCAGCTCGTTTTAGCGCTAACGGCTTAAAATTTCTAGCCAGAGAAAAAGATTTAAACATCGTTACTATTGAGTTTGTAATTAAAGCGCTTAATCAAAATTAAGGTTTAAAATTTTGAAACTCTTCTTTAGAAATTTTCTTGTCTTGGTTTTCGTCTAAATCGGCAAATTGTCTCATTACTTCTTTATCTTGTTTGGCTTCTGCAAGCGATACTGCCCCATCCATATCTTTGTCTAAATGAGCAAAGCGAATGTTGACAGAAGAGGCTAAAGCCGTGGCGCTAATGGCTAAAAACATTAATGCAAATGCTGCGATAAGTTGTTTCATAATCATGTTCCCTAATTAAATGAATTTACTGAATAAACTTTTTGAATTCACTTAGCGACAACTGGCCATCTTGGTTAGTGTCTATTTGTGAAAAGTTTTCGTGTAGTACGGCATCTTCACCCGCTTCTGATTCGCTAAGTGTGCCGTTACTGTCTTTATCTAGCTCATTAAATGTAGCTTGAACGTCCATAGCTATTGCATCTGTGCCCATAAACCCAAAAGCCAGCATGGGTAAAATTACTAAAAAGCGGTTGTTCATTTAATTTCCTTATTGATTAAAGTTGCACTCACTATTACAAAAATGGTGCCAATTTAAATAAATTTTTAAAATCAATGGTTTATATTGTTTGAGGGGCGCTAGTCGGAATTTTTTACTTAAATGTGTGTTATTTTTGCAACAGGCGGAACGTGCTATTAGTCGTTGATATAGTTATCAATAGCTTAGTGTGTTGCTAAATGGCAACAGGTGGATATATTGGGTTAAATATAGAAGTTGATTCAGCGAGAGTATAAGGTAAGTAACTAAAATAGGGCGCTTAAAATAATAAAAGGAAATGATAATGCCTGTAACGTTGGCTAAAAAGTATCGTGCAATGCTTAATTGGCGGCCTAACTTAATAGGTCAGTTTATAATTAGTATGCTGCTGTCGTTACTGCCGCTTAGTTTAGTGGTTATTGTTTTTTTAAATGCGTTAAACAAGCAGCTCGCTGTTACTCAGCTTATTGTCAGTAATAATTACCAAGTTACTAAGTCGTTTAATTTTTTAAAGCAAGAGCTTAATAGCCTAGAGCGGGCAACGCGACAAAACTGGGTGTTAAAAAGCGAGTCGCTCGACACGTTAATAAACGAAAAATGGCAATCCTCCTTACAAACAATCGACACGCTCAGCCAAGCTAGTGCCACACAGCAATACACTATGCAGTGGCGCCGCTTAGCAACAACATTGCGTAGTACTCATCAAGCTTTAATTGAAAACAACCAACAAGATGCTGCATTGTTTGTGCCTATTAGCGATTTAGTAGCAGAGCTTACGGTGTGGTTGCGCGATACGAATGCAGCGCAAATTCAAAACAACCAAAGCGAATTAAGTACTTTACAAAGCTCGTTTATCAACTGGTTAGTGGCGCTTATTCCACTTACTTTACTAGTTGGTGGAGGCTTTTTATGGCGCATAAGTAAGCGCTTAAAAGGGCTTACGTCGGTAATAGATAAACTAGGGCAAGGCCACTGGCAGCAAAAAATTGCAGTGCAAGGCTCAAGTGAGCTGGTGGAATTAGGCGAAAAACTACAATGGGTGCAAGAGCAGCTACATATGCTTGAGCAACAAAAAGATACCTTTTTACGCCATGTAACCCACGAGCTTAAAACGCCGTTGGCTTCAATGGTCGAGGGTACCGATTTACTTAGCGATGAAATAGTCGGCCCCATTACAAAAGAGCAGCAAGCTGTGCTTGAGCTTATTAGCCAATCTATGGTGCGTTTGCGCACTATGATTGACAGTCTACTTAGTTATAACGCTATCAGAACCAGTAAAGACAGCGTTAGCGAAGTCGAATTTGGCAATTTAATAAATAAAATAAACAGCCATTTTGAGCACCGCTTAACGGCTAAGCAGCAACGCTTAAATTGGCACAACAGCATAACAAAACAGCCACTTGCATTACCCGCAGAGCTGATAGAAATGACCCTCATTCAGCTCATTTCTAATGCGTTAAAATTTTCAAATACAGGACAAAGTGTTGATGTAACCTTAGCACTTGAGCAAAAGCTACTAACAATACAAGTGCGCGACGAAGGCTGTGGTATTAAAGAGCAAGAAAAAACCCAGATATTCAGCGCATTTTACCAAGGCAAGCATAATAAAGATGTTACGCTGCAAGGCAGTGGCTTAGGTTTAACCATAGTGAAAGAGTCGGTTGAGCAGTTACAAGGCCAGCTTAGTGTTGAACATAACCAGCCCCAAGGCTGCTTATTTACAATAAAAATACCTTTAATTAATCAAGGAGTTTAATAGCATGCGTACGCGTTTAATAGCTATTTTATGTGTGCTCAGTAGTACGGTTGTTTTAGCTGGGTGTGAAACAAATAACACACAACCAGCAGCAGTGTCGCAGGAGGTTGATCCTGCAAAAAATGCGGTGCCAAATCCTAAAAAGCGCCCTAAAAGTGACCCCGTTTACCCCAGCGCAGAACGTGTTGTTGCATGGCATGCTAATCAATGTGGCGGTTTTAAAGTAAAGCCAAGCCTACATACTTATTTAGGTGAAAAAGAGCTAAAACGTTTTTTTAAATTCATGTGTGTTAACACCTCAAGTGCACCAGAGGAGGTGATGACACGATTACAAAAACTCGATTTAGCCTACTTCTGGCCTGAGCCAATAAAACAATATTTATGGCTTCAAAAGCAGCATGTTACTCGGCAGATAAATGCCCTAAAAGAGCAGCAGGCGTTAAATGACAAAATGCAGCAAACGTTATCGTCTTTAGCCACCATAGAGCAGCAGCTGTTACTACGCGAAGACACTAAGGAGCAGTAATTATGGCAACACACACACCACAAGGTGCAAAAGTATTACTCGTTGATGACGATGCAAGTTTACTTAAATTACTCGCGCTAAGAATCGAGTCTAAAGGGTATGACGTAACAACCTGTGAAAGCGGCATACTTGCATTGCAAATTCTTAAAAACCAAGTGTTTGATGCAGTTATAACAGACCTGCGTATGGACGAAATGGACGGTATGGCCTTACATCGCCAATTACAAAGCCGCTACCCAGCGCTGCCAGTTATAATGATGACAGCGCATGGCTCTATACCCGATGCGGTGGAGGCGACAAAACAAGGTATTTTTGCGTTTATCACAAAACCGGTAGATAAAGACGAGCTGTTTGACAGCCTAGCCAAAGCCATTGAAATACATGGCGTAAACGCAGAAGAATCGCCCCAAAAAAGCAATATAGTAACGCGCAGTGGCGCTATGTTGCACCTCCTTGAGCAAGTAAAGTTACTGGGGCCAACCCAAGTAAATGTACTTATTTCAGGCGCCAGCGGCACAGGTAAGGAGCTGCTGGCTCAGGCGATTCATCAACACAGCCATGTAAGCGAAGGACCTTTTGTGGCCATTAACTGTGGCGCAGTGCCTGGGGAGCTTTTAGAGTCAGAATTATTTGGCCATAAAAAAGGCGCATTTACAGGGGCGGTGAAAGATCACCAAGGTTTGTTTCAGCAAGCTCAAGGCGGCACCTTATTTCTAGATGAAATTGGCGATATGCCGCTTAATTTACAAGTTAAGTTACTGCGTGTACTACAAGAAAAAACCATACGCCCGGTGGGCTTTCAAGAAGAAATTCCTATTGATGTGCGCATTGTATCGGCCACTCACAAAAATTTACCCGATGCGATTAGCAATCAACAATTTAGGGAAGATTTATACTACCGCCTAAATGTTGTTAATTTAAAATTACCGCCGCTGTGTGAGCGCCGAGAAGACATAAGCCTGCTTGCTCAGCACTTTAGCGCAAGTATTGCTAAACGTATGAACCAAAAAGAAAAGCGCTTTGCAAACGATGCCATGCATGCACTAGTACGTTACGACTGGCCTGGAAATATACGCCAGTTACAAAATGTTGTAGAGCAAGTGGTCGCATTGAGCGCCAGCGAGGTAATTTCTGCGCACTTAGTGTTAAACGCACTTAACTCAAACCAAGCCAGTGCAGAGCCGCTTTCTCTAAATGATGCCAAAAAGGAGTTTGAGCGCGATTATGTAATAAACACCCTCAAAATGGCCGGCGGTAACGTAGCCGAAGGCGCAAAGCTTGCCAAACGTAATCGTTCGGATTTTTATAAGTTAATAAAAAAACACAATATTGATGTCGATAATTTAGTGTAATTTAAGAGTAAGGTTATTAAATGCAGTTATTTATGGTGTATCTAGGCGGGCGAATTCAAGGCTGCCACATAGAAATGCACGATATTCGCTTTGTCGTAGGGCAAAGCATTGAGCAAACCTACTCAAAGCTAAAAAGCCAATGGGTGGGCGATAAAAACAATGTGCATATGGACAGCTACATGGCAATTAACCATATCGACGGTTATAAAGTAGAAGTCGTTGATACCTACGTTGAGCAAAATAAGCAGCTGTATTTTGTTAATTTAGGCGCTTACAGAAGCGACTCTATGGCAGAGCAACACGACTTTGCATTGTATGTTGCCAGTAGCGCAGCAGAGGCCAAGCAGCGCGCTAAAAGCGACTTGCTTGCAGGCCTTAGCCATATTCATAAAGATGATTTACATGATGTAGATGACTGTTTTGCTATAGACCTGCTAGACAGCCAACTAAATATTAAGCTTACACCAAGTGGGCATGCTCAACCAATAAAACCAGATTGGTTTGGGTATTATATTCTTTAACAGTAAAATTAAGAGTCTTGCTCGCTTTGCTCATTGGCTTCGCTTTTAGCTGCCATTTTAAATGCCACAATAACTAGGCCAAACATCGCAAAGGGCAGCGCTGCCAACATGTATTCAACCATGTTGCTATCTTGAAAGTTAGCCTGTAGTAAAAAGTGACCCGCCACGCACATTACAATAACCACAAGTAATATAGGCAGTAGCATAAGTTCTTTTTTTGATGAATGATTTTTCATTGAGTATAAGGCTATGGCTTAAAATAAAGCGCTATTGTAATGAGCTTATTTAAGCTTGGCAAACTATGGTGATTTTAATGGTATGATCGACATCAAATAACCACCCAGTGTGATTAGGATAAACAGTGAAACACAACCTTAAGCAAGTTTACCTTGTTGGTGGCGCGGTACGCGACCAGCTACTTAATATAGCATCAAAAGATAACGACTATGTTGTTATAGGCGAAACACCCCAAACTATGGAGTCGCTTGGTTTTGTGCCTATAGGAAGTGATTTTCCGGTTTATTTACACCCAAAAACAAAAGAAGAATACGCCTTGGGTCGCACCGAGCGAAAAAGCGGTAAAGGCTATACCGGCTTTGTGGTAGATGCCAGCCCTAATGTCACCCTTGAAGAAGATTTAGCACGGCGCGATTTAACCATAAACTCAATGGCACTTGATGAAAACGGCACCGTTATTGACCCTTTTAATGGCCAAAGCGATTTACACAATAAAATACTGCGCCACACCACAGAAGCCTTTGTAGAGGACCCGGTAAGGGTATTACGCATAGCCCGTTTTTTAGCACGCTACGGAAGTGAATGGCGTATTCACCCAAGTACTTATGCATTAATGCGTGAGCTTAAAAACAAAGGTGAGCTTAATCATTTAGTGCCCGAGCGCGTATGGCTCGAAACCGAAAAAGCGCTGGGTGAAAAACACCCTGAACTGTATTTTCAAGCATTACATGGCTTAGGTATTTTCCCAGAAATAGAGAGTATGCAAGGGGTGCCGCAACCTGCAAACCACCACCCCGAAGGTGATGTATTTGTTCATACTATGTTGGTACTTAGGCGTGCTGCCGATTTAAACTTTAATTTAGAAACACGGTTTGCGGCATTAACCCATGATTTTGGTAAGGCCTTGAGCTTTAAAAAACGCGGTAATTTGCGCGGCCATGAACGCGAAGGGGTAGCCGTAGTAGAAAAGTTTTGTGAGCGTTTAAAAGTGCCTAATCGTTTTCGCGATATTGGCGTACTCACCAGCGATAATCACACCTTATGCCATACGCTTGAGCAATTAAGGCCACAAACGATTCATAAATTAATCGTCACTAATTTAAATGCTTTAGTGCACCCAGAGCGATTTATTGCGTTTACCCAAGCATGCCAATGTGATGCGCAAGGGCGCGGAGAAACACTCGTAAATAAGCCCTATCCGCAAGGGGCTAAACTGCGTGCAATTTTTAATGAATTACAAAAAATGGATAAAAAGCAGGTAGTACAAACTGCACTTAAAAATGGCAAAAAAGGCCCAGAAATAGGCGAAGAGGTAAAACTGGCAGAAATAAACTGTATTAAAGCGTTTTTACAAAACGAGCAAGCAACGCAATAGGCAATACCCTAGCTGAGGTATTCAGACACGCCTTCGTTTTTAACTTGTTCTGGCTGTCGTAAGTTTTTATATGTAGAGGTGGCAGGCTCTGAAGGTAAGCTAGGTGCTTGCTCTTGGGGCCTGTATAGATCAAAAATAAATTCGATCTCTTCACGCTCAAGTGGGTTGTTCATGATCTATTCTCCTTAATTAGCGTTCAGGGTATGGCTGTCTGACTGAATTAAAAGTGAATAGTTACATTTTAAGTTGTAGTAATTTGTAATCGATGTGCAAAAAATAAGGGCGGCTCAGCAGGGCGCCACTTTATGCACAGCCTAGCTTTGTAAAGGCAGGGTTACTTTAAACACCACGCCATTACCACGCTCATTATTCTGCGCAGTGACACTGCCTTTATGGTAGTCACACACCAGCCTTACAATATAAAGCCCTAAACCTAAGTGCGGTTGTTGCTGCATCTGCTGGCTACGTACCGACACCATAGAATCAAAAATATGCTCAGTTAGCCCTTCAGGCAGGGCGGGGCCTGTATTACTCACTGTTAATATTGCTTTATTTTCGCTCTGCTTAAGACCTACATTAATAGCCGTATTTGCTTCACTAAATTCCAGCGCATTATTAATAAGCTTATCAAGTAGCTGAGCTATAAATTCGGGGGCACCTTGCATAGGTAAAGCGCTTTGGCATACATCAAGCTCAAATAACTGCTCTGGGTAAGTAAGCTGGTAGCCTTGCATACAGCCATTAATTACTTTTTGTAAATCAAATGGCTCGCTCTCGTTGCTTTGAATGCTTTGTTCAAGGCGCGTGGCTTCGCTCATGGTGGTTATTATTTTACCTAAGCGCTCAACCCCTTCACTAGCTCGCTCTAGGTATTTTTGGCTAAGCTCATTTTGCTCCAAGCTTTGTAGGTTTTCTAAAGAAGAGCGAACCACAGCCACAGGTGTACGTAGCTCATGAGATAACCGCGATGACATATTTTCTAAATAATTAGTGTACCCGCCTAAGCGGCCAACAATATTGGCAAAACTTCGTGAAAGGTCGCCTATTTCATCGTTTGAGTCGCTGTAATTAATACTGCCGGTAATGCGCCCTTGGGCATCAATGGCTTGCTCTGCAGTGTCGCGCAGTCGCCTAATGCGGCTCGAAATACGCGAGGCAAAAAAGAACAACGTAACGGTACCAATTAGCATCACCGCTAAAATAACGTTAAAAAGCTTTTCCAGCGATTTATTACGCAAGGTGCGTACACCGTTAGTGGTTTCCTCGGCGATTACTGCGCCAATCACTTTATCTTCTATCCAAATAGGGTAAGCCGCCGATAAAATAACGGCTTTACTGTCGGGGGTTAACCGCCAAGACGACGCTGGTTGCCCCTTCAGTGCCTTAGCTAAATGCGTGCCTTGCATTGAGGCAACATCGTGCAGGGTATCTAAAAATTCGTTTTCGGGGCGAGTTAAAATTTTATAATAAAGCGGGTGCAAATACGTTTGCTCAAAGCGTTGCCAGGCATTTTTAGGCGGCTGGTTTTTAAGGCCGTCGGCCCATACGCCATCGGCATTTTGAATTGTGCCTGACTGCGCTAATACGCGATGATGATTATCAACCACCCAAATACGGCTACCACTGTGACCCATACCTTTTAAAATTCGGTTAATTTCTGGTGAGGGCACCAATACCGAGCCTAAATCGCTTGGGTTATTTAAATTAGAGGTCGACATTGTTTTAAAATCGAGCGGCGCTTTTTTTTCGTCAATATCGACCACGGCAAAGCCTAGCTTGTTACCAAGCATATTTATAGGAAAGCGCAGCTCTACGTTATATCCCGATTCAGTGCGTATAAAATAGCCCTGAATTTTTGTAAACGGTGTTTTGGTATTAGCATCAAACGCATTTACCCAGCCATCTTGGCGTGGGGCAATAATGTACGTATTAAAATCTCCGGCTGGGCTTTTTAGGCCAATTATTAAATGGTCGTTATTAGTAATGCTTAAACTATTTTTAGCACGATATACAAGGTGATCGTCAGTTACTTTAAACACGGCATATAAATAGTTATCAAACTTGCCAACCATATGATCAAACGATAAATCCTCAGCTTTATGCTCCTTGTCTGCTTTTTGTAAATAGCGTTTATCGTAATGCCAAAAGAGTGGTTGATAGCTTTGCCAGTCGCTCAGTTTGCCATCGAGTTGAATGGCATTTTTAAGATTGTACGCATATAAGTCGCGCCCTTTTACTACCTGGTCTAAAAAGTTGGTTTGCTCATCAAAAAGGGCTGGGCGCTCATGCAGGGCGGTGGCGAGCGCCCGTGTGGTGCCTACGAGGGTTTTTTCTTGGCCTTGGCGTAAAAACTTTTCCATTTCCCACACGTACTCGTAGCCAAGCCAAGGCAGTAAAAACAAAAAACACGACAGTAATATAAATTTACTGCGCAGGCCAAATCGTAACATTAGCGTTGTTCCCACCTGTAGCCCATGCCGTACACCGTATCTATGCAGTCAAAGTTGTTATCAAGGGCGATAAACTTTTTACGAATGCGTTTTACATGCGAAGTGATAGTGCTGTCGTCTACGTAAATTTTTGCATCGCTCATTAAATCGTTACGGCTTTTTACATGGCCTGGGCGCTGCGCAAGTGAATGCAACATCCAAAATTCGGTCACGGTTAAATCAACCAATTGCTGCTGCCAAAATACTTGCATGCGCTGGGTGTCGAGCGTTAACTGGCCGCGTGTAATTAATGCATTGGCATCGGCGGGTTGCTCAAGCGCTTCCATGCGTCTAAATAGCGCGCCTATTCTGGCAGCCAAGTGGGCTAAGCTAATATCTTTTGTTAGGTAGTCATCGGCGCCCATACGCAGGCCACACACAGTATCTATTTCGCTATCGCGGGCGGTTAAAAAAATAATAGGCAGAGTTTTAGAAAGCGTACGCAAGGTTTGGCAAAGTAAAAAACCGCCGTCTATTTCGTGGCCTAAACCAATATCAACAATGGCTAAATCGGGTAGGGCATCTTTAAATGCAATCTCTGCGCTGACACGGTTAGCAAAACCACTTACCTGGTAACCTTGGGCGCTAAGCATTTCAATATAGTTTTCGCGGATGGCGGTTTCATCTTCAATGATGGCTATTTTTTTCATTCTACTCACCCTTATTTATTTTAAAACGCACTATATCGAAGTTTTTCAGTTATGTACGCTTAAAAAGGCAATTGCCATTTTTTTGCCACAATTGCTCAGCGGTTTGCCATTTTTGCTCCCCTTTGTTGCCACTTGCAGCTGTTTTAATACAACCATCAAAACAAAACATCATAAATTAAAACAAGTTTAAGGATTACATTATGAAGAAGACATTAATCGCATTAACGCTAGTCGCCACAGTGTGTACACCTGCATTTGCAGCAGCCGCTAACACCCCTTCTAAAGAAGCACATAAAGAAACCGCCATTGGCTTAGGTACTGGCGCCATTATTGGTGGTGTCGTTGGTGGGCCAATTGGTGCTTTTATTGGCGCATTTGCCGGGGGCTTAATTGGTGATTCAAAAATAGCTGATGACAAAATTGCCCAGCAGCAGAGAGCAATAACAGTGATGCAGCAAAAAACCAGTGACTACCAACAGGTACTTAATCAAAACAATAGGCTAGAGCAGCAGTTAGATGTACTGACTAATCAAAATGAGCAATTAACACAATCGCAAATAAATAACTTACTTGCCATGACAGTACAATTTAAAACAGGCTCAAGTGCTATTGCCCCGCACTTTGCTACGCAGTTAGACCAGCTTGTGGTGCTGTTAAAAAATCAGCCGCAACTAGCATTAGATTTAAGTGGCTTTGCCGATCAGCGTGGTGATGAGCAAGCGAATCTTTTATTGTCTAAAAAACGTGTAAACGCAGTGCAAAGTTACCTTATAAAGCACGGTATTAGCCATACACGTTTAAGTGCGCACGCTTTTGGCGAGCAACAAACATTAGCGCGCAGCAATACCGTAGAAGATAACTTTTTTGATCGACGCGTAACACTTACTACCCGCTCAATAAACCCAGTAAATGGCCAAACGGCAAGTAACTAAAGCCACTTTTATTTGAGTAAAGTTAAGCGTTCGATGGAGTGATTTTATGTTGAGTAACCCAACCAAAATGCTTACTAAAGTAAGCATTTTTATTTTCTTAGTGGCTGTGCTTCTGGTTAGTTTTAATAGCCGTGCACAGTCGCCCAAGCTTGAACTTTTTGACAGCAGCGGCGCATCTGTCGCGCCGGCAATTATATTAAAAAGCGATGCTAACATGACCCTAACCGGGCTGATAAATCACGTGGTTGTTAAGCAAACTTATCAAAACGAAAATCCATTTGCGGTAAATGCGCGTTATGTGTTTCCGCTACCTGATGAAAGCGCCGTGCATGCGATGACGATGCGCATAGGTGAGCGAGTCATAAAAGGCCAAATAGATAAAAAAGTAGAGGCCGAAAAAAAGTATCAGGCAGCTAAAAATGCTGGCAAGCAAGCCGCACTTGTACGCCAGCAGCGCGCTAATATGTTTATTACTAACGTGGCAAATATAGGCCCTGGCGAGCAAATAGTGATAGAGCTTGAATACCAAGAGATTATTGATTACAGCAATGGCACATTTGCTATTCGCTTCCCAAGTACTATTACGCCGCGCTATCACACAATAAGCGCAAATATTGAAGCTGAGCAAACTAGCCTAACCCATGCACCTCAGGGGTGGTTAAGCCCTGTGTATAGCAAAACGCAGCACAGCGAGGCGCCAAGCAGCCAATTTAGTTTAAATATTGATATAGATGTAGGCTTAGAGCTTGTAGATATAACGTCTAAATTTCATCGTGTTGAAGTACAAAACCCGGCCTTTGGGCAATATACGGTTGCTTTAAATGAGCAAACGGGTGCTAATCGCGACTTTGTACTTGAGTTTAAACCGCTGCAAAAAGAAAGCGCACAAGCAGCATTTTTTACCCAGCAGTTTGAAAACGGCGACCGGTACGGGCTTGCTATGCTAATGCCGCCAGCAGATCACTTTACACAAACGCAGCGCCTACCTCGCGAAATGGTGTTTGTTGTAGATACCTCAGGCTCTATGCACGGGCAATCTATGGAGCAAGCTAAAAAGGCCCTGTTTTATGCGCTGTCTTTGCTTGATAGCGACGACAGCTTTAACATTATTGGCTTTGATAACGTGGTTACCCCTATGAGCGATAAACCCCTTATTGCTAGTGACTTTAACTTACGCCGCGCTGAGCGCTTTATATATAGCCTAGAGGCCGACGGTGGTACCGAAATACAAGGTGCGCTTGATGCGGTACTTGATGGCAGCAGCTTTGAAGGCTTTGTACGCCAAGTGGTGTTTTTAACGGATGGCAGTGTAAGTAATGAAGATGCCTTATTTAAAAATATTCAGCGTAAATTGGGTGATAGCCGATTATTTACTGTAGGCATTGGCAGTGCACCCAATAGCTTTTTTATGCGCCGCGCAGCTGATATAGGTAAAGGGTCATTTACGTTTATTGGCAGCACCCATGAGGTGCAGCCTAAAATGCAGCAGTTATTTGATAAGCTTGCTCATCCCGCTATCACTAATTTAGCACTGCGCGATGAAAGCACTCACAATTTAGATTTTTGGCCATCTCCCTTGCCCGATTTATATTTTGGCGAGCCAATAATGGTGGCTATAAAACTAAATGATACAAAACAAATTACGCTTAGTGGGCAAACCGCTCAAGGCCCTTTAAATATAAAGCTAAGCGCACAAAATAGCGCCAGCGCAAAAGGGATTGATAAGCTGTGGGCGCGCCAAAAAATTAAATCGTTGCTTTTGTATAATGACCGACAGTCAGTTAAAAATGAGGTGCAGGGGCTTGCGCTTACACACCAACTACTGAGCCCGTTTACTGCTTTTATAGCTATTGAACACACTCAAATTAACGAGCCTGCAAAGCAAACGGCACTGGCTAAGAACGCAGCGCCACAAGGACTGGCTATGCGTTTACCACAAACCGATGGGCAAAGCCGACTGTACATATTGCTGGGCTGCATTTTATTACTTGGCTACGGCGCGTTTAAAATAAACCGAGGGCTTAAATGAAAAAGTGGCTAAGTGCGGGCTTATTAATCGCCGGGCTGGGGCTGTTTTCTCATGGTGCTTATATGCAAGCTAAGGCATGGCTTGCCCAAGTATTAATAGAGCAGGCCTGGCAAGAGGCACTTATTACGCCACACGCTCGTGTTAAACCGTGGTTTTACGCCGACAGCTTTGTAACCGCGCAGCTTAACTGGCCCGTGCATAATAAAGTGCTTAGCGTTTTAGCTGGAGCAAGTGGTCGTAATTTAGCATTTGCACCAAGCCATTTTTTACCAGGGGCAAAGCTTGGAGATAAACATGGCGGTGCGTTAATAGCGGGTCACAACGATACCCACTTTGCATTTTTAAAACACACCAAAGTGGGTGAAACGTTTACGCTGCAGCTGCAAAGTGGCGTAATACAGCATTATAAAGTGAAGGGGATTGAGGTAATTCATCAATCCCAGCAGGCGTTTTTACAAACCCCAGGGCTTTATTTATTAACCTGTTACCCTTTTGACTCGCTGGCATCGGGTACTGATTTAAGATGGCTTGTATCGGCTGAGTTGATAGGGTCATCGCCAGCTTCATTAAGCGGTATATCTACCACCAACTCTTGATGTCGTTGGCTTATCATCACCCCTGCAAAAACAACAAATATACTCACCCATTGCCAAAAATCGAGTACTTCACCCAAAATAATGGCCGATAAAATAAGCGTAAAAATAGGAATTAAATTTGAATAAGCCGCAGCCGTTAATACCGACACTTTGCCAATTGCATAGTTATACATACCATAGCCACCTAAGGTGACAAACGAGCCTAAATACAAAATGCTCATAAGGGCGGTTAGGTCATGCTGGTTTTCGCTGGGTAAGTCGATAAAAAATAAAAAAGGTGCAAAAAAAACACTGCCGCTTATGCCCTGTAAAGCAATTAGCGTTAACGGCGAGTAGCGGTTGGCTAAGTGCTTAATGCTAATGGTGTAAAACGCCGCGCATACCATGGCCATAAGCTCTAAAAAGTTACCCAATAATGGATTAGGGGCCTGATCGGTATTTGGTGAAAGCAAAGTAAGTAAAATACTGCCGCCAATACACAGGGTAAACCCAATCACAATGGCTTTACTTATATACTCTTTAAGCATAAAAAACGCCATCAACGCCACAATAATAGGCAAACACGAAACAATAACTCCCGCCTGAGAGGCCGAGGTGTATTCCATTGCGTGGCCTTCAAATAAAAAGTACAAGCATGGCTCTGCGAGCGACATACCTAATAAGTACTTCCAATCGCCTTTTAAATACTCAAACCTAATTACGTAACGCCATAAACACAGCGATAAAACTAAGGTGGTTAGCATGCGTAAAAATATAACTAGTGCAGGGTCGTAAACGGCAATAGCATACTTAAGTGCAATAAAGGAGCTACCCCATAAAAAGGTAGCAATAATTAGGCATAAACTGGCTGGCATAAATGAATTTTTATCAAATTAAATTAACGCCGATCCTAGCATGAATAATTTTAACTTGTTCAAAAATACCGAGCTGGTATAAGTTTATTTATCTTTCATTTTAATAGTAAATAATAATGCGTAGGGAACAGGTAATTGTTGTTAAGCTTGGTACAAGTGTACTAACCGGCGGCACCGATAAGTTAGATAAAGCCCATATGGTTGAGCTGGTTCGCCAATGTAGCGAACTTAAAAAGCAAGGCCACCAAGTTATATTAGTATCAAGTGGCGCGGTTGCTGCGGGTCGCGAACAACTTATTAAACCCTGTGGCCGCGGCCTAATAGATAAACAAATGTTGGCAGCCGTTGGGCAAGGCCAGCTTATACATATTTGGCAAAGCTTATTTGCCTTGTATGGCATAAACGTAGGGCAAATGCTGCTTACCCGTGCAGACGTAGATGACCGCGAACGCTATTTAAATGCGCGCGATACCTTAAATGCGTTATTAAGCCACGATGTGGTGCCTATTATTAATGAAAACGACGCGGTAGCAACCGCCGAAATAAAAGTAGGCGATAATGATAATTTATCGGCGCTGGTGGCTATTTTAGCTAATGCCAATAAGCTATTACTGCTTACCGATCAAGAAGGTTTATTTACCAGCGATCCGCGCACAAATACCGATGCAAAACTGATTGACGAAGTCACTCATATAAACGATGAGTTACGCCAACTGGCTGGTGGTAGCGGTACAAGTTTAGGTACCGGCGGTATGGCCACAAAACTACAAGCCGCCGACGTAGCAAGGCGCGCAGGGGTAGAGGTTATTATTGCAAAAGGCGCTGGCAACAACGTTATTTTAAAATGCATGAGTGAGCAATTACCCGGCACGCGGTTTTTAAAACTTACTGCGCCAAAAGATGGTCGTAAAAAATGGCTAATGGCAGGGCCTAAAAGTACCGGCCAAATTATGATTGATAAAGGGGCTATTACGGCGCTACAAAACAAAGGGGCAAGCCTGCTGGCAAAAGGCATAACCAATGCATTTGGCCGTTTTGAGCGGGGCGACTTAATAGATTTAATAGACGCCAACAACCAAGTTATTGCACGAGGGTTAACACGTTTTAACCAGGTTGAAGTAAATAAAATTAAAGGCGCTCACTCAGAGCAAATAGGCGAACTACTCGACTTTGATAGTGGCGCTGTGGTGCTACACAGAGACGACTTAGTTTTGCTTTAGTTTTATTTTAGCTTTTTAAAATAGCGCGCATTGGCTATTAGTATTGCGGCTGGATTTAGGTATTTAAGCAAGGCAGAGTCTATGTTGTGTTTAGAATAACGGGTTGTACAAAAACATAAATACAAAGCATAAATGCAAAGCATAGGCTGTTTTAGGCTCTGCTGTATGTAAGTTATTAAATAACAGCGCAGTAGTTATTGAGCTCACTAAGTTACAAAGCTCGCGCTACGATTTAATAGCGCTTAGCTAAAACAAACTTTAATCCACATAGCTCAATGCGACCTAGTTCAAAAGTATTGGTTAATTAATTAGCAAAGTTGATGATTTTGTCTAAACTGATTGAAGTCAAAACAGTTTAGGCAAACTAATGAAGGCAAACAATTGCGGGCACGAATGGATAATCAGTCTAACTCAGCAAGAAGAAGAAAGTGATTTAGATGCATCGTTAGTGCAGATTATTGGCGACCTACTCGAAGTTGAAAATTTTGCTATTTATATTAATAAACACTTTAGTGCGCAATTACCGCCTACGCTAATAAACACCCACACCCGCCTTGAAGTATTAGAGTCTAACGAAGCCTTAGCGCTGCTTAATAAAGTAACCCAAAATAAAATAAGAGTAAGCCGTGCCTTAGGTGTAGTAACAACGTATGTGCCAGTGTATTACTTTGGTAAAGTAATTGGCATATTACTAATAGAAACCACAAAAGAGTTAGTGCAAACCACCACAATGCTCGCCGTGCATATTTTAAATATTTATGCCAACCAGCTAGGGCTATTACATAAATCGCGGTTAGACCCTTTAACCGAGCTTTTAAATAGACAAACCTTTGATAAAAAAGTGATCGAAATTGTCTCAGGCAAAGGCTTTTTATTGCCCCGTGATGATACCAACGAAAAGCGACGATGGTATTTAGCCATTGCAGATATCGATCACTTTAAACGCGTAAACGACAGCTACGGCCATGTAATAGGCGATGAAGTTATTTTACTTGTGGCGCGGTTGTTAAAAAATAACTTTAGGCTAGAAGACTATGTATTTAGGTATGGTGGCGAAGAGTTTGCGGTGTTATTTCAAACCAAAACCGAGGCACAAGCACATATAGCACTTAACCGTTTGCGCTCAAATATTGCTGAGTATCCTTTTCCGCAAGTTGGGCAGCTTACAATTAGTATTGGCTTTTTAGAGCTGGCAAGTATTGATACTGTATCTAGTATCGTAAACCAAGCCGATATGGCGCTGTATCATTCTAAAAATAGCGGCCGTAATAAAGTGACCGCTTATAGCGAGCTTGAGGTAAATGAAGAAGTGACCACCGATAATAGTATTGAGCTTTTTTGATTGTAAATTTGTGCTAAAATCTGGCTCCTTAAATTGTTGTAGGCAGGCACAAAACATGAAATTCGTTCGTTGGTTTTTAGGTTGTATAATTTTATTCTTTAATTTTGTATTTACTCCTCGCAGTAAAAAGCGTGCAAGCGATGTGCAAGCGCAGCTTGATCAGCAAACCTCACAATTTAAACTTTATCAATTTAAAGCATGCCCGTTTTGCGTAAAAGTACGCCGTGCAATTAAGCGCGAAGGCTTAAAAATAGAAACGCGTGATGCAAAAAACAATCAACAATTTCGTCAAGAGCTGTTAGAGCAAGGCGGCAAAATTAAAGTGCCATGCCTTCGTATAGAAAAAAATGGCCAAGTAGAGTGGCTATACGAATCTAACGATATTATTGCTTACTTAAACAAAGTAGCGGCTTAAACGACCCCCTTAATTTTTATCTCACTTATTAAAAGAGACATTATCATGACAATCCGTACTCGTGTTGCCCCATCTCCAACAGGTGACCCGCATCTTGGCACCGCTTATATTGCTTTATTTAACTACTGTTTTGCTAAACAACAAGGCGGCGAGTTTGTGCTTCGTATTGAAGATACAGACCAAGTTCGTAGCACGCCAGAGTCAGAACAAGCGATTATGGATAGCTTACGTTGGTTAGGTCTTGAGTGGGATCATGGCCCTGACGTAGGTGGTGAATTTGGCCCTTACCGTCAATCAGAGCGTAGCGATTTATACAAAAAATACGCACACCAATTAGTTGAGCAAGGTAAAGCATTTTACTGTTTTGCAACCAGCGAAGAGCTTGACCAAATGCGTGAAGAGCAAATGGCAGAAGGTCTGCGCCCTAAATACGACGGCCGTGGCTTAAACCTCACCGAAGATGAAATTAAAGCAAACCTAGCTGCAGGCAAGCCTTACGTTATTCGTATGAAAATACCAAGCGAAGGCACTTTTAAATTTAACGACTACCTACGCGACGAAATTGAGATCCCGTGGGAAAACGTAGACATGCAAGTGCTATTAAAAGCCGATGGTTTCCCTACGTACTTTTTAGCAAACGTAGTGGATGACCACCACATGCAAATAAGCCATATTTTCCGTGGCGAAGAGTGGATTAACTCAGCACCTAAACTATTAAAACTTTATGAAGATTTAGGTTGGGAAGCACCCGTACTAGGGCATTTACCACTACTGCGTAATCCTGATAAATCAAAGCTTTCTAAGCGTAAAAACCCAACTTCTATTAATTACTATAAAGAAATGGGTTACCTACCAGAGGCCGTGCTTAACTACTTAGGCCGTATGGGTTGGTCAATGCCAGATGAGCGTGAAAAATTCACTCTTAACGAGATGATTGAACACTTCGATATGAAGCGTGTATCACTTGGTGGCCCTGTATTTGATGTTGATAAGCTAAGCTGGTTAAACGGCATGTGGATCCGCGAAAACCTAACAGATGAAGAGCTTGTACAGCGCTTTGTTGATTGGAAGTTTAATGGCGAAATGCTAGCTAAAGTATTACCAGAAGCTAAAACGCGCATTAATACGCTTTCGGACATGGTTGATTTAGCAGGGCATTTTGTAGGCGGCATTCCAACTTACGACCCAGCACTGTTAACGGCGGGCAAAGCTGACGAAAACGTAATACGCCAAGCGCTACAGTTTTTTGTATGGCAATTAGAAGGCTTACGTAGTTTTGATAAGCCAGCTATTTTTGCCATTGCAAAAGAAGTTGCTACATTCCACGAGCTTAAAATTAAAGACTTTTTAGAGCCAATATTTGTAGCAATCACTGGTAAAACGTCTTCAACGTCAGTACTTGATGCAATGGAAATTTTAGGCTCAGACTTATCACGTGCGCGTTTACGTGTAGCGCTTGCTCATTTAGGCATTTCTAAAAAGCAGGCTAAAAATATTGAGCGTGCGTACCGCACATACCCAAGTGCATAATCTTTAGTCATACTTTATAAAAAGCCGAGCTTATTAATTAAGCTCGGCTTTTTTATTTCAGGCTGTTTGGCTATATGTCATCGCGTTTTGATATTGTTTAGCGCAAGCCGTGGCGCTTTAGCAAATGCTATAATGCTGCATGTAAATTTAAAGGAGGCAGCATGATTGCACCTGTAAAAAACAAAGCTTTATTTAGCAGTAATGCCTTTTCAATAAACCTAGTTACTTACCCTACACATCACAGTGTGATGAACCATATAGATCCAGTACAGCAAGGGCGCTACTACAAACTTAATTTTGTACTAGTAAAACCTAAAGCTGGTGGGGTTTTTAAATGCTCAAAATGCATTATTAATTGGTTTAACCGCGTGTATTTATTTAGACCCGACAAGTACGAGCATAGCGTTTCTAAAATTGAGTCGGGAAAGCGCGTACTACTTAGCTTTGCGCTTAATATATAATTTATTAATAGTCGTAGGCCTGTCCGCTGCATAAAACAGACAGGTCACAATACGATACAGAGATTTCGCTACAAGAATTTATAGTAAAGGCGTTACCGCCTCTGCGCATTGCATCTGCTTTAAGTAAATCTATAGCATTTGATTTTAAGTGATTGTAGCTTATATTATTGTCGCCTCTACCGTCGCCATTGCAGCTTTCGCCTTCTATTCGCCCTAAAAGTTTGGCGCCACTTTCGTGTGCTTCTTGGTCGCTATAAAACTGTTGTAAATCTCGTTTTTTAACGTACGTACCAATTTCCTCAGATAAAACATCGTTATCTATATCGGTATGAAAAGTCACGCTAGAACATCCAGCCAAAGTAGTGAGTACGGTTATTGCTGCAAAAACACGTAACATAATAATTAGTCCCTTATTTAGTTTGGTACCTAAATTACTAACTAGAACAGGTGTGTGCAACATTTACTCTTAAGTTAATTGTATGAATTTGTAAGTGATTCGACCTCTCTTTAAATTTTTTCTGGTAGTATGGGCAGGTTATAAGCAGTTTAAGCAGTGAACAATCTATGTTAAGTCCTTACTTTCAGCAGCATGCTGATTATGTTTCTATCTCTCGTGAGCAAGGGTGTCGTTTCGCAAAGTGCGTTGCCGATGATTACAACCCACTTCATGATAAAGATGCCAAAAAGTTTTGCGCGCCAGGAGACTTACTTTTTTCTTTAGTGTTAGACCGCTACGGTATAAGTGAGCGAATGGAATTTACCTTTGCCGGTATGGTTGACGAAAACACCAAACTTAACTTCCCAGAAGGGGATGATGAGTTTAATGTAACCAACGGCGACAAAGTAATTTTAAAAGTAAAACGCGAAGGTAAAACCAGCAAATGCCCAACACTTACAAATAGCTTAATAAAAAACTATGTTGAGTTTTCTGGTGCTGCATTTCCGCACGTAATTATTCCGCTAATGGGTAAGCAAGATGTAATGATTAACCCAGCGCGCCCTATGGTTATTTACGAGTCGATGATCATTAACCTTGATAACATTAATATTCAAGCACCAACCCTTGAGTTTGCTGAGCCAAGTTTTGAGTACACGGGTAAGCGCGGCAAAATTACCTTGCGCTTTAATTTACTAGAAAACGGCGAAAAAGTGGGTTTTGGTGAAAAGCACATGGTGGTGTCGGGTATTCGTGAATACTGCCAAGCAACGGTTGATGACTTAATCGCGTTTTATAATGAGCGAAAAGCCACCTTAAAACCGGTTTAAAACGTTATTAAATTATAATACCAATCCGCAATAATACTTAATCATTTTTAGGGGCTAAAAGTGTTGCTGTCTGCGTTAAAAAATTCTCATTTAGAACAACTAAATAGCGAATTTTTTGCCTAGCTATCAACACGTTTATCTGTCCTCAAAATAGATCACTTAATTAAGCGGATTGGTATAAAAAAGGCGCTAAATACATTGTTATTTAGCGCCTTTTTTATTGGTGTAGGAAATACAACTAAGCTCAATACTTTTCTGAGCTGGTTAATTTACGCAGTACCGTAATATGCGTACAATAGCGCTCTTTGTTATTTTAAAGCTAAGCCTATGTCTGCCACATCGTTCTCATCTCTTAAACTCGATTCGTTATTACTAACCGCAATTGAGCAAAATAATTACACCACGCCTACCGCAATTCAGGTTAAAACTATTCCGCACATATTAGCGGGCAGCGATGTAATGGGCAGCGCGCAAACAGGCACAGGTAAAACAGCCGCCTTTGTATTACCACTACTACATAAGCTTTTAAATACACCAAAAAAAGATGAGCCAGGCATAGCCCGAGTGGTTATTTTAACGCCCACGCGTGAGCTTGCTCAGCAAGTGTTCGCAAGCTTTGAAAAATACGCCCAAGGCACAAATATTCAAGGCGCTTTAGCGTATGGCGGTGCAAGTATTGGCCCGCAAATTAAAGCGCTTAAAACGGCGCAAGTGATAGTCGCAACGCCTGGGCGTTTACTTGATCATATTGTTAAAGGCAGTGTGGTGCTTTCAAGTGTTGATTCGTTAGTATTTGATGAAGCCGACCGCATGCTGGATATGGGCTTTATTGATGAAATAAAACGTATTTTGCGCCACATTCCGGGCGATCGCCAAACCTTATTGTTCTCAGCCACATTCGATGACAGCGTGTTTGAACTGAGTAAAAAACTACTTAAAAATCCTGAGCTAATTGAGGTTGATAAACGTAACTCAGCCGCCGTTGAAGTAGAGCAAGTTATTTACGCAGTAGATGAAGAGCGAAAGCGCGAGCTTGTATCACACATGATTGGCATGAAAAATTGGCGCCAAGTACTTATATTTACACGCACAAAACAAATGGCCGATAAACTTGCCAAAGAAATGTGTAAAGACGGCTTAAAAACTGAGTCTATCCATGGCGATAAATCTCAAGGTGCACGCGACCGTGCATTACAAAACTTTAAAGAAGGCACAACGCGGGTTTTAGTTGCTACCGATGTAGCTGCCCGCGGTTTAGATATTCCAGCGCTTAAATACGTAATAAACTTTGAGCTACCTTACATAGCAGAAGATTACGTACACCGAATTGGCCGTACGGGGCGCGCTGGCGAGCAAGGCCTTGCCATGTCGCTGGTAAGTATTGACGAGCAGTGGTTACTGGAAGAAATTGAAGTACTACTGGATACCCGCTTAGCACCACAATGGCTAGAAGGTTACGAGCCTGATTTAAACAAGCCCCCTAAAGATAACCGTAAAAACACCAACAAAGCGCGTAAAGATCGCGATAAAAAGCGCATTACCGGGCAAAGAGCACCAAGTAAACGCCGCAGAAAGTAGCCTTAAACATATTTATTTGGCTATACTAAGGCCACTAAATAGCTGAGGTATAGTTATGTTTGAAACAGATCAATGGGCGTTTTCTGGTGTCGATGGCCAAATATCATTACATAAATGGCAAAAAACCATTGATCTTATTACGGGGCTTTTTTCGGCCCCCTCTGGTTATATAGTTCAGGCTACTAGTAAAGGTTATCGTGTAGTTATTAGAGCTAATGAAGGTGGCTCACACTTTGAAACCAACCCTATACTCCCTCCCGAAACTCCCTTATTTTGTAAATATGTAGCCGAAAACAACAACACTTTGTATGTTAGCGATACCCGCAGCAATACGCAGTGGAATACCATGCCCGAGGTTATTGAAGATGGCGTTGAATCCTACCTTGGCTTGCCAATTCACTGGCCTGAAGGTGAAGTATTTGGCACCTTGTGTTTAAAAGATTCAAAAAAAACCAGTTACACCGATGAATATTTTGAGCTAATAGAGCAGCTTCGTGATTTAATTGAAGACGATTTAGCGCTTATTTATAGCTTTGAGCAAATGCGTGAAATAGCCATGCTTGACCCGCTTACCAATATTTATAATCGCCGTGCACTTAGCTTACTTGCCCAACACAAACTTAATTTAGCGCTGCGTTTAGGTTTTGATGTGTGTTGCTTGTTTATTGATATAAATGACTTTAAAAAACTAAACGACACTTATGGCCATGAAATAGGCGACCAAGCGTTAATCCTCTTAGCAAATACCTTAAAAATACACTTAAGAGAGGCTGATATAGTAGGGCGTTTAGGCGGCGATGAATTTGTAGCAGTGATGCAAATTAGTGATAGAAGTAAGCTTAGCCATATTATTGATAAAATAAAAATTGAGTATACAAACGCACTATTAGAAAACAACGTATGCGCGCTGACACTCAGCATAGGCGAAAGTTTTACTAATAAACAAAAGCAACCTTTTGATACGTTATTAAATTTGGCCGATCACCAAATGTATAAAAATAAACAAGCGTACAAATTGGCTAAAAAAGCATAATAAAAGCAATACACTTAAATATAGCAACAAAAAAGCAAGCCATTAGGCTTGCTATAAACAGGGAGAATTAGGCTCTAAGCGATTTGTTTTTCGGCTAGGTTTAATTCCATAATGGCTTTTAATAAACGGTATAAGTTTATTGATGCGTCAATTTCTTCTTTACGGTTTGTTAAGCTTTCAATATTTAAGCCTAGTGGCACATCAAGGTGCGCACAGCTTTTGAGTATTAGGTCGAGGTTTTCTCGGCAAATACGTACAGATTCACTTAAGGTATTGTCTGCATCAAGCATGCGCCATTTAGTGGCCTCTGGCACTGAGATACCCAACCATTGCATAAACTCTAAGGTTTTATCGCCACCGCACGGCGTAAACGTTAAAATAATCCGTTTTGGTGTAATACCTTGTGCTTTACAGGTGCGCGCGTAACTTGTTATTAGCTCTATAGTTGCTTGCGCGTCGTAAACCGCTTGCGATATAAAAAACTGACAACCTTGTGCTGTTTTTTCTATAAGGCGCTCGTGTTCATTTCGCTTACTTGAATGTCGCTCAGCAATGGTAACGCCCCCTAAAAAGAAGTCATCACTTTGCTCTGCCAATGTTTTATAGGCATCGGGCAAGCTTAGTTTTATATCACCTACCGATGAGGGGCTACCCACTAAAACGACATTTTTTAAATCGTAGTCGTTTTTAGTTTCATCCAACCAGCCTTTAAACTCCTCTACACCACGTTGTGCCACACTTTTGTAAGTAATGACATCTGGGGCAGATAAATTACGTAGTAAGTGACTGTATTCACGTGGGTCTACAGTTTGTTTAAACGGAAATGGGCGTGCTTTATCTGTACGGCTACTTTCATCTTGAATGTCGTAAATTATTACGCCGTCGTATTCAATTTCGTGTAAGCGAGCAAGTAGTTTTTCTGCAATGATTTTTAGTTGCGCTTTATCAGTACCAATTTTAGGCGGGGTAGTACCAATAAGATAAACACCTTGATTGGTGTCTTCTATTTTTTCTTGTAGTGATAAAGCCATAATCCTCATTCCAGCTTAGTTCAATGTATGTAATTTAATATAGCAGCCATTTAGACGTCTAGATAGATTTATTTAGTGAAAGTTTTTCAATCAACTTGAGCTTTTTTCATACTTAAATGTTTTTAAAATAGGGAATTGACACAGTTGTTTACATTATAAATAGCCGATGGGCTCTTATATTTAGTGGCTTTGGGGCATAATCTAAGCGAGTTAGTATTAAACCTAATAACAAATTTGCTCAATTTAAAAAGGGACAACAATGAAATTTAAATTACTAGCAACAAGCTTAGCGGTATCGCTGGCACTAACAGGCTGCGCAACACAGCAAAGCGAAAACACCCAAGCGGCACAACAACAGCAAACAACAAAAGCTGACGAACGTGTATTTTCGCAAGAGTACTTAATCGAAGAGCTTGATAACGGCTTACGTGTAATGGTTGTTAAAACTGATTACCCCGATGTAGTCTCGCTGCAAATTCCGGTATCGGTTGGCTCGCGTAATGAAGTAAAAGCAGGTAAAACCGGTTTTGCTCACTTTTTTGAGCACATGATGTTTAAAGGCTCTAAAAAATTTCCGCAAGAGGAATACACTGCCATATTTAAAAATGCAGGGGTCGATAACCGTGCTTACACCACTAACGATTACACAAACTACCATTTAAACTTTTCAAAGCAGCATCTTGATAAAGTACTTGAAATTGAAGCCGATATTTTTCAAAACTTAACCTACACCGAAGAGCAATTTAGAACCGAAGCGCTAACGGTTAAAGGGGAGTATTTAAAAAATAACGCCAGCCCAATTCGTAAGTTATTGAGCGCAGTACGCGAAGAAGCGTTTGATACGCACACTTATAAACATACCACCATGGGCTTTTTTGAAGATATAGAAGCCATGCCAGATCAAATGGCGTACGGTAAAGAATTTTTTGATAAGTTTTATAAGCCTGAATATGTATCGCTAGTGATTGTGGGCGATGTAGAGCCAGAAGAAACAATGGCTATGGTTAAAAAACATTGGGGTGGCTGGAAAAAAGGCGATTACGTTGCCGATATAAAAGCTGAGCCAAAGCAGCAAGCACCTAAATATGTACATGAGAAAAACGAAGGTTTGCCTGGTCATTGGTTGCTTGTATCTTACAAAGGGGCTGCATGGGAGCCTGCTAAAAAAGACAGAGCCGCACTTGATTTAATTTCACAGCTTTATTTTTCTAATAACTCCGATTTATACCAAGAGCTAGTTGTTGATAAACAAATAGCGAGTCAAATGTTTACCTACAATCCAGAGACAAAAGATCCTGGCTTACTGCATGTGTTTGTAAAAGTAGAAAACGAAGATGATTTAGCAAAAGCACGCGATGCTATTAACCGCACTTATGCAAAAGCACGTACCGAACTTGTTGATGAGCAAAAACTAAGTGATTTAAAGTCTAACCTTAAATACAGCTTTATTAACGGCTTAGATTCATCTCAAGCGATTGCATCAACCCTTGCAAGTTATATGCATTTTGAGCGCGACCCAGAGGTTATTAACCAGCTTTATAAATCGGCCGACAACATCACAGCACAAGATATTAAAGCTGTGGCTAATAAGTATTTTGTAGATGACGCGCGTACTACCGTAACTATGTCTGCACTTGATAAAGCGCCAGGGTTTGAGCAAGAAACAAGCTTAAACGCATTAGTCGCTAAGCGTGATAAAGCGCCAGAGGCACCCGTATTTAAAGTGCTTGATAAAACGAATAGCTCGCCGCTGATTGATGTAAACTTTTTATTCAATACAGGGGCTGCTGCAGACCCGCAAGGTAAAAAAGGGGTTGCTGCGCTCACAGCCGCTATGCTTGCTCAAGGTGGCTCGCAAAGTACTAGTTACAAAGACATACAAAAAGCGCTTTATCCGCTTGCTGGCAGCTTTGGTTATCAAATAGATAAAGAAATGCTGTCATTCCAAGGGCGTATTCATAAAGATAACGCTGATACATGGTATGCGCTTGTAAGCGATCAGTTACTTAACCCAGGTTTTAGAGATGATGACTTTAAGCGCCTTAAAAAAGAAATGATCGACGGTATTAAGTCGGGATTAAAAGCCTCTAACGATGAAGAGCTAGGTAAAGAAGTGCTTTACAGCGCACTTTACAAAGGCCACCCATACGAAAGCTACAATTACGGGGATATTTCGGATTTAGAAGCACTAACGCTTGATGATGTAAAAGCATTTTACAACACAGAGCTTACCCAATCTAAACTAACACTGGGTTTAATTGGCGCTGTGCCAAAAGCGCTTAAAACCGAAATCATGAGCGACTTAGCAACCTTACCTAAAGGCGAGCAAAGCCGTTTAAGTATTCCTGATGCGCCAGAGCTTAAAGGTCACCATGCCACGATTGTAGAAAAGTCGGCGCAATCTACTGCGGTATCGTTTGGTTTCCCAATTGATACTATTCGTAGTAGTGAAGATTGGACAGCCCTTTGGCTGGTGCGTTCGTACTTTGGTGAGCACCGTAGTTCTAACTCATACTTGTATGAGCGAATTCGTCAAACACGTGGTATGAACTACGGCGATTACGCCTACATTGAGTACTTCCCACGTGGCATGTTTCAAACTAAGCCTGATGCAAACTTAGGACGCTCTGAGCAAATATTCCAAATTTGGTTACGCCCGCTGCGCTCTAATAACGATGCACACTTTGCAACACGTACCGCTTTGTTTGAGCTGGATAAGCTTATTAAAAATGGCTTAACCGAAAAAGACTTTGAAGCAACACGTAACTTTTTAATTAACTACGTACCGCAGCTTGTCGCAAGTCAAAACCGCCAATTAGGTTATGCACTTGATAGTAAATTTTATAACACAGAGTCGTTTGTAAAATACGTGACAAGTAAACTTGAAAAGCTAACGCTTGCTGATGTTAATCGCGTGATTAAAGATAATCTGCAAACAGATAACGTACAGTACGTGTTTATTACCGGTGACGGCGAAGACATGAAAAAACGTTTAGTGTCAGAGCAAACATCGCCAATGGTTTACAACACAGAAAAGCCAGCAGCGCTTGTCGCTGAGGATAAAGTCATTGCCGATTATAAATTAGCTATTCCAGCTAACAACATTGAAGTAATGGCTGTTGAAAAAGTGTTTCAGTAATTAATCTCTTTTTCTAACATATAAAAAATGCCCCAGTGCTTATAGCTTGGGGCATTTTTATTTAATTAGTGCTATTAAAACGTAATATTAGTTAGTCGCTAAAAGCACTGAGCCTGCGCCTAGAGCAAAGCTTATTAAGGAGCTAATAACCACTCCCGCTAAAAAGCTTTTAGTTGGCGTACTTTTAACGTCATTATTTATAGGCTCATCAAGTTTAATTAGCTCGCCTTGGCGTACTTCAAGTACCGCGCAAAGCGCCATAGTGGTTTCTTTAGAAGCGGCGCCTTCTTTTTCTACCCGTTGAATGGTCCGCAAACTTACATCGCAGGCATCTGCGAGCTGTTGCTGCGTCCAATCTAACTTACTTCTAAGCGATTTAACTGTTGTAGGATTTAATTGCACGTTAAAGCTTCCCTACAAATAGCTCAACAATAGTTGCCGTTGTATAGCCAAACACCGCCCCACCTAATGTACAGCCAGCAAGAAAAAATGCTGCCTTTTTAGGATCGTCTGAAAGACTACTTTGAACTTGTTTGGCTATCACACTGCTATTTTTATAAAGAGTGCACTCCAGACGTCCTGTAAGTATATTAAGCATGTCAAATTTTACTTGGTACTGTGAGCCCTCAAAAGCAAAAGAGTGTGTGCTTGCACAGTAGATATTTCGTTTTTTACTGAATAGGTCATCGTTTACAAATACTTCTTCTTTACCAGTGAAGTAGCTTCCAAAACAGGCTATTTGATTGTCACCATCTTGAAAGTAAAATTTATAACCAAGCTTTTTTGTATTCAATATATCGTTTTTCATCATCGTTATCCTTGTTGAGTTGATGATGCTAATTTAGCGTTTGTTTTTATTTTTTACGCCGTCAGTAGTATGCCAGTAGCTAGTTTGGCATATGACAGTAACCCTGTCATGCTGCTTTAGTATCTGATTTTTAATGTAAAAGTAAAATTTTTATATTTTTTATAGACTATTTAGCTGTCATACGGAGTATTACTTCACATTAATAAATTATGCAAATAGCGTGAAGTAAAGTAACAATATTGTGTTAAAGAATTGTTATTGATTATACTGATTAACAACAAAGCTAAAATGGAAAGCTCGTGATTGACGATAAAGCGTTTTTTAAGTTGGTACTAGATACCACGCCCGACCAAGTAGTGGTTATTAATTCTAACGGCGACATAGTTTATATAAACCGAAGCTGGCAAAACTTTGGTGAGCAAAACGACTGTGCTTGCTGTGATATGTGGGAGCAGCAAAATTACTTAGCAGAGTGTGAAAAAGCTGCTAAAAAAGGAGATAGCTTTGGTTTAAAGGCATTTAACGGCATTAAATCAGTTATTACGGGGGCTAATGACGACTTCTATTTAGAATATCCATGCCATAGTGAAGATGAAAAACGTTGGTTTATGATGCGAGTAGTGTCGTTTAGCCATACAGATAAAGCGTATTACGCTATTAGCCATCAAAATATTACCGAGCGTAAACTGGCTGAAGAGCAAGTACAAAAACTTGCCGCTATTGATGGCTTAACTGATATTGCTAACCGAGGCTTTTTTGATACCTTTTTAGAGCAAGAATGGAATCGTTGTCAGCGTTTAGGTATGCCGCTTTCGTTGGCTATTATTGATATAGATGATTTTAAATTACTCAATGATACTTACGGCCACCAACAAGGCGATACATGCTTAAAAAGGGTGGCAAAAGTACTCAATGAATTTACTAAACGCCCAGGTGATTTATGTGCCCGTTTTGGTGGTGAAGAGTTTGTATTAGTGTATGGAAATACAAACTCAGATCAGGCCTTGTTAGTATTGAACGATATTTTAGAAAAATTAAAACAGTTAAACATTGAAAATAAACATTCATTACCCAGCCAAACCCTTACAGTGAGTGTAGGCCTCACTACTATTACACCCAGTAGTGACTTTACCTGTGCGTATTTAATCAAAGAAGCAGACGATTTACTTTATAAAGCAAAAGATAAAGGAAAAGATGCTTTGTGTGTGAGTGATTTAGCACTCATATAATTTTTTTACTCTTAGTTATACCTAATAACCAGAACAAATAACTAAGGCGTTAACACCTTAGGCTTTAAATCCGTTAAACTTAGGAAAAGGCTCTTTTTATATCAATTTAAGGCAGTGTAGTATTATGCGTCATGAAATTTGGCAACAGCTTCGTAGTGAAGCGAATGAAGTTGTAACTCGCGAACCCCTTTTAGCAAGTCATGTGTATTCATGCATTTTAAATCATGAGTGTTTAGGTTCGGCGTTAAGCTTTATTGTTGCTAATAAGTTGGCGGATGCTGTTGTATCGGCTTTTACAATACGTGAGTTATTCGACCAAGCGTTTGTAAAGTGCGACCGTATGCTTACCTATGTGGCCGAAGATATTAAAGCCGTTAAAGACAGAGACCCGGCAGCCGAAACCTACCTTACGGTTATTTTAAACTTAAAAGGGTTTCATGCTATTCAAGCGCATCGTTTAGCTAACTGCTTGTGGCAGCAAAACCGTAAAGAGCTTGCTCGTTTTATTCAAAGCCGAACCTCAGAAGTATTTGGGGTTGATATTCACCCTGCGTGTCAGGTTGGTAAAGGGATAATGTTTGACCACGCCACCGGTATTGTTATTGGTGAAACGGCGGTAATTGAAGATAACGTATCAATACTGCAATCGGTAACGCTTGGTGGTACGGGTAACGAGCAGGGCGACCGTCATCCTAAAATTAGAGCCGGTGTGCTTATTGGTGCAGGCGCTAAAGTGCTGGGTAATATTGAAGTAGGCGAGGGCGCACGTATTGGCGCAGGTTCAGTTGTTTTAACTGCGGTACCGCCACATACCACCGCTGTAGGCGTACCGGCTAAAATTATTGGCAGACCGGATTGCCCGTGTCCGGCGCAAAGTATGAACCAAAACTTTTTAACCACTACAGAGCCTGAAAACGAATCACACACCAGCGCCATGCTGTAATAGCAGCCTGTATAAATAAAAATAATTTTAAAAGGAATTAAAATGAACAAAAATAGCTTATTAACACTAGGGATAGGATTTATTGCGGGTGTAGGTTTAACGTGGAGCTACTTTAATTTATCTTCAAGTGACGCAAACCCCGCAAAGTTACAACATGCTGATACAAAGCAGCAGGCACCTTTTGTTCAGCCAGTTAAAAGCAGTGAAGCAACAGCAAAGCGTGTTGTACCCGCTGCCCCTGAACAAAGCGCTCGTATAGAGCAAAAAGATAATCCCCCTAAACCAGATCCACAACCGCTAGATGAGCTTCCTTTAGAAGAGCAAGTATCGCAGCTTAAACAGCAATTAGCAGCGCAAAAAGCCTTGATGAAAAACGCGGCGCAGCAGCTGCGTGACCCCTCTGATGCGCAAGCCGTTTTGCAAGCGCAATTTGATGAGCAAATACGTAATGAAGAGTGGGCTTATCAAACAGAAATAGCTTTACAAGATTTTTTACTTACCTCTGATCTAAGCTCTATCCCAGAGATTGTTAGTGCAGCGTGTAAAACCACCGTATGTAAATTTGAACTTGCTGCACCTACTGATAACGACTCGTTTGATCATACCCAATGGCGAGAGCTAAACGATAAGTTAATGAAGCAAGAGTTTTGGTTGCAATTTAAAAGAACAACCTCAACGTCAAGTGACACCGAACTTACCTTACTAATGGCCACAGAGCTTTAACTGAAAGAGCTTTACAACACCGTTGATTTTATAGCGCCATCGGCCAGCTCTGTAATTAGCACGTCACCCGCTTTAATGTGATCTACCGATTTAACCACTTTGCCTTGCGGGGTTTTGGTTATGCTGTAACCGCGCGCTAAAACATTAAGTGGGCTTACCGAGTCAAGCCTACTCGCTTGCAGCGCTAAGCTATTTTGCGCGTGTTGCAACTTGTGCTGCATTGCTTGCTCAAGCCGAGTTTGTATCTGCATAAGCTGATGGCTGGCCTGTGATAACTTTTTATCGGGCGATTGACGCATTAAACGCGGGGTTAAATTATTAAGCGTGCGCTCTTGTTGGTAAAGGCGATTGCGCATGCCTTGTTGTAAGGCAATAGTTAGCTCATCTAATCGCTGCGCTTTTTGATTAAGTTGATTGCGCGGATGACACAAGTTAAGCCGATGCTGTAACTGTGTTGCTAGTGCGCGCTTATCGGCCATATCGTGTTTAAAGGCATTATTTAACCGGTTAATGAGCTCAATAACCTTACTATGTAGCTCTTGCGTGTTAGGGCTGACAAGCTCAGCGGCTGCTGAAGGCGTTGCTGCGCGTACATCGGCTACGTAGTCACTGATGGTTGTGTCTATTTCGTGGCCTACCGCACTGACTATGGGTAATTCACTTTGATAAATAGCACGCGCAAGCTGCTCATGGTTAAAGCACCATAAATCTTCTAACGAGCCACCGCCTCGCCCTACAATAAGTACGTCGACTTCATTGCGTGCATTGGCTAACTGTATTTGGTTAATTAAGTGCACATGGGCTTCTTTGCCTTGCACCATGGCTGGGTAAATAATGACTTCTAATTGCGGTGCGCGGCGTTTAAGTACGGTTAAAATATCTTTTATAGCAGCGCCCGTTGCTGAGGTTATTACACCTACACGGTTTATATTTTGCGGCAGTGGTTTTTTATAGGCCGAACTAAACAAGCCCTCTGCGGCTAGGCGCATTTTTAATGCATCAAACTCTTGCTTAAGCTGGCCTTCACCGGCAGGTTCCATATGCTCAACAATAAGCTGATAATCACCGCGTGGTTCGTAAAGTGAAACACGGGCTCTTACTGTTACTTGTGCGCCGTTTTCGGGGCGGTAACTTTGAGAACGGTTATTGCCGCGCCACATAGCCGCTTTAATTTGTGCTTTTTCATCTTTTAACGAGAAGTACCAGTGCCCAGAAGCAGGGGTAATAAAGTTAGAAATTTCGCCTGTTAAAATTAGCGATGCAAAGCCCTGCTCAAGAACTGTACGAATCTCTCTGTTAAGGCGCGATACGGTGTAAACCGTTTGCGAAGGCTTCGAAAACATAAAAAACAACCTAAAACTATTATGAGGCAAGTTATAAGGCAAGTTTATCATAAATATTTGCGAAATATTATTTACGAATGCCCACAACGCTGTTAAAATTTGGCCGCAATTCCTTATCTTAGATCCACATGTGAGAAGTTGCCAAAATGCTTAGAATCGCTAAAGAAGCTCTTACCTTTGATGACGTACTTTTAGTACCTGGTCATTCTACTGTTTTGCCACACACGGCAAATATTTCAACTCGCTTAACGCGTGGTATCAAACTTAACTTGCCGCTTATTTCAGCATCTATGGATACTGTTACAGAAGCTCGTTTAGCTATTGCCCTCGCGCAGGAAGGTGGTCTTGGTTTTATCCATAAAAACATGACCATTGAAGAACAAGCGAGAAACGTACGTAAAGTTAAAACCTACGAAGCAGGTATTGTGTCATTCCCTGTTACTGTGTCTGCCGATTTAACCATTGCAGATGCGACGCTTCTTTCGCAAGAAAAAGGGTTCTCGGGATTCCCGGTTACTGATAGCGAAAATAACCTACTAGGTATTGTTACTGGTCGTGACATGCGTTTTGAAACGAAGCTTGAACAGCCTGTTTCTAGCGTTATGACTAAAAAAGACAAACTGGTAACGGTTCAAGAAGGCGCATCGCGCGAAGAAATTTTAGGTTTAATGCACGAACACCGCATTGAAAAAATCTTAGTGGTTGATGATGCGTTTAAACTAAAAGGCATGATCACCGTAAAAGATTACCAAAAAGCGCAAGACAAACCACATGCATGTAAAGACGAGTTAGGTCGTTTACGTGTAGGTGCTGCAGTTGGTGTTGGCGCAGGTACTGATGAGCGAATTGCTGCATTAGTAGAGGCGGGTGTTGATGTTTTACTTATCGATACTTCACACGGCCACTCACAAGGCGTTATTGACCGTGTTTCTCAAACTCGTGAAACTTACCCAGATTTACAAATTATTGCCGGTAACGTGGCTACAGCCGAAGGCGCAATTGCCCTTGCTGATGCAGGTGTGGATGCGGTTAAAGTAGGTATTGGCCCAGGTTCCATTTGTACTACGCGTATTGTTACAGGTTGTGGTGTGCCACAAATTACGGCTATTTCTGATGCGGTAGATGGCTTACAAGGGCGTGACATTCCAGTTATTGCTGATGGCGGTATTCGTTTTTCTGGCGATATTGTTAAAGCATTGGTTGCGGGTGCATCGTGTGTAATGGTGGGCTCAATGCTTGCTGGTACAGAAGAAGCGCCAGGCGAAGTTGAACTTTACCAAGGCCGTTACTACAAATCTTACCGTGGTATGGGCTCATTAGGTGCGATGGATCAAAAAGAAGGTTCGTCGGATCGTTACTTCCAAAAATCTAACCAAGCTGACAAATTAGTACCTGAAGGTATTGAAGGTCGCGTCGCTTATAAAGGCCCAATTGCAACGATTATTCATCAGCAAGTGGGTGGCCTTCGTAGCGCAATGGGATTAACGGGTTGTGCCACCATTGAAGAGCTAAATACTAAACCGCAGTTTGTACGTGTTACATCTGCAGGTATGGGTGAGTCGCACGTCCACGATGTGCAAATTACCAAAGAAGCGCCTAACTACCGCTTAGGTTAAACAACACGTTTAAATTACGGGGCTGGAATTACCAGCCCTCTTTTATAGCCACTAAGCAAATTAGTGGAATCTAGCATCTACTTTACGAGATCCTTCATGAGCAAAGATATTCACGATTCACGAATTCTAATTTTAGATTTTGGTTCGCAATACACTCAATTAATCGCGCGTCGTATCCGCGAAATTGGCGTTTACTGTGAGCTGTGGGCATGGGATGTGACCGAAGAGCAAATTCGCGAATTTAATCCACAAGGTATTATTTTATCTGGTGGCCCTGAGTCAACTACACTAGAGAACAGCCCGCGTGCACCTGAATACGTGTTTAACGCTGGCGTGCCAGTGCTGGGTATTTGTTACGGCATGCAAACCATGGCAGCTCAACTTGGCGGCAGTGTACACAGCTCAGATAAAAAAGAGTTTGGTTATGCACAAGTAGAAAAAGTGGGTAACTGTGCATTATTCGATGCAATTGAAGATCATATTACCGATGGCGGCAACGGCGTTTTAGACGTGTGGATGAGCCACGGCGACAAAGTAATGGAAGTGCCGGCAAGCTTTAGCACCACAGCTAAAACACCAACGTGTCCGCACGCTGCTATGTCTAACGAAGAAAAACGTTTTTACGGCGTACAATTTCACCCAGAAGTAACGCACACTCATCAAGGGCAACGTTTATTAGAGCGTTTTGCAATTGATATTTGTGGATGTGAAAAGCTATGGACACCTGCCAAAATTATTGATGATGCTATTGAGCGCATTAAAGAAACCGTTGGCGATGATGAAGTTATTTTAGGCTTATCAGGAGGTGTTGATTCATCTGTTGTAGCAATGCTGATCCATCGTGCAATTGGCGAAAACCTAACATGTGTATTTGTTGATAATGGCTTACTTCGCTTAAACGAAGGTCAGCAAGTTATGGACATGTTTGGCAATAAATTTGGCTTAAACATTGTCAAAGTAGACGCTGAGGAGCAATTTTTAGCTGACCTTGCGGGCAAATCAGATCCAGAAGAAAAACGTAAAGCCATTGGCCATACGTTTATTAATGTATTTGATGAGCAAGCTAAAAAGCTTAAAAATGCGAAGTGGTTAGGTCAAGGGACTATTTACCCAGACGTAATAGAATCAGCCGCTTCAGCGACAGGTAAAGCACACGTAATTAAATCTCACCACAACGTGGGCGGCTTACCAGATGACATGAAAATGGGCTTAGTTGAGCCATTACGTGAATTATTTAAAGATGAAGTACGTAAAATTGGCTTAGAGCTTGGTTTACCGTACGACATGCTTTACCGCCACCCATTCCCAGGGCCAGGTTTAGGTGTACGTGTACTTGGCGAAATTAAAAAAGAGTACTGTGATTTACTACGCCGTGCTGATGCTATCTTTATTGAAGAGCTACACAAAGCTGAGCTTTATCATAAAGTAAGCCAAGCGTTTACTGTATTCTTACCTGTTAAGTCGGTAGGGGTTATGGGCGATGCTCGTAAATATGATTGGGTTGTATCACTGCGTTGTGTTGAAACTATCGACTTTATGACGGCGCGTTGGTCACATTTACCGTATGAGTTTTTAGGTGTGGTTTCTAACCGTATCATTAACGAAATTGACGGTATCTCACGTGTTGTTTACGATATTTCTGGTAAACCACCGGCCACTATTGAGTGGGAATAACACCCGTTTTTACTAATGGTTAATGCCTTTTAGATAGCAAACATAGTTTTGTTATCTAAATAATAAAAAGTCCGCTTACACGGACTTTTTTTATGCCTATAAACCGTTAGTTCTTGCCCACTAAACTCATTAAGTGAAGTGGGCTAAGTGGGTTTATTTTGCAGGGATTGGTGTAGGTTGCTCGGTTTCTGTAAGTAGCCCTTTAACTAGGCTAATACAGCCTAAAATTAAAATAATAGTAAAGGGCAGGGCGGCAATAATAGTAATGTATTGCAATGCTTGAATTGAATCGGTGCCACCAATCCACAGCATTAACATAGCAATAATACTGGCAATAACGGCCCATACTAGCTTTTGCTTTATAGGTACTTCTAGTTTTCCGCCTGATGTAAGGCTATCTATTACAATAGAGCCGGAGTCGAGGGTGGTGACAAAAAAGATAATTATTAACGCCACAGCTAAAAGAGAAAGCAGCGTACCGAATGCATAAGCATCTAGCATATAAAACAAGCTAAGCGTTACATCTGTAATACCTTGGTTTGCGCCAAGTACCCCAACTTCATTTATAATTTGATCAATCGCAACACCACCAAAAACCGACATCCAAGCAGTAGTTACAAGAGTAGGAATGAGTAATACATACACTAAAAATTCGCGTATGGTACGCCCTTTTGAAATACGCGCTACAAACATACCAAAGCAAGGTGCGTATGCAACCCACCACGCCCAATAAAACACAGTCCAGCCATGTAGCCACTGCGTATCTTCTCGGCCTGTGCTTGAGCTTAGAGGAATGATATTTTTAACATAACCTATTACGGCTGTGTATGCAGAATCAAGTACCGTGGTAAAGTTTAAAATAAATACCAGCGCTAAAAACACAAAGGCTATGCCCATATTTATATTACTTAGGAGTTTAACGCCACCATCCATACCGCGCACAATAGAGAGGATAGCCAAGCTCATAATTAATAAAATAATGCCTTGTTGTAATAATAAAGAGCTTTTAAAGCCGAGTACGTGGCTAATACCACTGGCAGCTTGTGCCCCGCCTAAGCCTAACGACGTAGCAAGACCAAAAAGGGTTACTAATACCGCCATTACATCGATAACATCACCTAACTTGCCCCATACTCTATCTCCTAAAAGCGGATAAAATATTGAGCGCATAGAAAGCGGTAAGCCTTTGTTGTAAACAAAATAGGCTAGGCATAAAGCGGTCATACCGTAAATTGCCCACGCGTGCAGACCCCAATGGAAAACAGTAGCCCCTAAAGCCATTTCTCGGCCTTGTTCGGTAAAGGCTTCGGCATTGAGAGGCGTGCCAAACCAGTCGGTGTAAAAGGCGGTGGGCTCTGCCACGCCCCAAAAAATAAGGCCAATACCCATGCCTGCAGCAAAGAGCATAGATACCCACGATAAGGTTGAATAGTCTGTAGTTGCTTTATCGCCGCCAAGGCGAATTTTACCCAGCGGTGAAGCGGCAATACCCACTGCAAACAGCAGTAATATATTGGCGCCCCACATAAATACGTAATCAAAATTAGTTAGTGCGGCATTTTTTATTGAGTTAATCGCCTCTTTAGCTTCGTTAGGCGAGAGGGCAAGTAGAGTAATTATAAAAAGTAGAGATAGGCCAATAGAAACAGAAAATACATTAGTATGAATATCCATGCCCCATTTGCTAACGTTATCTTGTCCTACTTGGTAATCGGTTGAATCGATACTGTATTTTTTTGATTTAAACTTCATATAACACGGCGTGAACTACCAGCAACTGCTAATAGTAAAGCTCCTCCATATTTGCATTGTGAATGACCCGCGTAAGTAAGATACATGATGAAATATGCAATTAGGTGGTAAGGCGCGGATCCCCTAGACGCTAAATTGTATCATAAATGCTGCCAATGTTATTGACTTGTTTATGTATACAGCAACTCAACCAAGCTAAACCGGTATAAAAAAATAACTAGCAGCAAGTGTAAATACACCATGCTAGCTAAAGTATTTAACACTTAAGAAAGAATTTACAGCATAGCGTTTGGGCTAAGCGAAGGCAGAAACAGTACCGCGGTTATTAAGCTCGCACGTTTTTAAAGCACATACTGCAGTTTTAATTACGCTAAGCTGAGCAGCATTTATTTTTTAAAGGTAAGTGCTGTTAAAGCTAAAGTGGCTTTACAGCGCTATTTAGCTTGCTAATTCAGCGTTTTGTATAATTAAAAAGCAGTTAAACTAAAAAGTTAATTTTTTACTTTACCTTTTCTAAAAGGTCTCTATAATTCGTCGACATTGCAGGGGCGTAGTTCCAATTGGTAGAACAGCGGTCTCCAAAACCGACGGTTGGGAGTTCGAATCTCTCCGCCCCTGCCATTTCTTCTTTACATCGTTTTTATTACTTCATATATTGTTCTAGTGTTTAATCTACTGAGTTGTTATGCATCCACGTTACGCAGCTATTTTTGGTATAGAAAACCTTGAACTAAATCAGCATTATCGTCCTAAAAATACTGACCCTACTTTAGCCGTTTCACAAAGCACTCCAGCTGAGCCTTTAGTGCTGAGCAAGCAGTTATTAAGTGATATACGTTTAAGTGCACCTTCTTTAACAATTAATCATGTTTTAAAAGGGGCTGACATACAGTTAACCGGCGATAAGCTTACACTACCAACCTCACAGCTCAGTGCTTCTGATAAGCGCGCTTTATGGGCTTTAATGAGCACACACCTTGATAAACTTTAAACCTGTAAACGAAAGCGCAATAGCACAATTAATGGCTATTGAAACTGCCTGCCACTCTCATCCTTGGTCTCTTAAAACAATGAGCTCTTGCATGGGCGGCCGTTATTTTAATTTAGCGGCGTTTGATGAAAACACCCTAGTAGGTTTTTATATAGGTGAAAAGGCAGGGCCTGACTTTACCCTTATGGATATATGTGTAACGCCCAGTGAGCAAGGTAAAGGCATTGCAAGGCAGTTACTTAGCCAGTTTATTGAATATGGCGAGCTGCAAAATGCTGAAAATCTTTTTTTAGAAGTACGCGAATCAAACGCGCGTGCAATAACGCTTTACGAACATGCTGGCTTTACGCAAATGTCGGTACGTAAAAACTATTACCCAAGCGATGAGCCCTCTAAAAATGGCTATGAAGACGCCATACTAATGGGTATGGCGCTTAACTTAGGGTTTAGTTAAAGGGTTAAATTAAGCGCTAAATAAACGTTTATAGTGAAACACGCGCTTTTAGGCTGTTTCTTTACTTTTAGCTATGGTTTGCTCAATAGCATTAATTAAATTTACAATTAATGTGGGGCGCTGCGCTTGGTCATTACTAAGCAGGTTTTCTTCTAGTAGCGCTGCACTGTGGTAAATATCGTCAAAATTAAAGCAACCAGCACTGCCTTTTAAGCTATGAGCTACACTTCGAAGTGCTTCTGCATCGTTACTGGCTTTTAAGCTGTTCACCTTTTGCAAGTAACTTGGCAGGTTAGCCACATAGTTATCGTTAATTTGTTGAAACTTTTCACTTTTTAGTAAACTATCCCACTTGTTCTGATTATCTTTTTCAAGATTTAAGTAACTAACTAGTACGTTTTCAAGCGCGTCTTTATCAATGGGTTTTGCCAGTGCTTTATCGCAACCTGCCTCAATGTATGTGTCTATATCATGATTCATTACGTTGGCAGTAAGCGCGATAATGGGCCCATCGTAGGCTGCATGACGTAGCATTTTAGTTGCCTCAAGGCCGCCCATTACAGGCATTTGCATATCCATAATAATTAGCTGGTAGTCGTTTACTAACGCCATTTCTACTGCTTGTGCACCATTGTTAGCTATATCTGGCTCTAGGCCCCAGGTTTGTAAAAGCAGTTTTATAAGTAGCTGGTTATCGGGGTTATCTTCGGCAACTAATATGTTGGCATCAAAACTAGAAGTAGCAAACGACAAGAAAGGGTCTTTTTCTGGAATAAGCTGTGCTTGCTCAGTTAAAAGCTCTAGTGATTGTTTAGGCTCGTTAATATGACAATCAACGGTAATAGCAAAGCGACTGCCTATGCCAATTTCGCTTTTTAAAGTAACATCGCCACCCAATAACTGCGCTAAGTTTTTAGAAATACATAAACCTAATCCTGTGCCTCCAAAGCGGCGCGTGGTGGTGGCATCGGCTTGTTCAAAAGGTTTAAATATACGCTCTATTTGGTGCTCAGACATACCAATACCGGTGTCTTTAACCACAAATTCAAGCTGCTGCTTACTTTGCAAATAATGCACACAAATTGACACCTTGCCTTGCTCGGTAAATTTTACGGCATTGCTGGCTATGTTTATTAAAATTTGTTTTAAACGCGTCATATCACTATAAATAGTGCGCGGTAATGGCAGCTCGTAATGAATGCTAAACGCGAGTTGTTTTTCGTGTGCTAGCGGTTCAATAATTGATTCTATATCGTGAACCAGCTGCACTACATTAAGGGGGGCTTGCTCTACAGCGAGCTTTTCTGCTTCTATTTTAGATAAATCGAGTATGTTGTTTATTAGCTCTAATAAGTGTTTAGAGTTTCGTAAAATGGTATTTAAATGCTGTTTGTCGTTAACCACTTTATCATTAATTAATAACTGCTCGGTAAAGCCCATAATGGCTGTAAGTGGGGTGCGAATCTCGTGACTCATATTTGCTAAAAAACGGCTTTTAAGCTGGTTAGCTTGCTCTGCTTGAGCTATGGCAAGTTCAAGCTGGCTGTTCATCGCTTCAAGCGCTTTAGTACGGCTTTCTACTTTGTCTTCTAGGTGGTGTTTATATTCTTCTAGCTGCTCTTGGTAGTGTCTTATTTGGTTGATCATGTGGTTAAAATCGTTAAACAACACCCCAACTTCATCATTTGTATGAGCAGGTAAATTTACCGATAAATCACCATCACCTACACGGTGGCTGGCGGCCCCTAAAAGCTCAATTGGGTTTAGCAGTAAATTGCGCACAACCACAAAAATAAGGATAGGCAGGGTGATCACCGAAATTATCACAATTAAGCCTGTGATTAAGCTAATTGCCTTACCCGACTGATAAAGCACGCCTTTTGGAATGGTTGATACAAAGTAATAACCGCCACTCATTTGTACAGCAAATATCATTCTTTCTATTTTATCTATGCTCGAAAGCTCAATAGTCGAAAGGGTGCCTACATCGGCTAAATCGTGAACCTGTTCAAGTTCGTGCTCGGTAATATATTGCCCGCGTAAGCTGTAGTCTGAGCTAAATAAAATTTGCCCGTCGTTGGTTAGCAGTAAATTAAGGGTGTTGTTATAAGGCGCCTCTAAAATACTGGTGTTTAATATAGAAGGCTCAACTTGCAATACTATAAAGCCAAGTTGTTGTGGGCGTTTTAAATAGTAATCAACACTTTGTACGCGCTGTACAAAAAATAAGTTGGTGGTGCCGTCGTTGTTTTGCACCATAAATTGTTGTTGGCGCAAATTACTTTGCAGTACTTGCTTAAAAAATGGGTATGACTGCGGTGCGGTTGTTAAATTATTAGAATAATACGCGTCACTTTTACCACTGGCCGAGACTAAGTTAATACTAATTATATCTGGGTAGGCTTCGCTATAACTGGCAAAAACATCCATTAGTGCCCCTAAGCGGCGGGTATAGCTGCCATCAGCATGAATGTCGTTTGATAAAAAATCGTTTAGAACAGGCGAGGTAGACAGTAGTTTTGCTGTTGAATGAAACGAGTCTATGTAGTTGAAAACCTTTTGCTGTTGCTGCTCAACAAAGCGACTCATTATAAGATCAGCCTGTTTTTGTGTTGAGTTGGTTACGTTAGTTAATGTAAAACCACCTAAAAACAACAAGGGTAATATAACAAGGGGGGTTATATACCATAATAATCGAATACTTAACTTACTGGTTTTCATGACCAAACTACTTATCCTCCGTGCAATCTAGCAATGATATGCGTTACGACTTTATTACACAAGAAGCGTAAGCTGATTTGGGTTAATTTAGCGTAAAAAAAGTGTGTATATAATTGGTTTAAATACGGCTAGTGAGCACCTTAAGCGAGATTATCTTTAAGGCGCTATATTTAGCTTTGTTTTAAACAAGTTAGCGCCTGCGCTGCTTGGTTTTTTAATAATATAGCTAACAGTGCAGTATCAATACCTGTCATAAATTGAGCGCAAGGGGCTAACCCGTAGCGCTATTTTTATTATTTATTAGTGTTTAGCATAATGCATTAAAATATGCGTTGTTAGGGCATTGGCATTAAGGGTAATTTAGCCACGTTTAAAATTGATACGTGGCTTTAAAATGCTATTTATTTAAAGTATTACAAATTTAAAAATTAGTTCTTTTGAGTGTGTGCCGTACCGTAAGAGCGCACTAAAAAGTTTATTGCTACTTCTACCCAGCGGTCTATATCTTTTTTAAGCACTGGCTGATCGGGGTGAGTTAAGTACATTAAATGTAGCTCACTGCGCATTAAGGCAACAAATAGGTTAGTGGCTTCTTCAATGTTTAATTCTTCAAAATCCAGCTCTTTAGATTCCACTGCCGCTTTTAAATAATTAGAGACCTTGTCTTTTACCACCCGCGGGCCAGAGTTATAAAACATATGACCTAGGGCGGGTAAGCGGGGGGCTTCAGCAACAACAATTCGGTATAGAGCCATGGCCGACTCTGATAGAGCGATTTGTAAATAAGCATGCCCAAGGCGGCGTAAGTTTTCTGTTAAGTTGCCTGGCTTAAACGTTATATTATCGATTGATGCTGTAAATATTTCGCATTCACTTTTAATGACCGCTAAAAATAAAATTTCTTTATTTGCAAAGTGAGCGTAAACCGTCGATTTTGATACGCCTGCCTCACGTTGGATCATGTCGGTGGTTGCACCATTAAAACCATGAATTAAAAATATTTTTCGTGCAGCGTGTAATACCGTTCGTGCTTTTGCACCAAGCTCTAATTCACTTGGAGGCAGAGTGTTTTGGGCATTAGTAAGCGTTTTTGTCATTACATTTCACCTTGACATAATGTTAAATTACGCCTAGCATATCAAACCGAGCGGTACAGTTCAATTTGAGCTTTAAGTTAAGGGTGTTTTTAGCAGCTGTTAACTATCGGTATTACCCTGTTTAAATGTATTTAAGGTGTGACTAGGCAGCAATTAGCGTGCTTAGCTTTTTCTTGCCTACCACTCGAACCGAGCGGTACAGTACATAAATAATTGTGTTATTAATTTAGGATTTAAAAATGGCTAATCAGTGTCTTAATAAAAGACTTTTTAATTATTCGCGGCATTCAGCTATTGCGCTTACATTAGCTGCGGCTTTGTCGGGTTGTGTAGTGGGTCCTAACTTTGAAGAGCCTAATACAAATATAAACAACGATGCTATAAAGCCAACTCCCGAATTTACTCAGCTACAAAGCGGTAATGCTGAATTGGCGTGGAATTGGTGGACAATTTTAAACGATCCTATTTTAACGGAGCTAGAGCGCAAAGCACAGTTAGGTAATCTTGACTTACAGCTAGCATCAAGCCGAATTGCCCAAAGCCGCGCGGCATTGGGTATTGCATCGGCAGACCGCTTACCCAGTGTATCTGCTGGGTTTGACTACAAGCGCGAAGGGCTGAGCGAAAATGGTAAGTTTGTTGCACTCGGTGCGCCCTCAGACCCTGATAACTTTTGGCAGCTTGGTTTTGATGCCAGCTGGGAACTTGATTTATGGGGCCGTAATAAACGTCTTGAAGAAGGGGCCGTCGCTATGCTGCAGGCCTCTTTGTATGCGCGTGAAGCCGTGCGTGTTAGCTTAGCTGGCGAGGTGGCTAAAACGTATTTGTTACTGCGCAGTGCGCAAACGCAGCTCAACATAACACACGAAAACAAAACCATTGCAGAGCGTGTGTTAAAGCTTGCACAAAGCCGCGAAAAAAACGGTGTAAGTACACGTTTTGAAACAATTAGTGCAAAAGCAGAGCTGGCAACAATTAATGCTGCGCTACCAGAGCAAACGCAGCGCCGTAATGTGTTAATGAACTCGCTTGCGTTGCTAGTAGGTGAAAAACCACGTGCCTTAAATACTTTGTTAGCCGAGCGTATTGCTGCGCCTGTTATGCCAAGCGAAATCCCTTCGGCTATTCCATCAGAGTTTGTGAAACGCCGCCCAGATATTTTACAAGCGCAAGCAAACTTACACAGTGCTGTTGCCGCTATTGGCGCGGCTGAAGCGAATTTTTACCCACGCATTACTTTAACGGGCTCATTAGGAGTTGAAGGGTATGCGCAGAGTGATTTATCAACCTGGGATTCACGTGTTTTTTCAGTGGGACCAAATGTTTATTTGCCTATTTTTCAGGGTGGGCGCTTAAAATCACAGCTTAAGCTGACTAAAGAGCGCGAGAAAAACGCGGCATTAACGTATCGTCAAACTGTACTAAAGGCGTGGCACGAAGTTGATAACGCAGTAGATGGTTGGGCTGCGCAGCAAAATCACCATCACAAAGTTGAAATTGCCCACGACTTTAATAAGCAGGCTTTACAAACCGTTGAAAGAGCCTACCAGCAAGGTGCAGCCGACTACCTTAGTGTTTTAACGGCGCAACGTAATTTATTAGCAAGCCAAACTAAGTTAAATAACAGTGCAACCAATGCCTCGATTGCGGTTGTAAATTTGTATAAATCTCTCGGCGGTGGCTGGAACCCAGACGCGTTACCTGAAAGTGCGCTTGCGCCAATGTCAGCCAAGGCGGAGGGCGAGTAATGAATGCAGTCACGATTAATGTGCCTGTACAAAATGCAGCACCTGTTGCTAAGCCCGCAGGGCCATCAAAACAAGCACTGGCTGGGCTATTAGGCATTTTTATTGCCGCTATGATGGCGGGTTTAAATAACCGAGTAGGGGCACTTGGATTAGCAGATGTGAGGGGCGTAATAGGGGCAAGTTTAGATGATGCCTCTTGGCTTTCAAGCGCCTATACCGTTGGGGAGCTAATCGCTATGCCTTTTGCTTCGTGGTTTGCCATTACGTTATCGGTTAGACGCTTTCATATTTCTATGGTGACTATATGTGGTGTTATTGCGGCTATTTTGCCTTTTATTCATGATTTAAACTTATTAATTGCGCTGCGTTTTGTGCAAGGGGTAAGTAGCGGCGCGCTCATTCCTATATTAATGATGGCTGCACTTAAATTTTTGCCACCTAACATACGTTTACACGGTTTAGCGCTTTACGCCATGACCGCTACATTCGCCCCAAATTTAGCTATTTGGCTAAGCGGGCAGTGGGCTGATGTGTTATCGGACTGGCGCTGGATTTACTGGCAAGTTATTCCGCTTTGTATTATTGCAGGCTTACTAACTGCGTGGGGGCTCCCAAAAGAGGGTGTTAAATATGCGCGCTTTAAAGAAGGAAACTGGTTAGGCCTAGTATGCGGCGTATCGTCTTTGACGTTAATTGCCACCGCGCTTGATCAAGGTGTGCGTTTAGATTGGTTTAATTCATCGCTTATTAGTGTGTGTTTTTTTGGTGGGCTAATTTTATTTGGCTGCTACGTATTAACCGAGTGGCATCACAAAGCGCCATTTATGAGACCGCAATTATTAGGCCGACGCAATTTAGGTATTGGCTCTGTACTACTTACCATGTTGTTAGTGGTGTTGATGTCGGGCTCAATGTTGCCCTCAACCCATTTAGCCAATTTGCATAGCTATAGAGCACTACAGCTAGCGCCAGTAGGGTTATTAATTGCGCTACCACAACTTGTACTTGGCTCGGTAGTGGCACTGCTTTTATACAAAAAATGGGTAGACGCCCGCATTGTGATGTCAATTGGATTATTTTTAATTGCGCTGGCCTGTTTTAGCTGCGCACAAATTACGCCTTTATGGCATCGCGATCAATTTATCACAGCGCAGCTGTTGCAAGCATTTGGGCAGCCCATGGCAGTGGTCTCTATTTTATTTTTAATGACCAGTGTACTAGACCCAAGCGAAGGGCCGTTTTTTTCGGGAACCATAAACACATTACGTGTGTTTGGCTCCCTTATTGGCGGGGCTGTTGTGGGGCAGCTATTAACGGTGCGCAGTCATTTTCATAACGAAATGCTATTAGACCGCGCCTCTATGGTCGGTAACTCATTGGCAAACACCATACCTAATGAGCAATTAGGCGGCGTTATTGCCCAGCAATCGTTAGTGATGTCGGTAGGTGATGCCTACTTGGTGCTTGGTGTGTTAGCACTTGTATTAATTCCGCTGGCGCTATGTATGAACTTTGTACCAGCCCCGAATCTTAGTAAATCTTAAATTTTAATCGTTGAGTAATATATTATGGCCTTACCAAAAGTAGTTAAATTAACCGTTGCAGCAACTATACTTGCCGTTGTTGCAGGCAGTATTATTTATCTTAATAAACCGGAGTCGCAAAGTGCAACTCAAACAACTGACGATGCCTACGTGCAAGCCGACTTTACCTTTGTGGCGCCTCAGGTATCTGGCACGGTAGATCAAGTACTCATTAAAGATAACCAGCGAGTACAAAAAGGCGATTTAATTGCCACCATAGATAATCGCGATTTTGTAGTGGCCCTAGATTCCGCTAAAGCCCAAGCTAATAGTGCTAAAGCTAGTGTAGCTAGCTTGCAAGCTAAGCTAACTTATCAAGATTCGCTGGTACAACAAGCGCAAGCTGCGGTCGAGGCCGATACTGCATCACTTAAATTAGCGCAGTTAAATTTAAAGCGTTATACCAACTTAGCAACCGATGGCTCAGGCACTGTGCAAGCACGAGAAGAAGCACAAGCAAAGCTGGCTATTCAAAAAGCAAACTTGCATAAAAACCAAGCAGGCCTTGCAGCAGCAAAGCAGCAGATTGAAATTTTACGTGCCGATATTGAAAAAGCCAAAGCTGTGCTTGTACAAGCTAAAGCACGTGTAGTAGATGCCGAGCTTAAGTTATCGTATACCCAAATTACTGCGCCTATTGATGGCATAGTTGGCCAAAAATCGGTGCGTGTAGGGGCGTATGTAAACCCAGGCAGTCCGCTATTGGTTGTTGTACCCCTTGATAAAGTGTTTGTTAGTGCAAACTACCGTGAAACTCAGCTAGCTAATGTAAAAGTAGGCCAAGAAGTTGAAATAAAAGTGGATGCACTACCAGGGCAAATTTTACGCGGCCATGTTGATAGCCTAAGCCCTGCCAGTGGCGTGAGCTACTCAGCCATTGGTGCTCATAACGCCACGGGAAACTTCACCAAAATTGTGCAGCGTTTACCGGTTAAAATTAGCTTAGATGCAAACCAGCCGGCGCTTAAGCAGTTACGAGTAGGTATGTCGGTGGTGCCAAGTATTTCAATAACGCAGTAGCACATTGCGTTAATTACAGGGCCAGTAACCATGTTGCTGGCCCTTAAAATTAGTTACTCCTTCCTTTTGAATATAATGCCAAGATATTTTTGAGTTAGATAGCACACTTTTATACCGACTCCTGTTACAATTGCCACTATTAAAAAATTAGCTATATGGCGTTAATTGTTGTCAATTTATTCACACTAAATTGCTCAAAGCCCAGTTAATAACGATCAACTTAACGGGTTGCCTTGCATACACTCAATGTTATGCATGTAACTTGGCATCAAACTAAAAGAACTTATTAATGGCAGACCAGAATATTATCAACGAAATTAGCAAGCGAAGGACTTTTGCAATCATATCGCACCCGGATGCTGGTAAAACCACCATCACCGAAAAAGTACTTTTGTTCGGACAAGCGATTCAAAAAGCCGGTACTGTAAAAGGCCGTGGCTCTAATCAGCATGCAAAGTCTGACTGGATGGAAATGGAAAAAGAGCGTGGTATATCGGTTACTACCTCTGTAATGCAGTTTCCGTATAACAATGCGCTGGTTAATTTACTTGATACCCCTGGACACGAAGACTTCTCAGAAGATACTTACCGTACATTGACCGCAGTAGATTCGTGTTTAATGGTTATTGATGCCGCAAAAGGTGTAGAAGAACGTACCCGTAAGCTAATGGAAGTTACGCGCCTACGTACCACGCCTATTGTTACCTTTATGAATAAGTGTGACCGTGATATTCGTGACCCAATGGAACTACTCGATGAAGTAGAAACAGAGCTAAATATTGCCTGTGCGCCTATTACTTGGCCAATTGGTTGTGGTAAAGAGTTTAAAGGTGTTTATCACATTCATAACGACGAAGCGGTTTTATACAAAACAGGCCAAGGTCATACTATTCAAGAAGTTCGCACTGTAAAAGGCCTAGATAACCCAGAGCTTGATACCGCCATTGGTGAAGAACTCGCTGAGCAATTACGTGAAGAGCTAGAGCTGGTAATTGGTGCCTCAAATGAGTTTGATCTTGAATTGTTTTTAGCGGGTGAGCTTTCACCGGTGTACTTTGGTACAGCCCTTGGTAACTTTGGTGTAGACCATGTACTTGATGGTTTAACGCAATGGGCACCAACGCCATTACCGCGCGAAACAGATGACCGCCAAGTAATCGCAACAGAAGAAAACTTTACCGGTTTTGTGTTTAAAATTCAGGCCAACATGGACCCTAAACACCGTGACCGCATTGCCTTTATGCGTATTGTGTCGGGTAAATACAGCCAAGGCATGAAAATGAACCACGTACGCCTTGGTAAGCAAATTAGTATTTCTGATGCGGTAACCTTTATGGCGGGCGATCGTGAGCGTGCAGCAGATGCATATGCGGGCGATATTATTGGTTTGCATAACCACGGTACCATTCAAATTGGTGATACCTTTACGCAAGGCGAAAAGCTTAAATTTAGCGGTATTCCTAACTTTGCGCCTGAGCTATTTCGTCGTATTCGTTTGCGCGATCCGCTCAAACAAAAGCAATTATTAAAAGGCTTAGTACAACTTTCTGAAGAAGGTGCTGTACAGGTATTTAGACCGCTTACTAACAACGATTTAATTGTAGGCGCGGTAGGTGTACTACAGTTTGACGTAGTTGTAGCGCGCTTAAAAGCTGAGTACAACGTAGATGCAATTTACGAAGGCGTAAATGTAAATACGGCACGTTGGGTAAGCAGCGACGATGTTAAAAAGTTTGAAGAGTTTAAACGTAAGTGCGAAAGCAACTTAGCACTCGATGGTGGCGATAACTTAACTTACATAGCACCGAGCCGTGTAAACCTTAATTTATCGGTAGAGCGTTACCCAGAGGTAACCTTTAACCATACGCGCGAAAACTAGAATCGACTGACTAAAGTTAACTGAAAGCCTGCTATGGCGGGCTTACAAAGGTAAATAATATAATGAACATTCGTACTATTTTAGTAGAAAAAGCCATTGCCGCCATGACCGCAGCAGGCCTACCAGAAGACACAAACCCAGCTGTTACACAAAGCACACGCCCACAGTTTGGTGATTACCAAATTAATGGTGCAATGGGCGCCGCTAAAAAAATGAAAAGCAACCCACGTGAGCTTGCGCAAAAAATTATTGATAACCTAGATGTAACCGACATCGCTGAAAAAACAGAAATTGCCGGCCCAGGTTTTATTAATATTCATTTAAAGCCGGAGTTTTTAGCCAACAGTGTAAAAGCAGCAAACAACGATGCAAAACTGGCTGTAAACGAGCACGCAAATCCGCAAACTGTCGTGGTAGATTACTCATCACCTAACCTTGCAAAAGAAATGCACGTAGGCCATTTACGTTCAACCATTATTGGTGATGCCATTGTACGTGCGCTTGAATTTAGAGGCGACAAAGTCATTCGTCAAAACCACATGGGCGATTGGGGCACACAGTTTGGTATGCTAATTGCGCATTTAGAAGATCAAATTAGTCAAGGCGTAGACTTAGAGTCGGTAGCGCTTGCTGATTTAGAAACGTTTTACCGCGATGCAAAAAAACGTTTTGACGATGAAGAAGGCTTTGCCGATAAAGCCCGTGACTATGTAGTTAAACTACAAGGTGGCGACGCACACTGTGAAAAGCTATGGAAGCTATTTATAGCGACCTCTGTTAAGCACTCTGAAGAAGTTTACAAACGTCTAAACGTAACGCTTAGCCAAGACGATATTATGGCTGAAAGTGCTTACAACAGTGAGCTTAACGATATTATTAGCCTATTAAAAGATAAAAACATAGCGGTAGAGTCGCAAGGCGCACAAGTGGTGTTTTTAGATGAACTTGCCAATAAAGATGGTGAGCCATCGGCGTTTATCGTGCAAAAATCTGGCGGCGGCTTTTTATATGCAACCACCGATTTAGCCGCGTGTAACTACCGCTCAAATACCTTAGGTGCTGAGCGTATTTTAATATTTGTAGATGCACGCCAAAGCCTTCACTTTAATCAAGTGGAGCTTACCGCACGTAAAGCAGGCCTTTTACGCGATGAAACCAGCTACGAGTTTTGCCCGTTTGGCACCATGATGGGCGCCGATGGTAAACCATTTAAAACCCGTACAGGTGGTACAGTAAAACTTGCTGATTTACTTGAAGAATCAATTAGTCGTGCAGCAACAAAACTTGCTGAGCGTGAGTCTGATTTATCAGATCATGATCGCAGCGAAATTGCGCGTAAAGTAGGTATTGGCGCTGTTAAATACGCTGATCTTTCTAAGCATCGTACCAGCGATTACATATTCAACTGGGACACCATGTTAAGCTTTGAAGGCGCAACAGCACCTTACTTACAATATGCTTATACTCGTGTGCGCAGTATTTTCCGTAAATCAGGTGTCGACGCCGCTACGCTAAATGCAGATGTAGCCATAGCTGAGCCACAAGAAAAAGCACTCGCGCTTAAACTGTTACAGCTTGAAGAAGTCCTTGATTTAATGATCTCTGAGGCTACTCCGCACGTACTATGTAGCTACTTATACGAGCTAGCTAGCCTATACATGACATTCTACGAAGCCTGTCCAGTACTAAAAGAAGGCGTAGAGCCAAACGTACGTGACAGCCGTTTAGTGTTATGTAATTTAGTGGCAGATACGCTAAAAACAGGATTGGATTTGCTTGGCATTGAAGTCATGGAGCAAATGTAATCACCGTCGTATTTTAACCTAATACTGCGTTATCCACCCCAACTTACCCTAATCACATACAAACCGTATGCTCATAGGGATAAGTAGGGGTGAATGCCTTGTCTTAGGCTAAACTACTTAGGTGAACCTTCTGCCTCGTGTAGTTCGCTTTAGCTGCGTTGGTAAAACTATTTATCCTAAGTCACATACAAACCGTATGCTCCTTGGCATAAATAGTTTTACCGCCTTGCTATCACTTCTACACTTGCAGATGGTAGGTTTGACCGTAGGTTGGGTTGAGTGAAACGAAACCCAACATTAACCAAGCACTAACCCAAAATATAAAATTGTTCTTATTACTGATTACTATTGATTGCCTGACCTTAACTTACCCACATACGCTTTAATAAACAGAGAAGGATTTGTTTATGAAACTCGAAGACATCCGCCGTGAATACCTGCAAGACGCGCTAAGCGAAGATAACTTGCAAGATGATCCATTCAAACAATTTGAAACGTGGCTTGAGCATGCTGTGGGCAGTAATATCCCAGACCCAACGGCCATGGTTGTGGCAACGGTTGATGAAACCGGGCAACCTTCACAGCGTATTGTATTGTTAAAACATTTAGATGATAACGGGTTTGTATTTTTTACTAATACCGGCTCACGTAAAGCGCAAGAGCTAAAAGGCAATAACAAAATATCGCTGCACTTTCCGTGGCACCATATGGAGCGCCAAGTGATTGTATACGGCGAGGCAAAACCATTACCGACAGCTGCAGTCGCTAAATATTTTTTATCGCGCCCTAAAGAAAGCCAATTAGCAGCATGGGCCTCAGCGCAAAGCAGGCCGGTCTCATCGCGCAAAGTACTTATGGAAACCTTTGCTAATATGAAGAGTAAATTTGCTAATGGTGAAATTCCATTGCCTGATTTTTGGGGCGGTTACTGCGTAGTCCCTTCTAAAATTGAGTTTTGGCAAGGTGGCGCACATCGTTTACACGACCGCTTTATATATCAGCGCCAAACCGATAATAGCTGGCAAATAACACGTTTAAACCCTTAACCGGTTTACGCTGTGAAGTTTATAGATTCCCACTGCCACCTCGATTTTACTGAGTTTGACGCAAACCGCGAAGCACTCATAAAAGAGTGTACGGCTAAAGGTGTTGAGCGCTTTGTTGTGCCAGGTATTAGCTTGGCGCAATCTCAGCAGCTAATTGAATTTAAAGCTAAATACCCACAAGTACATATTGCCGCAGGGCTTCACCCTTACTTTTTAGATGAGCATAAAGATGCTCACTTAGCGCAGTTATTCGATTTTGCAAAAGCCAATAAAAAGCAGCTGGTGGCAATAGGGGAGTGCGGGCTTGATAGAAGTATTGATGACCTTGAAAAACAAACCAACCTATTTGAACAACACATTACCCTTGCTAATGAGCTCAAGCTGCCGCTTATTGTGCATCACAGACAAAGCCATGATTTAATTGCGCATGCGTTTAAGCGCTGCAAGCCAAAATATGGCGGCGTGATACATGCATACTCAGGCTCCATGCAACAAGCACAGTATTATATTAAACAGGGCTTTAAATTAGGTGTAGGTGGCGTTATTACTTATGAACGAGCAGCAAAAACCCGTGATGTAATTGCTCAAATAGAACCGCAGCATTTAGTGCTTGAGACGGACGCACCCTCCATGCCATTAAGTGGCCATCAGGGAGAAATTAACACCCCTGCGCATATTCCTGCTGTATTTGAAGTTTTATGCAGCTTAAAGCCAAATAGTAATAAAGCCGAACTTGCTCAGCAGCTTTACGATTCTTGCTCTGAGGTTTTTTGCATATAGCGATTTACCTGCCAACGTTTTAGGCCTCGCCCTAGCTGCCATGTAAAAATACAGGCTATTACTAGCATTAATAAAACTTGCCTGCCTAAATCATGAAAGTGATTGTGGCTGTCAGATATTGCCGCGCGGGTTAAATAAGTAATAGATACAAAGCCTAAAGGCTTATCTATGTCGCTTACAACAGGCTCAACAAACGGGGTTTTTAGTTTACTAATCCCTGGGGTGGACTCTGGCAATTGGCCAAATATATGGTGCGATTGCCAGTGATCGCTGCTGGCTATAAGTACGCCTTGCTGATCGTAAATTGTGGCTGAAAGTACAAACTCGTCTTTGCTTATATCATTACACAAAGCTCTAAGCTGTGGCTTATTTTTAGCAAGCAATGGCTCTTTAGCATTAAGTGCCATAAATGAGGTTAAGCTTTTGGCAGTATTATCGGCACTATTATAAAGTAGTTGGTGGCTTTCAAAGCTACTGTTAACACCTACAAAACTCAGTAATACAAAACAGCCCGCAGCCAATAACAAGCGAACGATTCGCTTTCTTTGTGATGCAGACAAAGGGCTTTTTATATGGTTATTTTTCATAGTCACCGTATATGCTACTGACAGCATTTTGATTTGATGTTACAACTACGCTAACTATAACCTTAAATCTACCCCGATGGCGAATTTAGCGTTATGAATACCCTAATTGATACGCCAAATTAGAAAAATAAATAACAAACACGGAGAACCCATGTCGCAAATGAACATGGCACAGCCAGCTGCTGAGCAAGCATTACATTCTTTAACGCTAAACACATGGTTTGATTACAAAGAAGGGAGTTTTACTCCTGCTCAAACAATACCAGATAAAACCGTTGGGTTATTTAGTATTGCGTTTGCGGGCGATTTCGAACTAAAGCATGTAACGAGCATTATCGACTTTTTAAAAACGCACGCGCTTAAAGTAACCGCTGTATGTCAATATCAGCCCGACTTAGGGTTAGCCCCAGCTTTGTGTTTTTATAGCCCAGAGGCAGAGCAAAAAATTAACCCGCTTGCGCTAAGAGAGTTTGCAAACACGCTTGATTTTCAGCTAGTGCAAGTTACAACGCCACCTAACCTATATGAGCCAGGGCTGCTGGTTATGGATATGGACTCTACCGCCATCACCATAGAGTGTATTGATGAAATTGCACGTTTAGCAGATGTATATGACGATGTGGCTTCGGTGACCGCGCTTGCAATGGCGGGCAAACTAGATTTTAGCGAAAGTTTAAATCAGCGTGTAGCAAAGTTAGCCGGCATAGAGCAAAGTTTAATTGAAGACTTAAAAAACACCTTACCATTAATGCCAGGTATTAAAGCGTTATGCCAAATATTAAAGCAGCATAATTGGTATCTTGCTATAGCATCAGGCGGGTTTGTACCCTTTGCCGAGCGTGTGCAGCAGCTGATTAATTTAGATGAAGTACATGCTAATGTGCTTGAATTTGCAAACGATAAACTCACAGGAAAAGTCTCTGGTGCCATTGTTGATGCGCAGCAAAAAGCGGTTGTTTTAGAAACACTGCAGCAAAAGCTGGGCTTAGCAAATACGCAAACGGTAGCCATTGGCGATGGTGCAAATGATTTGCTCATGATGGAAAAAGCAGGATTAGGCGTTGCCGTACATGGTAAACCAAAAGTGGTGGAGCAAGCTCAAGCGGCTATATGTCAGGGCTCGTTACTGCAATTGCTGTATATGCTGGCTATTCCCTTAAATAAGTAACCTGAGAATAACTACCAAAATAAGTTATACCAATCGGGTTAGGTTGTTACACATTTATAGCGATAGATAAATAGCGTGATAACAAGGCATAAATTTCGACATGTAGTTGTTCTACATGAGAAATTTATAATGCCGCTAACGTTTTATTTAGCACGCTATAAACTTTTAAGTCGATTGGTATTAAGCCGCTTAGCGCAAGCGGTTTAACCACAGCAGCTTTCTGCGGCCCATTTGAGCGACCTGCTTTTGATCTAACTCTAAATGACTAAGCGCTTCGTCGGTTATATCTACAATATCACCCACCCCAGATACTGCCCACAGCGCTTCTTCTATGTCTTTTGCTTTGTGCATTGCATATTGGCTTACATATTTAAGTTCGTTTGATAGGTAGTCTGTATCTGGGCGGCCCGTTCGCGATAAGTACAAGCGCATAACAAATACCAGCTCAGACTTAACGCCTGCGCTAATTTGCTCACTAAAGCTTGAATAGTTTTCGCCTAGTACGCATTGGCTCGTCACAGCCTTTTCAATGTTATCTTGTTTAGGGTCAAAATTAATTGCGAGTGTAAACGGTAAAGGCGGGTCTTGTCGGCTACGATCTTTAATGCTTGGGGTGATCACATCAATAATTTGTTGCTGCGTTAAAATATGGCTTAGGTCAGTTTTATTATTTAATAAGCCAAAATTTTGTAAAATCACGTGAATTGGGCTGGCATATAAACCAAAACCTATGGCTCCTGGAATAAAGTGGCTTGCTTCTTTATGTAAATAAAGCGGGAATTGGCACACACTTTTGGTCACCATATTTCTCAGTGCGGTAGAAAGGCCTTCTATTTTAGGGGCTTCTTCAGACACTTTTAATTTATCTTTATTACTTTGAATTAATTGGGTAAAAAAGTTAACCCCTGCATGTGGTAAGTCAGCAACTCTGTTGGCTTTTAAATTAATGGTCGTTAACGACTTACTAATTGCCATCACTTCGTATTTAAGCTCACTTAAATTATGCTTTTTAGTTATTTTTTGTAAATCGGGGAAAGACAGTAAAACAATATCGCCTTTTTTAAAGCTAACCGGCGAGGCTGACTCTAATTGCAAGCCCATAACCGAAAAATCCCGAGTATGAGCCTGATACTGCTTATCCTCAAACGTAAGCTCGGCAGGTGTTTTATATAAGTAACGTTTGTGAGAGCGTAAATTTACATACTCTAGTGGCACAATATCTAAATAAGGAGGCTTATTATGCTTAGCGTGGCCAAAATGTTTAAGCTGGTTAACTAACGCCTTATCGTAGGGCTGCTTCTTATAATGCGCTTGTTCTTCACTGTTGCCAATGGCGGTTAAAACCGCAATGTATTTTACATCTTTTATAAGGCCAGCCACTCTTGGAGAAGGTGGCTTATTTAGCTTTTCTATGTTTTTACCCGCCGAATTAGGCAACGATAATGGAATAAACGAATCATCAGGGTGGCTTGGCATAACTTGTAACTTAAAGCATTGCCAGCTGTCTTTTTGGCTACCAAACCCTAAAAACAGGTTTCTTAATTTAGGGTTGTTATTAAGCTCTGTACGCGTGGCTGAGTAGTAATAAATTTTTCCTGCAGAAACATGAGTAAACGTATATAAGTAATCTTCTTTTACTGCGTTTACTTGGGTAAGCATTTGGCTAATACGTTGATTATTTAAAATGCTATATAAGCAGGGCACTTTTCGTTCATCAGTAAAATAGCGCTGAATAAAAATATTATTTTCAGTGGTTAGGCTTAAACTAGGAACAATTTGTTCGCCTTTTTTACTTAAAAATACGTATAAAGAGGTAACGCGCGGAATATAATATTGCTCATAACCCTTTGAAACAACAGCATCTAGGGTGTTATCTAGGTTCACTTTATAGCGGCGTTTATTACCGTTTATAAAGCTATCTAAAAAATTATCGAATGCTTCATTTTTTTCTATAAAAGTACGCTTTAAACGAATGTGGTTATATTCACGAGATATGTTTTCTACTGCAACTACTTCATATTGAATGCCATTTTTAAGGCCTAGCTCAAAATCTTGCTCAAGCCCTACTAGCCGCATGGCAATTAGCTGCCCTTTTTTTATAATTTGGCGGGTAGGAAGTTTAATTTTACAACCACTCAAAGAGATATCTGAGGTACTCGCGGCAATGTTTTTATTATCGTTGTACTCAATTTTAACTTTAATCGAGTAGTTCATTCGCTCCTCAGAGCGGCTTTCATAAGAGGCAAATTTTATTACGCTGGTAGTCAGAGTGTCGTTTTCAACTTGTGTATCACTTTGCTCTTGTGCTTGTTTTTGTAATACGCGATGGTTGTTTTCGGTATTCATTACCGCTTCGTATACCGCTAAAGTATAGCCGCCGTGTTGTTTTAAGGCTGCCTCAAATACTTCTATGGCGGTGTCATCCATAAAGTGTTGTTTACCATTGTGCTCATACGGGCGAACTTGGCCTGTTACTAAGCCTCGCAGGTCAACAAAACGGGCAACTGGCTGAGATAGGCGCGACATTTCCATTTTCATTAAAAACTGCTCAGGCTTTGTTAAACCTGCCGTTTTAGATTTGAAAATTAGGTCGAACTTTGTGTTACCTAAATAGGTTTTTAGCTCATTTACGAGGTCTTCGTGTTTGAGCAGTATGTCTTCAGCCATTTATAAATCGTCACCGTCTAATTGAAAAGTAGGTATACTGTAAAGTCCATTTATTTGAAAAATTCAATAAACGTAACATCGTGCTATGTTATTAATATAGGTACGATTTTTCGTGTAAGTACAGTTTAACTCTTGTTATTATGTGTTAAATGCCAATTTGTTGGCAAGTTACTTTAAAGTATTTAAAAGCAATAAGTATGCCCTAACTTAAAGTAAAAGAGAAAATTACATGTGTTTGTTTCTAATATAGATCCTTGATTGGCTTTAGCAATGTAGCGCTGCTATGTCGTTCTCCCCATGATAAAATAAACAACTAAATGTATGCATTTTAAATTAAAGAATAGTAGGTAAGGTTATAAATGGCTAAAGCGGCAAAAGTAGAATTTGTTTGTACAGAGTGTGGTATGAACTATCAACGTTGGCAAGGTCAGTGTCGCTGTGGTGCGTGGAACACGTTGGCAGAATTTAAACCCTCTGCAGGGCAAAGTAAAAAAGCCGCTGCGCGAGCAACCGTTGGTGGTTATGCAGGTGGCATTGGTGGCGGCTCTAAAAAAATTGATGATGTAGCCACCACCGAGGCCGAAAAGCAGCTAACAGAAATAGGCGAGCTTGACCGTGTATTAAGCGGCGGCGTAACCACGGGCTCGGTTAATATTATATCGGGCGACCCAGGGGCAGGTAAAACAACGCTATTATCTGATTTAGTAGCCAGAATGTCGCAGCGTATGCCATCACTTTACTGTACTGCTGAGGAGTCGTTGTCGCAGTTTAAAAACCGTGTAAACCGCTTAAAGCTTAACTATAACGCCGATGAGCTTTATTTACTTTCTGAAACTAGCGTAGAAACCATTATTGAAGAGCTTGATAAAAATAAAATTAAGTTTGCTGTTATCGACTCTATTCAAGCTGTTGTAACCGACACTGCAAATGGCAGCCCTGGTTCGCCTTCGCAAGTAAAAAGTGCCGCGCAAGCGCTTACTCAGTATTGTAAGCAAAACGATGTCACTATGTTTATTATTGCCCATGTAAATAAAAACAACGAAATTGCAGGGCCGCAAACATTAGTGCATATAGTGGATGCCTTATTGCACATTGACACGAATGATGGACAGGTACGTACGCTTAGAGCTAACAAAAACCGTTTTGGTGATATTGATACCGTAGGCATTTTTAAAATGTGCGAACGCGGCATGCTGAGTGTTGATAACCCCAGCGAGATTTTTTTATCGGGATCAAGTACTGAATCACCAGGCTCTACTATTACGTGTATCCGAAAAGGTAACCGTAATTTATTGCTCGAAATTCAATGTTTAACCACCGAAACCGAAGCCGAATTTCCGCAGCGTGTGTGCGTGGGTTTAAACATGAACCGAATAAAAATGCTCACTGGTATTTTACGCAAACACACCAAAACTAAAATATTTCACGATACGTTTTTTAATATTGTGGGCGGCTTACGAATCGATGAAACCGAAACCTGTATTGATTTAGCGTTAGTAACCGCGCTTTTAAGCAGCTTAAACGAGTTTGTTGTACCGCGTACAACCTGCATCATGGGTGAGCTTAGTTTAAACGGCGATGTTCGCCCAATCGACAGCGGTGTACCACGGGTTAAAGAAGCGGCTCAGCATGGGTTTACTGAAATATTTATTCCGTTTCGTAATTACCATAAATCGATGGAAGGACTAGGAGCTAAAATTACGCCAGTAAAAACCGTGCACGAGTTACTGAGTTTAATTAATTAACGCTTACAGCGGCTGCTGTGCAATGTTACTCTTGAGCAAACACAATTTATATACAGATCAGAATAAGGAAATAGCATGAAAAAACTCGTAATAGCCATAGCCATTGTTGCAGCTGGCGTAGGCGGTGTTAGCTACGCAAACTATGTAGCAACTCAAGAAGTACGTACCGAAGTAGACAAGCAGCTTGCTTTAGTGAGCGATCAAACCGGTGCAACATTTAAATACGCGGGTTTATCGGCAAGTGTTATTTCTCAAAGTGTTGAAATTACTAACATGGAAGTAATTAGCCCTGAAGGTGATAACGTAGCGCATATTCAAAGTATTGAAGTAACCGGTTATGAAACCGATAAAATATCGCCACATACATCGTTTACAGTAAAAAGCTTTCAGTTCGATAAAGACTTTGTAGCAAAACTACCTGCTGATACAAACGAAATGCTTGCCTCTGCAAGTTACGACTTAAGCTCATCACTCGATTACGATGAACAATCTGGCGACAGTGACGTAGTTTTAAAACTAGATGCAAAAGATATTGCTAGTTTTAATATGGATGTAGGCCTTGCCAATTCTAAAGCATTAATGGACGCATCCCTTGCGATAAGCAAAGCACAGCAAGAAGCAGGTGACACGCCACTTACGTACGAGCAAGAGTTACAACAGCAAACCTTAGTTATGCAAGCTATGAGTAAGCTTGAGCCACGAAATATTAATTTAGTACTTAATAACCAAGGCAAATTAAAAGAGCTATTTGTGAGCGAGCTTGAAAAACAAGGTATGACGCTTGAGCAAATGCAAATGACGCTACAGCAACAGTTACAGCAAGCTCCCGTAACTGAAGAAATTGCACAGGCGCTAACTGATTTTGCCAAAGGTTTAAACTCATTAAGCATATCGGCAAAATTGCCTGAAGGTAAAACCATGATGGAAGTAAACCAGCAAATAATGATGTTAGCTGGCCAGCCAGAAGAGCTAGTTAAATTTGTCAATTTAGAAGTTAAAGGCGAGTAAAGTCGTTTTAGCTTTGTAGTTGCCTATATGGTTGGCTGCAAACAATGAAGTTGTTAGAGCGTGGGTATATCTCACGCTTTTTTGTGCAATATAATAATCTGTTTTTAAATGCTTTTTCATTGGTTGAACTGCTTGTTTTTTAGTCTCTGTTTGGCTAGTGTATTAATTATACATACGGAAATGGACCTAATTATGCGCTTATTTTTAATTCTTACCCAAGTAATAACCTTATCACTTTCGCCTACCTTATCAGCAAAAACTAATTTTGAGCACAATATCAAGGTGGAGTCATGCTCTTCAGAAAAATGTAAGGAAGAGTTTAAAAAACTAAAGCGATACTCACGTCAACAGATCCCACTTGCTCAAGAGATGTTGGGCACTTTTTATTATAATGGTTATGGTGTAGAGCAAGATTTAAAAAAAGCAAGAAGGTACTTTTATGAAGCCGCTCGTTGGGGGCTGCCTAATAGCCAGTTTAAACTTGGCATAATGATGATTGAAGGCCAAGGTGGTGAAGTTAATAGAAGCCTTGGCTTTACAAACTTACGACACGCCGCTAAAAAGTTACCAAAAGCAAATTATTATATTGCAGCATATATGCTAACTAATAACCCGACAAAAGATGATGCTTTAGAAGCAAAAGAAAAGCTAGAACTGGCAGCAAATAAGGGCTATGTGAGGGCAAATTTTTTACTAGCTAAAGTGTATGAATCAGCAATTTTAGGTCAATCCAATAAAGAAAAAGCAATTAAGCATTATAAAAAGGCGGCTATAAAAGACCCAAGGGCAAAACTAAAGCTTGCCTCTTTAGGCATTGATTTACCAAGAGAGCCTGAAAATAAAGATATTGAGCGTATAACCGTTGTCAGAGAAAAGCAAACAATGGGTAATTTTATCACTAATATAAAAAATATGCCTAGTATGCGAACCGCCGTATCGAGTCGTATTAAAGGAGGTAAATGCGAGGATAGCATCAGCTGTGAAAGTATAAGTGGTTATGAAAACTTGAAACTGTTTAAGCAAGGCGCTACTCAAGGTTTATAATGGGCACCTAGGTAAATGCGTTGAAATGAGAGCCTAAAGTTAAGTTAGCTTTAAAATAAAAAAACACCGTATTTATTTTAAACACGGTGTTTATTTAATTATTTTTTACACTTCATCTTTTAGTGAAGAATACGCGCTCTAATTGTACCTTCTACTGCGCTTAGCTCTTTAAGTGCAACTTCTGACTGATCGGTATCTACGTCAATAACTACATAACCAATTGATTCATCAGTTTGTAAGTACTGCGCGGCAATGTTAATACCGTGCTGGGCAAACGCTTGGTTAATTTGTGTAAGTACGCCAGGGCGGTTGTGGTGTACGTGCAATAAGCGGCTACGGTTAGCAAGCTCTGGAAGCGAAACCTCAGGGAAGTTAACCGCTGTAATAGTTGAACCATTATCTGAGTATTTAGCTAATTTACCGGCTACTTCAATACCAATGTTTTCTTGCGCTTCTTGGGTTGAACCACCAATGTGCGGCGTTAAAATAACGTTGTCGAATTCACGCAGTGGCGATACAAATTCTTCTTCGTTAGATTTTGGCTCAACAGGGAATACATCAATAGCTGCGCCGCTTAGCTTTTTCTCGCTAAGTGCTTCAGCAAGTGCATCAATATCCACTACAGTACCGCGTGAAGCGTTAATTAGTATTGAGCCTTGTTTCATTACGGCAAGTTCTGCTGTGCCAATTAGGTTTTTAGTTTGCGGTGTTTCTGGTACGTGTAAACTAATAATATCAGCGCGCTGTAAAAGCTGTGTTAGGTTATGAATTTGTGTTGCATTACCTAAAGATAGCTTATCTTCAATGTCGTAATACTCTACGTTCATACCTATGTTTTCAGCCATAATACCAAGCTGGGTACCAATGTGGCCGTAACCAATAATCCCGAGCGTTTTACCGCGCGCTTCAAACGAGCCGGTTGCTGTTTTTAACCAGCCGCCACGGTGCGCTGCTGCATTACGCTCTGGAATACCACGTAATAGTAATAGTATTTCGCCAAGTACAAGTTCAGCCACTGAACGAGTGTTTGAAAACGGTGCATTAAATACTGCAATACCGCGCTCGCGAGCTGAGTTTAAGTCAACTTGGTTAGTACCAATACAAAAACAACCAATGGCTACTAGCTTTTCAGCTGAGTCTAAAACTGCTTGGTTAATATGAGTACGAGAACGAAGCCCTACAAAGTGCACATCTTTAATACGCTCTTTAAGTTCGTCCTCAGGTAGCGATGTTTTTACGTAGTCGATGTTGCTGTAACCATTACGTTTAAGCGTTTCTACTGCGCTTTGGTGAACACCTTCAAGCAAGAGAATTTTAATTTTGTCTTTTGCTAACGATACCTTACTCATAACCTCATCCTATTTAATTTGTGGCCCATTTTTAGTGCCGATAATCACTTTATCAGCGCCGCGCATCGCAAATAGGCCGTTGGTAACTACGCCAACAATTGAATTAATTTGTGTTTCAAGTTGTTTGGCATTACTAATACTTAAATTGTGTACATCTAAAATAACGTTACCGTTATCGGTTACTACGCCTTGGCGGTACACAGGGTCGCCACCAAGTTTTAATAATTCACGCGCTACGTAGCTGCGTGCCATGGGTATAACTTCTACCGGAAGTGGGAAGTCACCCAATGTATCTACTAATTTTGTGTCATCAACAATACAAACAAATTGTTTTGCAACGGCTGCGACTATTTTTTCGCGGGTAAGTGCTGCGCCGCCGCCTTTGATCATTTCGTTTTGGGCATTAATTTCATCTGCGCCGTCTACGTATACATCAAGAGCATCTACATCGTTTAGCTCAAACACTTCAATACCTAACGCGTGTAAACGCGCTGTTGAAGCCTCAGAGCTAGATACCGCACCCGTTATGGTGTCTTTTACTGTGCCTAGGGCATCAATAAAATGATTTACGGTAGAGCCTGTCCCCACACCAACAATGGTGTTTTCTTTTACAAACTCGAGTGCAGCCCACGCAGCTGCTTTTTTTAATTCGTCTTGCGTCATTGTTATGCTCATATTTCAAATGTGTAGTGGGTGTTTATTACCAGTGATAAATTTTATCGGGAGTAATAATGGTTTTAAGTGGAACATCCCACGATTCAATTGGCAGTGCATCTACTTTTTGGCAGCTATGTGCTAAGCCTATAAGTTGCGGTTTTTGCCAATTGTAAGCGTGTAATTGCGCCAGTGTTTTATCGTAAAATCCACCCCCCATTCCTAATCGATTACCTTGATTATCAAATGCTACAAGTGGCATCAGTAAGTAATCTAAATCAGTTAATGGGCATATTTGAGAGCAGTTCAGCTTAGGCTCCAAGATACCATAGCGATTTGCTCTCATGGGTGAGTTTTTTTCATAGCGTTGAAACAGCAAAGTAGCCCCATTAAATGGGTGTATAACGGGTAAGTAAAGGGTGTGGCCTTGTTGCCATAACTCATTAATTAACAATGAGGTATCTAATTCTCCATCGTTACTAAAGTAAATGGCTATTTGTTTTTTTGAGGCTGTTTTATCGCTATTTAGCTGTTGAGTAAAATTCAACTTTAACTGTACCGCGGCTTTTTCTTGCTGTTTTTTTGATAGATTATTGCGTAATTGGCGAATAGATTGGCGTATGTGTGTACGTTTATTGCTCATTGTAATTACGCACCTTTGATTAAATAGACACTAAATCAGGAAAAGCTAAGTAAACAGCAAGCACAATAAGTAGTAAAACGGCGGTGGCAATCAGTGAATATAACAAAATATTGCTACGCGTTTTAACAGGTTCATCGAGCTGCTCGTCAAGCATAAGATCATCTTCTTGCCACTCATCGCTTTCGTCTGTAGGGCTTTTTAGCTCATTGGTTGGAAGCCTTTGTTCTAGCTCTTCTAGTTTTTCTTCTAGGCGGATCAGGCTGCTCGTTATGTAATCAAGGGCATCAAAAATCCGTTCATCGCGCTGACTAGCTGCGCTAGGGCTTTGAGTGGGCAACTCACCTGTGGCTTGTAACTTACTTTTAATGCCTAGGCTTGCTAGTAATTTGGCCTGCTTTAGGGCTTTGTCTTTATTGCTAGGTGCAAAGAGTGCTTTGCCATTAAAAAACTGAGTTACTTTATCTTCAGACGTTTTTAGCTTACTTGCTAAATTTACGCAGGCCGTTTTAGCCTCAGTGCCCTCGGCGAGTCCTACAAACATAACGCGAAAATTATTGGCCATTTACTTATCCCTTAAGCTTTTATTATGCAAAGAGTATATACCTAAAACCGTACGAAATTCGAGGGCTAGCTAATACCAATTTAATTCAAAACACGATTAGTTTAGCGTATTAAATAGCGCACTGACTGCGTTAAAATTATTTATATAAAATAACTGTACGCCGTAAATTCCTTTGTTATTGCACTATTTACAGGGTGCTATGATAAATAACTAAATTAATGCAATTGATATAAAGCGCATAATTAGCCTTTGCTTTAGATATAAAAACGGCCCTTAAAAGGGCCGTTTATTATTTAATGCATTTTGGCTTAAAGGCCAGCAGCTGCGCGAAGTGCGTCTGCTTTATCTGTACGTTCCCATGGGAATTCGTCACGACCAAAGTGACCGTATGCCGCTGTTGGTTGGTAAATTGGGCGCTCTAAATCAAGCATTTGAATTAAGCCGTAAGGGCGTAGGTCAAAGTGCTCACGAATAAGCTCAATTAAACGACCTTCTTCAAGCTTGCTTGTACCAAAGGTTTCAACGCTGATAGAGGTAGGCTCTGCTACACCAATTGCGTAAGATACTTGTAGCTCACACTTATCAGCAAGGCCTGCAGCCACTACATTTTTAGCTACGTAACGTGCAGCGTATGCAGCTGAGCGGTCAACTTTTGATGGATCTTTACCTGAGAAAGCACCACCACCGTGACGTGCCATACCACCGTATGTATCTACGATGATTTTACGGCCCGTTAAACCACAGTCGCCCATAGGTCCGCCAATTACAAAACGACCCGTTGGGTTAATGAAAAATTTAGTCGCGCTAGTAATAAGCTCGGCAGGAAGTACCGGCTTAATGATGGTTTCCATCACGGCTTCTACTAAGTCATTTTGCGAAATTTCTTCAGCGTGCTGAGTAGAAAGCACAACTGCATCAATACCTACAGGCTTGCCGTTTTCGTATGCAAAAGTTACTTGAGATTTTGCATCTGGGCGTAACCAGTTAAGCTCGCCGCTTTTACGTACTTGCGCTTGGCGCTGTACTAAACGGTGTGAGTAAGTAATTGGCGCAGGCATTAGTACTTCTGTTTCGTTACATGCATAACCAAACATTAAGCCTTGGTCGCCAGCACCTTGTTCTTCTGGGCTAGTACGGTCAACACCTTGGTTAATATCAGGAGACTGCTTACCAATTGTGTTTAAAATTGCACACGAGTCTGCATCGAAACCCATGTCTGAATGCGTGTAGCCAATTTCACGTACTGTTTTACGTGTAATTTCTTCAATATCAACCCATGCGCTAGTGGTAATTTCACCACCAACCATAACCATACCGGTTTTTACGTAAGTTTCGCACGCAACACGGGCATGAGAGTCTTGCTCTAGGATAGCATCAAGTACCGCATCAGAGATTTGATCGGCGATTTTATCCGGATGACCTTCAGAAACAGATTCAGAAGTAAATAAATGTTTTGCCATTGTATTTCTGCTCACAAATATTGCGCTTCACAAACGTCGGTATTAGCGCTAAAAAATTAAGGGGCGTATTTTATCTAAAACAAAACACCTTGCATAGTGTTTTTACGCCTAGACGTCTAAATAAAATGAGTAATAACTTTTTGGTCTTAAAAAATATTCATAATAGCCCATTTTTATGGGGTTTTTAATTGCACACTGCACCCACATTAAGTAAGAATGGTTGCTATAACAGCTCTTAAGTTACTTAAGGGTATTAACGAACACATAAGTACCCGCGCAAATACACATAAAGGTAGGAGAATTCATGCCATCTCGCAAAGAACTTGCAAATGCTATTCGCGTCTTGTCAATGGACGCAGTACAAAAGGCCAAATCTGGCCACCCTGGAGCCCCAATGGGCATGGCCGACATCGCAGAAGTATTATGGCGCGATTATCTAAAGCATAATCCAACTAATCCAGAGTGGGCTGACCGTGACAGATTTATTCTTTCAAACGGCCACGGTTCAATGCTTATCTATTCTCTATTGCACCTAACTGGCTACGACTTACCACTTGATGAAATTAAAAACTTCCGTCAAATGCATTCTAAAACGCCAGGCCACCCTGAGTACGGTTATGCACCAGGAATTGAAACTACTACGGGCCCGCTAGGTCAAGGGATCACAAACGCGGTAGGTATGGCGATTGCTGAAAAAGCGCTTGCTGCACAATTTAACCGTGAAGGCCACGACATTGTTGATCACTACACGTATGCATTTATGGGTGATGGTTGTTTAATGGAAGGTATTTCTCATGAAGCATGTTCACTAGCAGGCACATTAGGCCTTGGCAAGTTAGTGGCTTTTTGGGATGACAACGGTATTTCAATCGATGGTGAAGTAGAAGGTTGGTTTAGCGACGATACACCAGCACGCTTTAAAGCGTACGGCTGGCATGTAATAAGTGACGTTGATGGCCACGACAGCGATGCTGTTAGTGCTGCAATAGCAGAGGCTCAAAGTGTTACTGACAAACCATCACTAATTTGTTGTAAAACAGTGATTGGTTACGGTTCACCTAACAAATCTGGTAGCCACGATTGTCACGGCGCGCCATTAGGTGATGACGAAATTACAGCGTCTCGCGAATTTTTAGGCTGGTCTGGCGGTGCATTTGAAATCCCTGATGATATTTACGCACAGTGGGATAACAAAGAAAAGGGTCAACAGCTTGAATCTAGCTGGGACGAAAAATTTGCAGCATACGCAAAAGCATACCCAGAGCTTGCAGCTGAATATAAGCGCCGTATTAACAACGAACTTCCAGGCGATTGGGCTGAAAAATCTCAAGCGTACATAGAGCAACTACAAGCAAACCCTGCAAATCCTGCATCTCGTAAAGCGTCGCAAAATGCATTAAATGCATTTGGCCCGTTATTACCAGAATTCATGGGTGGCTCAGCCGATTTAGCTGGCTCAAACTTAACAATTTGGGATGGCTCTAAAGGGCTAACTGCAGACGATGCAAGCGGTAACTACGTTTACTACGGTGTACGTGAGTTTGGTATGTCGGCAATTATGAATGGTATTGCCCTTCATAAAGGCTTTATTCCTTACGGTGCAACGTTCTTAATGTTTGTTGAATATGCAAAAAATGCGGTACGTATGGCTGCACTAATGAAGCAACCAAGCATTTTTGTATACACGCATGATTCAATCGGCCTAGGTGAAGACGGTCCAACTCACCAACCGGTAGAGCAAATTGCTAGCATGCGTTTAACGCCAAACTTATACAACTGGCGCCCGTGTGACCAAGTTGAGTCGGCAATTGCATGGCAACAAGCTATTGAGCGTAAAGACGGTCCTACATCACTTATCTTTACTCGCCAAGGCCTTGAGCAACAAGCGCGTGACGCTCAGCAATTAGCAGATGTTAAAAAGGGTGGTTACATCCTTAGCTGTGACGGCGAGCCAGAGCTAATTATTATTGCAACAGGTTCTGAGGTGCAACTAGCACAAGACTCTGCAGCAGAGCTACGCAGCCAAGGTAAAAAGGTACGTGTTGTATCTATGCCATGTACTGATGTATTTGAAGAGCAAAGCGCACAGTACAAAGAAAGCGTACTACCGGCAGCCGTTACACGCCGCGTAGCAGTAGAAGCAGGTATTGCTGATTACTGGTACAAGTACGTGGGCCTTAATGGCGCAGTAGTAGGTATGACTACCTTTGGTGAGTCGGCACCTGCTGGTGAGCTGTTTGAGTACTTTGGCTTTACAGTAGAGAACATTGTAAATAAAGCAAACGCGTTGTTTTAACCGTTAGCTTTAATATTTAAAAGCCCGCCCTGTGTAAAACAGGGCGGGCTTTTTTGTTTGCTGACTGAGTTATAAAGCGGTGTAGTAGCCTTAAGATACTGCATCACATTGCTTGTAATACGTAGTACTTTTTTAGCTTAAAGCCTTTGGTGTTTGAATTTCAGATGAGTAATTTTCACAGCGCTTTTCTTGCAAGGCTATGACCTATCAGGCAAGGTGGTGGCCGATTAAATAAAATAATACAACAGGAGTGAGGATGTCTCAGTTTGAAAATGTAAGCGTAATTAAAAAAGCGAACGTGTATTTTGACGGTAAAGTATCAAGCCGTACCGTGGTATTTAACGATGGCACAACCAAAACGCTAGGTTTTATGCAGCCAGGCGAATTTGTATTTGATACAAGCAAAAAAGAACTCATGGAGCTGTTAGGCGGCCAGTGGGACATTTTATTACCTGGCGAAACGCAGTGGAAAACATTTATCGCGGGCGAATCATTTAACGTTGATGCCAATGTTAGCTTTAAAGTAAAAGTGAGTGATTTTGCTGACTATTGCTGTTCGTACACAGACTAAACGCTAAAGGCTAGACGTCTGAAAGCCCATACTCTATGGGCTTTGCATAAACTTTGCACAACTTATAATTTAAATCAGTTTAAGTAACAAATTAATTTCAAAAATCAGTGCTTTTTCCTTGTGTTAATCTAAATAGCCCCCAATACTATTTATGAGGTAACAAATAAAAGGATACCCTATGAAAATTAATCTTTCTGGTCACCATGTAGACGTTACTAACTCTATTAGAGAGCATATCAACGAAAAGTTTTCAAAAATCGAGAGCCACTTTCCATCACTTATCGCACTCGACATTATATTGTCTAAAGAGCATCACAAAATCCAAGCAGAAATTAGCACAAATTACGAAGGTGCGCGTATATCGGTAAAAGGGGAAAACGAAGTTATGTACCCGGCGATTGCAAGCGCAGCTAAAAAACTCGATGCAGCACTAAAACATCGAAAAGGGCAAATAAAAGCAAATTTACACGAAAAGCCTGTAAGCACAACGCCAGAAATAGCGCACGAAATCATCCAAGAGATGGAACTAAAATAAGATTTAGTCCCAAAGTACTATAAAAAAGAGCCTTACGGCTCTTTTTTATTGCCTTTAATTTAGGTAAGTTATGCAGCCTTCGGTGTTATTAATTATTAAAATTAATAACCAGAGCGAATAATACACATAATTTGAGAAATTAATGCAGCAAACACACACCTCTTGGAAATCTCGATTGGGCGCACTAGGCCCTGGTATCTTAATGGCAACCGCAGCAATTGGCGGCTCTCACTTAGTTGCATCTACTCAAGCTGGCGCGCTATTTGGCTGGCAACTGTTTTGGCTAATTCTCGTTGTTAACGTATTAAAGTACCCGTTTTTTCGCTTTGGTATGGAATACACCTTAGCAACCAAAAACAGTTTAGTAGAAGGCTATAAAAATAAAGGCCCTGTCTATTTTTATAGTTTTATTGGCTTAAATATACTGGCCGCCATAGTTAATACCGCAGGGGTGTTATTACTGACTGCAAGCTTGCTTCATTATGCACTGCCAATAGTGATAGAAGTCACGCTACTGTGTTGGATATTGCTCGGTGTGTGTTTAGCTATTTTATTACTTGGGCACTTTAAAGCGCTCGACAGCGTTGCTAAAGGCATTATGGGACTATTAACGCTTGCTACTGTTATTGCACTGGTTATCGCGTTTAGTAACGGCCCAATGGCGCCAGCTGATTATGTTGGCCCGTCTCCGTACGAGCTGGCTATGCTGAGCTTTATGGTCGCGTTAATGGGCTGGATGCCAGCACCCATAGAAATATCAGCCCTTAGTTCGCTATGGCTTAAAGAAAAACAAACTCAGCAAACGGTTACTAAAAGCCAAGGCTTATTCGATTTTAACGTAGGCTATTGGCTAACAGCCTGTTTAGCATTGGTATTTTTTAGCTTAGGTGTGCTGGTGCAATATGGGCAAAGCAGCAGTATTGAGCTTGGCGGTGTTGCCTTTGCTAAACAGCTTATTGATATGTATGCACTGACTATTGGCGAGTGGGCAAGGCCGCTTGTATCAGCCATTGCTTTTTTATGTATGTTTGGCACTACACTCACCGTGCTTGATGGCTACGCCCGTACGCTTAACGAGTCACATAAACTACTTGGCTTTAAGCAATCTAAACACAGTTTAAATATTTGGTTAGTACTGCAGGCATTTGCCGGTATGGCAGTGATTTTATTTTTTAAATCGGCCCTTGGCCCCATGCTTACCTTTGCCATGACACTTGCTTTTGTCACTACCCCCGTTTTTGCATGGCTTAACTTTAGCCTAGTGCGCTCAGAGCCTGCCATTAAACACAGCGTACTATTGCGCAGCTTAACCTGGTTAGGCTTAGTGTACTTAGTTGGTTTTGCTGTTGCGTTTGTGGTGTGGAAATTAGCAGCCTAAAAATAGCTGTTTATTTTAGGGCTTTAATTAAAGCCCTAAAGCATTAAATTCTAGGATTAAACGAGGTATAAATGGATATTAGAATAGGTGAGCTTTCAAACCCACACGTTATAAAGTTACTACAAGCGCATCATAACGATATGCTGAAGCACTCACCTGTTGAGAGCGTACATGCACTTGATGTGAGCAAACTCACTCAGCCCGATATAATTTTTTATAGCTTATGGATTGATAATAATTTAGCGGGTGTTGGTGCTTTAAAAGCACTAAATACAACGCATGGCGAAATTAAATCAATGCGCACCTCAAGCAACTATTTACGCCAAGGCATAGCCGCTAAGTTACTCACGCATATTATTGAGCAAGCAACACTGCGAGGGTATAAAAAGTTAAGCCTAGAAACTGGAACAGAAAAGGCATTTTTACCTGCGCAAAAGCTTTACACTCAATTTGGTTTTAAAAAATGCGAACCATTTGAGAATTATCAGCTAGATCCGTACAGCTTGTTTATGAGTAAAGTGCTTTAAAGTGAGTAGGGGATATTATGGTTTATAACGTTGAACTGAAAGCTCCAGCACAGGATGAATTTGCTAATTTACGTACACAAGTAAAGTGGCAAAACCCTGACGATAAAACATTAAAAGCAAGCATCGAAAATTCATTGTTTTGGGTTACAGTGTACGACAATGATAAGTTAATAGGCACTGGCAGAGTGGTTGGTGATGGCGCAATGTATTTTTATATTCAAGATATAATTGTTGCGCCAAGCTATCAAAAACAAGGCATTGGTCATTTAGTAATGACCCACATTGAAAACTACCTAAGCAGCACCAGCTCTAATGGCGCTACAATCGCTTTATTAAGTGCTCATGGTAAAGAAAGCTTTTATACACAATATGGTTATGTAAAACGCGATGGCGATAGTTTAGGGTTTGGAATGTGTAAATTTATTAGCAAGTAATAAATATTGCTGTATGAAATCAAGATTAATAAAATCGCTTTTAGGGGGATGGCGTAATGAGAAAACGTGATTTATTTTCAGAATTAACGACAGGACTTGATGATGCCAAAGCGCATTCACAAGAAAAACTTACGTTACGTACTCATGCGGTAAATGATATTAACGATCTTGCTATCTCACCCGATGAAATAGTAAATATTCGAGAAACATTTAATATGTCGCGCGGTGTATTTGCAAACATTCTACATACATCAGCAAGAACACTCGAAAACTGGGAGCAAGTGCGTAGTGCACCGAATGGGCAAGCAATTACCTTGTTAAAGCTTGTGCAGCGACATCCTGAAACATTGAATCATATAGCTGAATTGTAGGGCTCTAGCTGCTCTTTTTCTATCATTCTAAGGGACTAAAATGGATAACACTAACTTTATAATACGTGTGCTAAAGTGGGCAACACTACAAGAAGAGTTTACTTTTCAGCAACTATGTAAAGCTGTCCAGCTAAATGAAAAAGAGCAGGAGCAGTTAAAACGGTTAATTCATGATAAATTACTTTTGTTTCACTCACACTCATCATTCTATGGTTCGGTAGCTAGACCTGGGTCGGATATTAAATTATTTGCAAGCGCAGAAGATCACTTTAGATTTTTAGAGTATGTAGAGCTTAATGAAGCTAGGGAATCAGCAAAAGATGCGAATAGGAAAGCTTTATTTGCGATATGGATAGCTATTTTATCTACGGTCGTATCGATTTTTCTATCTATACTGTCAATCAAATCGGATTTAAATATACCGGATAAGCTATATTCAACCATAAATAAAACAAATAAAAGTGTTTTGGGAGAGCTGACAGAAATTAAGAATGATAATTACGAGCTAAAGGAAAAGTTAATCTCGAATTCTGTTTGTTTAATTAATTCTGACCCTACCTATAAATAACAGGGTAAGTCGGGTTGTTTCTAGTTAATGCATCATTTTTGTCGGATGGCGTGGCTTCGCCACTTATCCGACCTACGTCAAAGGTAGGTTGGTTAAGCCAAAGGTGCCACCCAACAACGTTATAGGTTCACGCCTGAAGCTCCGCTGCTAGCGCTGAGCTGAGGTAAATTAATATCTAACTCAGCTCTTTTATCGCGCTACTTATTCCATCTAAACTCAGCGGGTACATTCTGTTATCCATCAGCTGCTTTATAAAATCAATTGACTGATAGTACGGCCAGTGTTCAACGGGCTGTGGGTTGAGCCACGCGACTTTATCAAAGTGATTTGTTATACGTTGCAACCATGCACTGCCGGGCTCTTCATTGTAGTGCTCTACCGAGCCGCCAGGGTAGGCTATTTCGTAAGGGCCCATAGTGGCATCGCCCACAAAAATTACTTTGTAGTCGCTGGTAAATTTATTAATCAGCGTCATGGTGTCAATGATGTTTGAATGGCGACGCGCATTGTCTTGCCAAACGTGCTCGTATAAGCAGTTATGAAAGTAGTAAAACTCTAAATGTTTAAACTCGCTGTGGGCGGCGCTAAATAGCTCTTCGCAGGTATGAATGTAGTCATCCATTGAGCCGCCAATATCAAACAGCATTAATACTTTAACGGCATTGTGGCGCTCGGGTGCCATTTTTACATCCAGCATGCCGCCTTGTTTGGCGGTAGCGCGAATGGTCTCGTTTAAATCAAGGGTGTCACTTGCGCCTGTGCGGGCAAATTTACGTAATTTTTTAAGGGCGAGTTTAATAGTACGAGAGCCAATTTCGCGATCAGAGTCTAAATTGCGGTATTCGCGCTTATCCCACACTTTTACCGCTTGGCGATTACGGTTACCGTCTTGCCCTATACGCACGCCTTCTGGGTTATAGCCGTATGCACCAAAAGGTGATGTACCACCAGCGCCCACCCATTTATTGCCGCCTGCGTGGCGTTTTTGTTGTTCTTCTAAACGCTCTTTTAGGGTTTTCATTAGCTCGTCGAGCCCGCCCATGGCTTTTATCTGGGCTTTTTCTTCATCGCTTAGGTGTTTTTCAAACTCTTTGCGCAACCAGTCTTTAGGTAAGTTGTGCTGTTGCTTTAAACTTTCAAGCAAATCAAGGTCGGCAATACCGCTAAAGTAGTCGCTGAACGCTTTGTCGAACCTGTCAAAATGGGTTTCGTCTTTTACCATTATGGTGCGCGCTAAATGGTAAAAGCCATCTACATCGGCAAATATAACGCCTTTTTTTAAGGCGTTTATTAAATCGAGTAGCTCGCGCAGGCTTACCGGTAAGCGGTATTTGCGCAGCTTGAAGAAAAACTGTACTAACATGTTAGCGACGACTCATAAACGCAAGTTTTTCGATGAGGCTTATGTCTTGCTCGTTTTTAAGCAGTGCGCCAAACATCGGCATTAAGCCGCCTTTTTGGGCTTTATCGTGCAGCGTTTTAGCGTCTATATCTTCGGCCATTAAAAGCTTTAACCAATCCAGTAATTCGCTGGTGGAAGGTTTCTTTTTAAGACCGTTGGCTTCACGTAAGTTAAAAAATACTTCGAGTGCTTGGCGAACTAAATCTTGTTTAACGTTAGGGTAGTGCACATCAACGATTTGCTGCATTTCTTCGCTGCTTGGAAAATCAATATAGTGAAAAAAGCAGCGGCGTAAAAAGGCATCTGGTAGTTCTTTTTCGTTGTTTGACGTGATGATCACAATAGGGCGTTCTTTCGCTACAATGCGCTCGTTAGTTTCGTAAACATGAAACTCCATTTTATCAAGCTCTAGTAGTAAGTCGTTCGGGAACTCGATGTCGGCTTTGTCTATTTCGTCGATTAAAAGCACTGGGCGTTTGCCGTTAAGTTCAGCATAGTTAAACGCTTGCCACAGCTTGCCTTTAACAATATAGTTGCCAATATTATGTACGCGCTCATCGCCTAATTGGCTGTCGCGTAGGCGCGATACCGCGTCGTATTCGTACAAGCCCTGTTGTGCTTTAGTGGTTGATTTAATGTGCCACTGAATAAGCTCGGTATCTAAGCTTTTAGCAAGCTCTTCAGCCAGCATGGTTTTACCTGTACCTGGCTCACCTTTAATTAATAAGGGCTTTTCAAGCATAATAGCGGCATTTACAGCCTGTTTAAGCGAGCTGCTAGCGATGTAGTTGTCGGTAGAATTAAATTGCACGGGTTCCCCTTGCCTGGTCTGATCAGTGTTGTATGTGATTATAATGCCATAGTTAATCTGCAGCTCCAAGGTAGGCAAAGCGTGGAATAGTGTGTCCATCTTTTTCAACGGTTTCTAAAAACATACTTAGTGGGCGTGCCCACATGCCGTACTCGCCATACAGGGCTTGGTATATAACTAGTTGCTCGTCGGTTTCACTGTGTGTTGCTACGTAAAATACTTTGTATTGTGGGCCTTTGTAGTGTTGATATATGCCTGGTTTGAGGGAAAGCGGTTTTATTGCTGTAGTCATGTTTTGATCTCTTGTATAATTGCGTTTGCTTTTTATTATGCCAAAGAATACACCAACACTATGAATTATATTTCGCTCGATGATCACAAAAAAGCCTGGGTTTTTCGTCATAAAGACCTCCCTGTATCTGAAGAAGACGCTGCGCGTATTAAGCCAATGACCTGCGAACGTGCTGCGGTGCTTTGGAGCACTATGGTGAGCCGCGAGTTCGACCACCCCGATTTTTTTGATAAAACTGATTGGTGCGGTAAAGAAGAAAGCTTTAGCGATGAAGTAAATTGGGAAGATGCGTGGGAAAATGGCGACGAAAGCTTACCGCAAGCTATTTTGGAACATTTAGATTGGCAGGCTAATACCACTGTTTATTTTTGTATGGCACGCGATAACGTTATAGAAACCACCTTTGATGTATTTAAACGTAATTGGCAAAACTTTATGTTTTTAGCTGATGGCAGTTTATTAATTGGTAAAAAGCGTAATACCGTGGTGCAATTTTTAGAAAGCGGCATTGCTAAATTAGGTGAAAAGCCAAGCGCTTAAATTGCCAAGTACGCTTAAAAAATAGCCGCTATTGTGCTATAAAACAGCTACCTAATTGTTTTTTGAGTATAACTATTGGTAGCGAAGAGTCAGCCACTTGCAGCTCAGCAGCAAGAAATATGGCAAAGTGATGCGCAAAAAGTGCTGTATGCACAATTGTGCAATGCGTTTTATCAGCGAGAGGTACAGCGCTTAGTTGCTGAGCCTAATGCCGATAAACTACGCCGCCAATTAAAAAGCTTACCGTATTATATAGAACGGGCGGCCACTTTGGTTGCCAATGGGAGTTCGCCGTTTACGCTCGACTCACAAAATGGCTCTTGGCTTGAAAAACAAAAGCCAACACCGCCAGAGGTTAACGCTCAGGCAAATGAACTTTTTTATAAAAAATATGCCCAAGTGGGGCTAATAGTGCCGGTGTTAATAAATAGCCATGACCAAGTGAGGCTAAGAATAGACAGCATAGATCAAGTAAGCGACAATAAACTGCACTGTAATGAACTAGGCTGGTTCGATTTTTTTGGCAAGGGTCTAGAGCAAGCAAATGCGCAGTTGGTAAAACCCAGTAAAATGAGTTTAACAGCGGCGTGTTGCGGGCATCAGTGGCAATTTTCAAAACGCTGCGCACCTAGGTTGCTTTCACTTAGAGAAATGTTATTAGCGGGTAATATTAATTGGCGTAATATAAAACGCCCACGAGCCTAATTTTATTCAAAAACGAATAGGGAGTGTTAAATGCGGTTTTTTCAGCTTGGCCTGTTGTGCTTAGCACTGTTTATACAATACCGACTTTGGTTTGGTCATAACGGGGTGCAAGACTATACGCGTTTAAAAGCAGCCGTGGCTTCTCATCAACAAACTAATGAAAAACTAATTAAGCGCAATAAAGTACTTACCGCCGACATAGAAGATTTAAAGCTTGGTCAAGAAGGCATAGAAGAGCGCGCTCGTAACGAATTAGGAATGATTAAACCGGATGAAACATTTATACGTGTTTTACCGGGCAAACAACATGAAAAATAATAATTCAATAGCTGCCATTGTACCTGCTGCCGGCGTAGGCAGCAGAATGCAGCACAGTGCACCTAAGCAGTATATTAAATTGGCAGGAAAAACTATTTTAGAGCACACGCTCTGTAAGCTTTCGCAATTACAAAGGTTAAGCCAAATAGTTGTAGCTGTTAGTCAAACTGACCCTTATTTTGACTCGCTTGCGCATATAGACTCGCGAATTTTACGCGCGAACGGCGGGCAAGAGCGAGCAGACTCAGTGCTTAATAGCTTATTATTTTTAGAAAATAACCCTCCTGAATGGGTGCTGGTGCACGACGCAGCCCGCCCCTTAGTCACTATTAACGATATTGAAACCTTAATAGCGCATTGTATAGCCGACGACGAAGGCGGTATTTTAGCAAGCAAAGTAAAAGACACCATAAAGCGTGGTAACACGCATAGCGAGCAAACCGTGCCTCGTGATGATTTATGGCAAGCGCTTACGCCGCAATTTTTTAAATATGACGAGCTTAAAAGTGCGTTGCAACGTGCGCTTTGTGAAGGCGTAACTATTACCGATGAAGCCAGTGCCATTGAGTGGGCAAATAAACCCGTTAAGCTAATTGCAGGGCGCAGCGACAATATTAAAATAACCACGCCGGAGGATTTAGACCTGGCGGGGTTTTTATTAAACAAACAACAAAACGAGCAAGCATTATGATTCGAATTGGCCATGGTTTTGACGTACACAAATTTGGTGGCGAAGGCCCAATAACAATTTGCGGCGAAAAAATAGATTACCCGCAGGGCTTTTTAGCACACTCAGATGGCGATGTTGCTATTCATGCATTATGCGATGCTATTTTAGGCGCGTTGGCAATGGGCGATATTGGTAAGCATTTTCCGGACACGGCGAGCGAGTATGAAAATATAGATAGCCGTATTTTACTTCGCCATGTTGTTAGCCTTGCCAAAGAGCAAGGTTATGTACTGGGCAATGGCGATGTCACTATTGTGGCGCAGGCTCCTAAAATGTTGCCACACATCCACGCTATGCGCTCTAATTTAGCCAGCGATTTAAATTGCGAGCTTTCACAAATCAATGTTAAAGCGACCACCACCGAAAAGCTCGGCTTTGAAGGGCGTAAAGAAGGTATTTCTAGCCATGCGGTGGTTATTATGAGCAAAGCGCCTGAGAGTACAGCAAGCGCATGAGCGATTTAAATTACCTATACGGTGCACCGCTTTCAAAAGCAGACTTTAAAACCGTTGCTGAAGATTTTATGGTTGATGAAGACCTCGGCATAGAATTTACCGGCAGTGGTGAGCATGTATGCTTACAGATCGTTAAAAAAGGTGAAAACACGCAATACGTGGCCAAGTTAATTGCACAAAAGGCTGGAGTGTCACCGCGCGAAGTAAGCTATGCCGGCATGAAAGACCGTCACGGCGTGTGTAGCCAATGGTTTAGCGTAAAAGTACCCATTAAAAAGCATATTGATTTTAGTGAACTCAATAGCGACAGCATTTTTGTGGTTTCGCAACAGCGCCACGAACGTAAATTACGCACCGGTTGCCACAAAGGAAACCGATTCACTATTACGCTTCGTAATGTAACCCAGCCGCTTGATATTTTATGCCGCATTAATGCTGTACGTGCCGGTGTGCCTAACTACTTTGGCGAGCAGCGCTTTGGCCGCGATGGGCATAATTTAGTTATGGCCGAAAAAATGTTTGCCGGCGAGCGCATTCGCGATAAAAAACTACGCGGTATTATTATCTCCGCTGCCCGTTCACATGTATTTAATCAAATAGTGAGCTTACGTGTTAAAGAGCATGGGTTAGCTAAAACCATGCACCGTGAAGTATTTATGCTAAGCGGTAGTAACGCATTTTTTGAAGATGCAATAAGCGATGAAAACATAGCACGTTTAGCCTCTGGCGATATTATGATGTCGGCTCCTATGGTTGGTAAAAGCGAAAAGGGCTTAACTGATCAAGAAAAAATATGGCTAAAACCATACCAAGCATGGTGTGAGGGCTTAGGCGAATTAGGCCTTAAAAATGAGCGCCGTATGCTGCGCCTCATTCCGCAAGATTTAACCATAGAAACACTAGACGAAACGACTTTAAAATTAAGCTTTGGATTGCCTAAAGGGTGTTTTGCTACCGCACTTTTACGTGAGCTGGTGGATTACACCGATGCAAGCCCTAATGAGCGAAAAGAAAAGGACAGTCAAAATGAAGATACTGCTAAGTAACGACGACGGTGTAAACGCTAAAGGGATTGCTGTTTTATACCAGGCTCTTACGCAAATTGCCGATGTAACCCTTGTAGCCCCTGATCGTAACTGTAGTGGTGCCAGTAACTCGTTAACGTTAATAAATCCACTGCGCTCTACCACGCTTGAAAACGGCTTTATATCGGTTAATGGCACACCTACTGATTGTGTTCATTTAGGGGTTAATCAGTTAGTTGATGAAACGCCTGATTTAGTCGTAGCAGGTATTAACCACGGCGCTAATTTGGGCGACGATACATTGTATTCAGGCACTGTGGCAGCGGCGACCGAAGGGCGCCATTTAGGCTTGCCTGCTATTGCCGTGTCGCTTTGCTCGCACCATGGTGAGCACTTTGAAACCGCAGCAGCTGTGACCGTTAATATAATTAAAGGGCTGGCATCGCACCCCCTGCCTAAAGATCAAATTATCAATGTAAATGTACCCGATATACCTCTAACTGAGCTAAAAGGGGTGCAAGTTACGCGTTTAGGCGCTCGACATAAAGCCGAAACCATGACCAAACAAACGGACCCATGGGGGCGTGATATTTTTTGGTATGGCTCGCTTGGTATTGAAAGCGATGCCGGAGAGGGTACTGATTTTTACGCTGTTAATAATGGCTATGCTTCAGTTACACCGTTAAGCGTTGATATGACAGCAAAAGAAAGTATTGAAGCGGTTGGGCAGTGGTTAGCTGAAATGGAGATAAACCGTGCTGGCTAATTACTCGCGCAGTGCTATTGCGCTTTCTAAGCTATTAGAGCAAGAAGGGGTAGAAGACAAACAGGTATTAAAAGCCATTGCAGATATACCACGTCATGCCTTTATTGATGATGTACTAAAACACAAGGCGTACGAAAACACGGCGTTGCCAATAGGGCAAGGGCAAACTATTTCGCAGCCTTATATTGTGGCGCGTATGACCGAGCTGCTTCATTTGGCTGGCGTACGCGACAAAGTGTTAGAAATTGGCACAGGCTCTGGTTATCAAACCGCAGTGTTAGCCAAATGTTTTAATAAGGTGTATTCGGTCGAGCGTATAAAAGCACTGCAATGGCAGGCTAAACGCCGTTTACAGCAACTTGATTTATACAATGTAACCATGAAACACGCAGATGGCTGGCAAGGCTGGCAATCACAGGCCCCGTTTAATGGTATTATAGTTACCGCGGCAGCATTAAAAGTACCCCAAGACTTACTTGCACAACTAGCTAATGGCGGTGTACTCCTTGCCCCCATTGGAGAGCAAGAACAAAAATTAACCATGGTTATTCGCCAAGGCGATAGCTTCACAGAGCATGTTATTGCACCAGTACGGTTTGTCCCTCTCGTCCCTGGTGATATTGAATAGGAATTCACGTTGAAATTGTTTACTAAGTTATACGATATGGCCCTAGTGTGGGCAAAACACCGCTTTGCTGAGCGCTATTTAGCAGCCATGAGCTTTGCTGAGTCTGTTTTTTTTCCGGTACCACCGGATGTAATGCTTGCTCCTATGTCGCTTGCTCAGCCAAGTAAAGCGTGGCGCTTTGCAAGCTTTGCAACAGTTGCTTCAGTACTTGGGGGGATTGTAGGTTACTTTTTAGGTTACTGGTTATTTGAGCCTGTTGTACAGCCCTTTATTGAGCAGATGCACTGGCAAGAAAAGTTTGAAACAGCGCTTACATGGTTTAAAGAGTATGGCGTGTGGGTGGTATTTTTAGCGGGCTTTTCACCTATCCCTTATAAGGTATTTACTATTGGTGCAGGGGTATTACAAATGGCATTTTTACCATTTTTAATAGCGTCTGCCGTTGGCCGTGGTGCGCGTTTCTTTTTAGTTTCTGCTTTAATGAAGTGGGGCGGGGTTAAAATGGAGCAAAAATTACGTCAATATGTTGAAGTACTTGGCTGGAGTTTAGTTATATTAATAGCGGTTGCTTACTTTTTATTACGCTAACAAGCAAAAGTAGTACTTTTTAAATTTCGGAGCAAAACACCTTGAATAGTCAGTACGCATTATATGTAATTGTATTTATTGTTGTTTTGCTTTCGGGGTGTTCATCTCGCCATATACCTGCTCCAGTTAGTAGCCTCAATACTAATGTTAATGACTTTCAAAAAGGCATTAACATTAATGGCAATAAATACACAGTACAAAAGGGGGATACTTTATATTCCATTGCCTTTAGTGCAGGGCAAGATTTTAGGTCGCTTGCAAAAAACAATTCAATTCCATCACCTTACGTTATTTATCCTGGGCAAGTTGTTTCGCTTGCAGCCACCACTAGCCATGCGCTTGCTAGCAATTCACCCGTTAAACAAAAAATAACATCCACTAAAATAAAACAAAAAACTAACAAAAAATTAAAGAAAAATCTTGATCAGCCGAAACAACGAGAGTATGTTCGAAAACAAGCCAATGAAATAGTTAGTAATGCTAAACCTTCGTCGAGCAGTAAAGTAAAGTGGTTTTGGCCTGCAAAGGGCAAAGTGACTAAACGCTTTTCTAATAAGGAAAACGGTTACAAGGGTTTACAGATTACTAACCGTACAGGGGCTTCAGTTTTAGCCGCAGCACAAGGAACGGTGGTGTATGCGGGTAATGCGCTTCGAGGGTACGGTAATTTAATCATTTTGAAACATAATGATGATTACCTAAGTGCTTATGCACATAACTCGAAACTACTTGTTAGAGAAAAGCAGAAAGTTAAGGCAGGACAAAAAATAGCAGAAATGGGCAAGTCAGAATCTTCGGTCACTGCGCTTCGTTTTGAAATTCGCTACCGTGGGCAAGCTGTCAATCCTGCTAAATACCTTCCCTAATTTTTAGGTATTGATAATTGCTCGGGAGAAGGCTTATGGCTAACGCAGCAAAACTTGACAAAAACACCACCGACGAAAAATTTGATGACACCGCAGTAGAAGAAACTGCAGCATTACTTGAAGAGGTTGATAACGAAGAAGAGATATTTGCAAAAGAGGAAGTAACTAAAAACCTTGATGCAACCCAACTTTATTTAGGAGAAATTGGTTTTTCTCCCCTACTTAGCGCTGAAGAAGAAGTCTTTTTTGCCCGCAAATCGCTACGTGGATGTGAAGCATCTCGCAAGCGTATGATTGAAAGTAACCTACGTTTAGTTGTAAAAATTGCCCGCCGTTATAACAACCGAGGATTAGCACTTCTAGATTTAATTGAAGAAGGTAACCTAGGTTTAATTCGCGCTGTTGAAAAGTTTGACCCAGAGCGCGGTTTTAGATTTTCGACTTATGCAACGTGGTGGATACGACAAACAATTGAACGCGCCATTATGAATCAAACGCGCACAATTCGCCTGCCAATACATGTAGTTAAAGAATTAAATGTTTACTTGCGTACAGCACGCGAGCTGACACAAAAGCTAGACCATGAGCCAACTGCTGAAGAAATTGCTGAAAGCTTAGGTAGACCCGTAGAAGACGTAACTAAAATGCTACGCTTAAACGAAAAAATTGCCTCTGTTGATATGCCAATTGGCGGTGAGAACGACAGCGCACTGTTAGACATTATTGCCGATGAAAAAAGCGCAGGCCCTGAGGGCGAAGTTCAAAACAATGATATTAACAAACATATTGTCGATTGGTTAGGTGAGTTAAACCCTAAACAACGTGAAGTATTAGCGCGTCGCTTTGGTTTACTTGGCTATGAGCCATCAACACTTGAAGATGTTGGCCGTGAAATTGGTTTAACGCGAGAGCGCGTAAGACAAATTCAGGTAGAAGCATTACGTCGTTTAAAAGATATTTTACAACAAGAAGGGTTAAGCACAGAAAGTTTGTTTGACCAGTTCTCGTAACTCCCTTTTATACTGTCTATGTGTTTAAAAGCTGAAGGATAAAACCTTCAGCTTTTTTTATATCTTACGACCCCCAAGAAATACTATTTACAGTATTATCAGCCTCTTAACCACCGCTCAAGTTATCTATGTTTAAAGTAGTGCTTTTAATTTATAAAGAAGTTCGTGTGCTTGACGCGGCGATAGATTATCAGGGTCAATGGCACTGAGCTGCTCCTCAACCTCTGAAGGCTCAGGCGCAGGTAACTCATTAGCAAATGAAAACGCCTGCTGCTCAGCATTAGGCGCTGTTACACTCTGGTGGTTTTCGAGCAGTTTAAGCTTTTGCTTTGCTTGGGTTATCACGGCTTTAGGCACGCCGGCAAGCGCTGCGACCTGTAAGCCAAAGCTTTTACTTGCTGCACCATCAAGCACAGTATGCATAAATGCAATGGTGTCGTTGTGCTCTATGGCATCTAAGTGCACATTCACCAGCCCAGTTTTTTGCTCAGCAAGTTCCGTTAATTCAAAGTAGTGCGTAGCAAATAATGTTTTAGCAGATATTTTTTGTGCCAGATGATCAGCCGTTGCATAAGCAAGCGACAAGCCATCGTAGGTACTGGTGCCTCTGCCTATTTCATCCATTAATACCAAAGATTGCGCAGTTGCATTATTTAATATTGTGGCGGTTTCGGTCATTTCTACCATGAAAGTAGAGCGACCAGAGGCTAAATCGTCGCTTGCACCAATGCGAGTAAATATACGGTCAATATTACCAATTTTTGCACTATCAGCAGGGACATAACAGCCAATATGCGCCATCAATACGATAAGTGCTGTTTGGCGCATATAGGTTGATTTACCACCCATGTTTGGACCGGTAATAATCAACATTTTACGTTGGCTATTTAGCTCCACAGGGTTGGCAATAAAAGGTTCTTTCATTACTTGCTCTACCACGGGGTGGCGACCTTGTTTAATACTTATATTGTCATCATCGCATAGCTGGGGTTTAGCATAGTTAAGCGTTTGTGCTCGCTCTGCTAAGTTATTCAATACATCTAAATCAGCTAATGCGCCAGCCATCATTTGAAGCTGTTCAATATGCGGGGCTATAAACTCAAATAGCTCTTCATATAATTGTTTTTCAAGCGCAAGAGCTTTTGATTGGCTGCCAAGCACTTTGTCTTCGTGCTCTTTTAGTTCAGGTATTATGTAGCGTTCATTATTTTTAAGCGTTTGGCGGCGAATATAATCAGCAGGTACTAAGTGTGAATTTGCACGACTTACCTCGATAAAAAAGCCATGTACCTTGTTATAGCCAATTTTTAATGTGCTGATCCCGGTGCGCTCTCGCTCTCTAAGTTCTAGTTGCTCAAGTATATCGGTAGCGCCTTTACTCAAGTTTCGCCATTCATCGAGTTCGCTGTTGTAGCCTGGTGCAATAACGCCCCCATCGCGAATTAGTACTGGTGGGTTATCAATAACAGCACGCTCAAGTAAAGCTTGTAGTTCAGGTAGCTCTGGAGAATGGCGAACAATGCTAGCGATACGCTCATCATTAGCATCGTTTAATAATGCGTGCAGTGGTGCGAGTGCTTGTAGGGCACTGCGCAGTCGGGTTAAATCTCGCGGGCGTGCAGTGCATAAAGCAAGTCGTGCTATTACGCGTTCTATGTCACCAATTTCTTTTAATGAATCGTGTAACTCGCCATATAATTGCACATCTAAAATAGCGCTAATGGCATTTAAACGTGAGTTAAGCTCATTTTTATTACGCACAGGTGTATGAATGCGGCGTTTAAGTAAACGCGACCCCATGGCCGTAGCGGTTTTATCAAGTACCTGCGCTAAGGTGTTTTCAAAGCCGCCCGATAAATTAACGGTTAGTTCTAAATTTTTGCGTGTTGCCGCATCTAATATAACTGCGTGCTCGTTATGCTCAAGCGTAATAGCGCGAATGTGAGGTAGCGCAATACGTTGTGTATCTTTTACGTATTGCATTAAACAACCCGCAGCGACCAAAGCAGCATGCGCTTTATCTACACCAAAACCAACTAAATCTTTGGTGCCAAACTGCTCGCACAGTAAGTGTTGCGCGGTGTCTAGGTCAAACTCCCACTCAGGGCGTCGCCGTGCCCCTTTTATATGCTCAATTAAATGTGTGTTTTCAAAGCTTTCACAGTATAAAAGCTCAGCGGGTGATAAGCGCTGTAGGGTTGAAGTAAATGCTTCGTCGGTGTTAACTTCAACTACGTTGAAGCGCCCTGAATTTATATCAAGGTAGGCAATACCGTATAGCCCTTTTTTATTTTGCCATACGCTAGTGAGTAAGTTATCTTGGCGTTCTTGCAATAGCGCTTCATCTGAAATAGTACCCGGTGTAACGATACGTACGACTTTGCGCTCTACTGGCCCTTTACTGGTTGCAGGATCGCCAACTTGCTCACATATAGCAACCGATTCGCCCATTTGTACTAAACGAGCTAAATAGTTTTCTACTGCATGATAAGGGACACCCGCCATAGGGATTGGATCGCCGCCGGCTTTACCGCGATGCGTTTGCGAAATATCGAGTAGTTGGGCCGCGCGTTTAGCGTCGTCAAAAAAGAGTTCATAAAAATCCCCCATACGATAAAACAATAAAATATCGCGATGCTCTGATTTTATTTTTAGATACTGCTGCATCATAGGGGTTTGTTGTTTTATAGTGTGCGGTGCATAAAGATCAAACGACATGTATTTACCCAAAGGCTGAATATGGAATTACATCAAGAGATTAAAACACTTGCTGCGCAATTGGGCGTTATTTTAACGGATAAACGCTTATGGATCACTACCGCTGAATCATGTACTGGAGGCGGAGTGAGTTATGCGCTTACAGATACGCCAGGTAGCTCAGGTTATTTGGGCCGCGCATTTGTTACTTATAGTAATGAAGCTAAGCATGAACTGCTTAATGTGGCCAATACTACGCTAGAGCAATTTGGTGCGGTGAGTGAGCAAACAGTAAAAGAGATGGCTTTTGGTGCCGCAAGCGTTGCCAAAGCTGATGTTGCCGTGGCAATTTCGGGCATTGCTGGGCCAGGTGGCGCTACGTCCGATAAACCAGTTGGCTTTGTGTGGTTTTGCATACAAATTGCCAATGAACAATTTACGTTTAAGCAAATATTTAACGGCGATAGAGCGCAAGTTAGAATGCAAGCTATTGAATTTGCATTGAAAAGCACTATCGAGAAGATAAAATTATAAATTTCACTTGATACTGTGATTTCATACAGTATACTTGTTCGCATTAGCCGGATTTGGAGAACAGAATGAACGATAATAAACAAAAAGCGCTGGACGCTGCACTATCACAAATTGAGCGTCAATTTGGTAAAGGATCAATTATGAAACTGGGCGATAACAAAGCCCTAAATATTGATGCTGTATCTACAGGCTCACTTGGGATTGATATTGCTTTAGGCATAGGTGGTTTGCCTATGGGGCGTATTGTTGAAGTGTATGGCCCTGAGTCTTCAGGTAAAACAACGCTTACTTTGCAAGTTATCGCGCAGGCTCAAAAAGAAGGCAAAACATGTGCCTTTGTTGATGCTGAGCATGCTCTTGATCCGGTATACGCACAAAAGTTAGGTGTTAACATTGATGAGCTGTTAGTGTCTCAGCCAGATACCGGTGAGCAAGCATTAGAAATTTGTGACATGTTAGTACGTTCAAGTGCTGTAGATGTTGTTATTGTCGATTCTGTTGCAGCGCTTACACCAAAAGCTGAAATTGAAGGCGACATGGGCGACTCGCACATGGGCTTACAAGCACGTTTAATGTCGCAAGCACTACGTAAGCTTACAGGTAATATTAAACGCTCAAATACGCTATGTATTTTCATTAACCAGATTCGTATGAAAATTGGTGTAATGTTTGGTAACCCTGAAACAACAACAGGTGGTAATGCACTTAAGTTTTACGCATCAGTGCGTATTGATATTCGTCGTATTGGCTCTGTTAAAGAAGGCGATGAGGTAGTCGGTAACGAAACCCGCGTTAAAGTAGTTAAAAACAAAGTTGCACCACCGTTTAAACAAGCTGAGTTCATCATTATGTATGGTGAAGGTATTTCTAAACAAGGTGAGTTAATTGATTTAGGTGTTAAGCACAAAATTGTTGAAAAAGCAGGTGCTTGGTACAGCTACAATGGCAATAAAGTAGGCCAAGGTAAATCAAACTCTATTAAGTTTTTGAAAGAAAACGTAGAAATTGCAGATGAAATTGAAGGTAAGTTACGTGATATGTTGCTATTAAAAGCAACGGTTGAGCCAGAAGATGGCGAAGACGTATTAGGCGCTGAGTCTGACCTTTAAGTGTAAACGTTCTCTAAGCTTGATTTGACCCGAGCTTTAAAAGGCGCTAACCAGCAATGGTTAGCGCCTTTTTGTGTTTAATGCACGCTAAAACGATAACCTTACAGGCTTTAATAGATGCAGTTTAAATAGCACTTAGCCATATTTACAGTGAGGCTGGCTAACAAGTTCGCGTTTTAATTGAGGCGCGTAATAAAAGCATGGTATTGCAATTACTTTGCATAAAGTAGATAGCGCAAGGAAGGGGATAAGTGCTTTAACTTAAAGGGGCTTAAAACAAAAACGGCACTAAAAAGTGCCGTTTAAATTTAAAAGCCGTACTTTAAAAAAGCGACTTATAGCTGCCAGTTTACCGATAGCGCGTAGTTACGCGGCGCACCGTAATAACCTTGAGCCCAGTATAGGCTGTGTAGGTATTTTTCATCTGTGGTGTTATTAACGTTAAAAGTAACCCCAACGTTTTCTGTAATTTTGTAGTTAGCCATTAAATCAAGAATACCGTAAGCATCTTGGTTTGTGGTTACAAGTGCAGCGCCGGTTGCATCTTCAACTTGTACGCGGCTAACAGAGTCTTGCCAACGATAATTTGCACCAAATGTTAAGCCTTCAACAAATGGTACTTGGTAAGTTGCAGCAAGTTTTAGCTGGTTCTCTGGCGTGTAATCTTCAACTAAATCATCACCATCAATACTTAAATTACTAAAGCTGATGCTCGCACTTAAATCCTCGGTTACTTTACCACTTAATTCAATTTCAAAACCGTCACTGGTGATACCATCAGCACCATAATAACGAGTATCGCTTGGTAATGAGTCAGGTAATGCAACAGCTAGGTTTTCTTGTTTTGCATCAAAGTAAGCAAAAGTTACAAATACTTGGTCGTCTAAAAGCTGTGCTTTTAAACCAATTTCGCTACTTTTACCTGTAATTGGCGCCAATTGCTCAGCATTAATATCAAGCTCTTTTTGTGGCACAAAGGTCTCTGTGTAACTTGCGTAGGCTGAAAGCGATTCATTAAAGTCATACACAGCCCCCACATACGGAATAACTTCGCTGTCGTTACGTGTTTGTTCTACACCATAAGCAGTGCCGGATGTTTCCCAATCAGTGTAACGTACACCTGCTAATACGCTTAGCGGAGCGCTTAATTTAATGCGAGTAGACATATAAGCTGATTGCTGTTTGTTTTCTATGTCACTGCCATTTAAGCCATCAGCAAGGGTTGCTTCAGGTACTACGCCATCCCACGTATCAAGCGAAGGCATTGCTGGGAAGCCGTTACCCGTGGTGTAATCGTAAAGCGACTGCTCGTTGTAATCCATTTTTGCTTGGCTAACACCAAATGACAGGTCGTGTTCTTGGCCAAATAAATCAAATTTACCGCTGGCGTATAAATCAAATAAATCGTGCTTATCTTCGTAGTCGTAACGGCTTGCGTAACCTGTTAAACCAAGGCCAGTTTCGCTATCAGGTGTGCCATATACGTAAAATAGTTCTGAGTCTTGCTCGTTTTCTATGTGTGCGTAACGCGCTGTTGCAACCCACGTAGCCGATAGGTTTTGCTCAAGTGTTACATATACTTGCTCTGCGCTGTTATCCCAGTAAGACCAATCAGATGCCGTACTTGTAGAGGCGTCGTAGTTTGTTGCTGTGCCATCGGTGTAATAAAGAGGGAGTGCGCCCCAAAGTGGGCTATCGGCATCTTTTTGTTGGTTAACATAGTTGATGCTTAATGTCGTGTCGTCGGTTAGCTTGCCTTCGTAAGCAAGATAAGCAATTGTTTTATCTGTTTCGTAACGATCTAGGTATGACTCCGCTTTTTGCTTGGTAAATACGGCGCGTACAGCGTGGTCGTCGTTAATTGGCGTTGAAACATCTACCTCTAAACGCTTGTTGTTCCATGAACCATACGATGCAGATGCATGCGCTTGAGTTATGTAAGTTGGTTTTTTTAATACCATATTTACGGTTGCAGATGGGTTACCTGCGCCAGTCATAAGGCCGTTTGCACCACGTACAATTTCTACACGGTCGTAAATAGACGTATCTAAAGTGCCCTGAATAGAGCCTGAGCTTTGTGGGATGCCTAAACCATCAACCTGAAAGTTTGTTATTTCAAAGCCACGGGCTTTAAAATAAGTACGGTCAGTTTCTATTTGCTCTACAGTTACACCGGGGGTGCTCTCTAGCACTGAGTTAATATCATCTAGTGAAAAATCATCCATTAAAGCGCGAGAAACAACAGAAATACTTTGTGGGGTTTCTTTGATTGTTAGGCCTAATTTTGTAGCAGATTGCGCATCTTCTGTGATGTAGTTTTTATGATGCTGGCCATATACTGCTATTTTTTCTAATGAGTCATCTGTATTTGTTGTAGTTTCTTGTGCAAATGCATGACCAGATAAAACAAGTGAAGTAATAAGGCTTAGCTTAGATAAACGCAAAATTTGTTGGGACGACATGTGTTTTTCCAATAGGTTCAAAAAAGAAGTGCATAACATAATCTAAATGAGAGTGATTTTCAATAACATGTTTGTTGTTTGTGCAAAATAATTAGTAGTTATCCGAAATTGTGGGGATTTAGTGGATTTTAGCAACTAAATAGCCGCTTAGTTTAGCGCTAAGGTAATATCCCTTAATCGCAAAGAGAGTGTTATTTCTGTGCAAACTTTTATCTGAGCTCTACCAAATGCTGCTATTTAAGCTTATTTAAGCTTATTTAAGCGCTAACCGTGTTTAATTTACTGAAAATCTCAGACAAAAAAGCATTCTTAAATACCATTACTACCACAGTACTATTAAACCTTTTAAGCAGAGTTCAAGTTGTATAGCTAAAAAAAAGCGGCCTAAGCCGCTTTATTGTGATCACTATGTTTAATTAAAAATTGTATTTTACAGAAAATTGTAAGCGCTCTAAATCGCCGTCAATACCACTTTCTGTTTCGCGCTCGGCATGTTTAAACTCTGCACCAAATGTTAAACGCTTAACCGGTGAGTATAAAATATTTGCACTAAAGCTTTGGCTTGATTCAACAGGGTCACCTGATATTGTTAATAGATCGGTGTTGTTGTCAGCACTAAAGAAAGAATATAAGAAAGTTGAGCGCCACTGGCTTGTCCATTTATGTTGATAAGCAACAAAACCAGATGTTGAGTCTATTGCATCTAGTTCATCGCCATTAAGCACTGCACCATGGGCAACATTTAAGCCCACGTAACGGCCAAGGCCTTTACCTTGAGTAAGCATAAATTTAAGGTAGTCTTCGCCAAAATTTACACGGCCCGAAGCGCTAATACCAAACGAGGTTTCATCAGCGTCAACATCGCCTACTTTATAAGTAAGTTGGCGAGCAAGTGCTGCAACTACAAAGTTACCCCAATCGGCATTGTGTGTGTAGCGCGCAGTAAAATCAGGAAGTGACGCATCATCTGTTTCTACACGTGCGCCACCTTGAGTGGTAATTGTGCTTTCTGGGTTTTCTAGTGAGAACGACCAAGCACCGGTTGTGTACTTAATTTGCGTTTGGCGAACAAAAACAGTGCCTTCAGCAGGGCCTACAAAATCAAGTGTTTCTGCAAGTGCACCCACGTTTTGAAAGTTTGACCATGTTTGACCAAATAACCAGCCATCGTAAGTTACAAATGCATGGCGAATACGTGGCGCATAAGAGTTTGATACGCGCTCGTTACCGCCAGGGGCTGAAGCTAAAAAGTCTAACTCAATTTTAGTTTTAACTGTTTTACCGTTATCCATTAACGTTGACGTACCAAAGTTAAAACGTGACTCACGTGCATGCATATCAAATACGGCATCCGAATCATCGTCATCGCCTACTGGCAGTGTGCTTGGTACGTAAAAATCACGCCCTACATTCGAGCCATCAGGAGCGCCTGCAGAGTAATCACTCCACATTGTATCTAGCTTAATGTATCCGCCGTAAGTAAATTCGGTGTTACCTACTTTAGCTGCAGTTGCCGCATAAGCCGTGCTTGTTAAAGCACATAATACAGCACTCGCTGCAAGAGTTTTTAATGGGGTAAATTTCATTGTGGTGTCCTTTAAAGGCTACTTGTTGTTTGTTGCTTTTTAAACGTTCAAATGTATTACTTGCTACAGGTATTACTTACGAATAAAAATTTATTTATCTTGCATCACGCTACGAGTTCGTTAAATAAGTGTTTAACTTGCATGGCTGCATCATTATTTTAATGTCCGAAAACCACTTTTAAATATGTGCAAAATTTACTCAATTACCTATTGGTCTATAAGACGAAGGTTTAAGAGTAATTCAATGGCCACTTACTTATATTTAACATACTGTATTTCTATGTAAAAAAGTCATGAGCGGCGAGATTATAAACCACAAAACGTTAATTAGAAGGGTTGTACAACTAAGGTCTAATACTTAATAAAGTACTGCTGAGTAATCCTTTAATCATGGCAAGTTATTAAAATGGAGACTGAGATGTCACAAAGTATCTATCCTGTTCCTGCACATATTGAAAAAACGACGTTAGTTGATAACGAAAAATATAATACACTCTACAAACAGTCGATTGATGACCCACAAGGGTTTTGGCGTGAACATGGTCAGCGCTTAGATTGGTTTACTCCGTATACTAAAGTAAAAAACACCTCATTTGATAAAGGCCATATCGATATAAAATGGTACGAAGATGGAGTTTTAAATGCCTCTTATAACTGTATTGACCGCCATTTAAAAACCAAAGCCGATAAAGTTGCGCTTATTTGGGAAGGAGACAACCCAAACCAAAGTGAAAACATTACCTACCAACAATTACATGATGAAGTGGCACGCTTTGCTAATGGTTTAAAAAAACTGGGCGTACAAAAAGGTGACCGAGTTGCTATTTATATGCCGATGACGCCGCAAGCAATTTACGCCATGCAGGCCTGTGCACGTATTGGTGCTATTCACTCGGTTGTATTTGGTGGTTTTTCGCCCTCAGCCATTGCAGATCGAATTAAAGACTCTGGCGCTAAAGTGGTGATCACATCCGATGAAGGCCGCCGAGCTGGTAATTGTGTTCCTTTAAAAGCGAATGTTGATGAAGCCGTAGCACAAGAGTCGGTGACAAGCATTGAACACGTTATTGTACATCAGCTAACCGGCGGCGAAGTTGATTGGAACGAGCACGATATTTGGTGGCATGAGCTTGTAGCCGACCAACCGGCGCAGTGCGAACCGGAGCCAATGAATGCAGAAGATCCACTCTTTATTTTATATACTTCGGGCTCTACCGGCCAACCAAAAGGGGTTGTGCATACTACAGGGGGTTACTTAGTTTACTCATCAATGACCCACGAATACGTATTTGATTTACAAGAGGACGACGTATATTGGTGTAGCGCCGATGTAGGTTGGATCACCGGCCACAGCTATATTGCTTATGGCCCACTGGTTAATGGCTGTACGCAAGTGGTATTTGAAGGCGTGCCTACCTACCCAACCGCAGGGCGTATGGGAGAGGTGATTGATAAGCACGGCGTAACCATTTTATACACTGCACCAACCGCTATTCGAGCGTTAATGGCTAAAGGCGATGAGCCAACCGCGTCATCTAATCGTCAAAGTTTACGCATTTTAGGCTCGGTGGGTGAACCCATCAACCCTGAAGCATGGACGTGGTATTACGAAAATATTGGTAATGCTAATTGCCCAATTGTAGATACGTGGTGGCAAACCGAAACGGGCGGCATTATGATCACCCCGCTGCCTGGTGCCACCCAAACTAAGCCAGGTTCAGCAACGCATCCGTTTTTTGGTATTGCGCCGGCTCTATTTGATGCAGAGGGTAATACACTAGAAGGTGCCGTTGACGGTAATTTAGTGATATTAGATAGCTGGCCTTCACAAGCGCGTACTGTTTATGGCGACCACGAACGTTTTGAACAAACCTATTTTAGTGCTTACCCCGGTGTTTACTTTACAGGTGACGGCTGTCGTCGTGATGAAGATGGCTATTACTGGATCACAGGGCGTGTTGATGACGTGCTTAATGTATCAGGGCATCGCTTAGGTACCGCTGAAATAGAAAGCGCGCTAGTAGCGCATGAAGCTGTAGCAGAGGCCGCAGTAGTCGGTTATCCGCATGATATTAAAGGCCAAGGTATTTATGTTTACATTACGCCAAATGAGGGCGTTACTGTAAGTGATGAGCTGACAACTCAAGTACGTAATTGGGTACGTAAAGAGCTAAGCCCAATAGCTTCCCCTGATATGATTCAATGGTCGCCAGGCCTACCAAAAACGCGTTCAGGTAAGATTATGCGTCGAATTTTGCGTAAAATAGCCGCAAATGAACACCAACAGCTCGGGGACACATCAACACTTGCAGACCCAACCGTGGTAGATGAGCTCATAGAAAACCGATTAAATCGTTAAATGCGCGTTAAAAACTTGATTACAAGTTGATTCTAAACGTAGTATATCGGCTGTCAGTAAGTACTTTATACCTTATTGGCAGCCGAATTTATTAGGAGCGAACCATGAGTCAGTTTTTAATAGCGGATGATCATCCGTTATTTCGCGAGGCACTAAAAGGAGCATTAAGTGCTAAGTTTGACGATTTAGAGGTATTTGAATCATCAGATTTTGACAGCACACTGCAAGTACTTAGCGAACAAGAAGATCTTGATATATTACTGCTAGATTTACACATGCCAGGTAATGGCGATTTATATGGCCTGATCCGCATTCGCGAAGACTACCCAAGCTTACCCATAGCGGTTGTCTCAGGGAGTGAAGACATAAACATAGTGTCTAAGGTAATGGGTTATGGCGCAATGGGCTTTATTCCTAAGTCATCATCTTCAGATGATATTGCAAATGCTATAAACCAAATACTAGAAGGCGATACGTGGCTTCCAAAAGAGTTAAAAAATAAAGTAGCTGAAATAGAAGGAGAAGACAGAGAAATTGCCGCGCAGGTTGCATCGTTAACGCCGCAGCAATATCGCGTATTGCAATACCTTCATGAAGGGTTACTAAACAAACAAATAGCCTACGAACTACATATTTCTGAGGCAACAGTCAAAGCACACATTACCGCAATTTTTAGAAAACTTGGCGTTTATAACCGTACCCAAGCCGTTCTTATTGCAGCTAAATTACAACTAGAACCAATAGAGCAAGCTTAAAATATTAAAAGCGCTAAAATCTGTTTATCGTTTAGGCAAAGCCGTGCCTAGCTAATGAGCTTATTGCCTGTTAATAGGTGATAAGCGCTTACAAATACCTGATATGCGCTGCTCTGGGTGATATGGCAAGACTGAATAAACTTCAATCCACAAAAGCCAATACACTCAAAGCAGCGCTTTTTAAACTTAAAACCTACACGTCATTTACCTTTTATACATGATCTCTTTTGCAAACAATGCTAGGTTAGCGCAATTTTGTAATTTATAGAGCCAAGTATGACAGACTCCACACACTCACCTAATAATCAACCTAAAGACAATAACGGCTTATTTAATCGCTTTTTAGCAACCGTTGAGTTTTTAGGAAATATGCTTCCTCATCCCATTACTTTATTTGCGATATTTGCAGTTTCAATTGTGCTAATAAGTGGTATTGCCGATTGGTTTGGGCTAAGCGCAATTGACCCAAGACCGATTGGGGCAGCAGGGCGTGCGCCTGATGGAGTAATTGAAGTTGTTAGTTTACTCAGTGCTGAGGGGCTACAGCGTATTATGGCTGGCTTGGTTACTAACTTTACCGGTTTTGCGCCTTTAGGCACAGTATTAGTGGCACTACTTGGGGTCAGTGTTGCAGAGCATTCAGGGCTACTCTCTGCTGCTATGCGAGGCATGGTTATGGGCGCGTCAAAGCGTTTAGTTACCTTTATGGTGGTGTTTGCGGCCATAATGTCTAACACAGCTTCTGAGCTTGGCTATGTGGTGTTAATTCCGCTTGCAGCCATGATATTTCATAGTTTGGGGCGCCACCCTTTAGCTGGCTTAGCGGCTGCATTTGCTGGTGTTTCTGGCGGCTATAGCGCTAACTTACTACTTGGCACAATAGACCCATTATTAGCAGGTATAACTACGCCTGCAGCACAAATGATTGACCCAACGTACGAGGTTGGCGCCGAGGCTAACTGGTATTTCATGATGATATCAGTATTACTTATTGCCGCACTGGGTACACTCGTAACCGAAAAAATAGTAGAGCCGCGTTTAGGTAAATATAACCCCGATGAAGCCAGTATCGACTTGTCACAAAACAATATTGATACACTTACCACGTTAGAAAAAAACGGTCTAAAATGGGCGGGCGTTGCTCTGTTAGTGGTGCTGTCGTTATTTGCTTGGACGATTATTCCTGCCGATGGTATTTTACGCCATCCAGAAACAGGCCAAGTGGCAGGCTCGCCTTTTTTAAAAGGAATAGTCGCAATTATATTTGTAACTTTTAGTGTGCCAGGCTTTGTTTACGGGCGTGTTGTTGGCAGCATGAAAAACGATAAAGACATTATTAACGCAATGAGCAAAAGCATGAGCTCAATGGGTTTATATATAGTATTAGTATTTTTTGCAGCCCAGTTTGTGGCCTTTTTTAAATGGACTAATTTAGGCACTATTTTGGCAATTAATGGTGCAGCACTATTACAAGCGTTAAACCTTACCGGCCCAGAAGTGTTTGTATTGTTTATATTAATGTGTGCAATGGTTAACTTGAGTTTAGGCTCGTCATCGGCGCAGTGGGCGATTACAGCCCCTATTTTTGTGCCTATGCTTATGCTTATTGGTTACGCGCCAGAAACCATTCAAGCGGCGTATCGTATTGGTGACTCTGTGACTAACTTAATCACCCCAATGATGAGCTATTTTGGCTTAATTTTAGCGGTAGCAGTTAAATATAAAAAAGACATGGGTATAGGAACGTTAGTGGCCACTATGCTGCCATACAGTATTGTGTTTTTTATCGGTTGGGTCATTTTATTTTACGTATGGGTGTTTGCTTTAGGCTTGCCAGTAGGGCCTGAGTCACCTATTTATTACACACCTTAATGGTGGATGCCAATTTACAATTAAATACGGTGTCGGATAAAACACAGCTACAGCTAATATCTGACTCTAATTAAGCTGTTAGGCATAAAAAAGCCAGCAAAAGGGGAGAGCCCTGTTGCTGGCTTTATAGTATGTAAAAAGGTGTCTTATACCAATCCGCAATAATACTTAATCATTTTCAGGGGCTAAACGTGTCGCTATCTGCGTTAAAAAATTCTCATTTAGAGCAACTAAATAGCGAATTTTTTGCCTTGCTATCAACACGTTTATCCATCCTCAAAATAGATCACTTAATTATGCGCAATGGTATTAGCTAAATACCACGGTTTTATTACCGTTAATAAATAGTTTGTGTTCAGAAGCTAGTTGTAAGGCTTTACTAAACACGGTTTTTTCTACGTCTTTACCCATTTTAGCCATCATTTCAGCGGTATTAGCGTGCGTTACGCTGGTAACGTCTTGTAAAATAATAGGGCCTTCATCTAGCTCATTATTTACAAAGTGAGCCGTAGCACCAATAATTTTTACGCCGCGCTCAAATGCTTGATGATACGGTTTAGCGCCAATAAAGGCCGGTAAAAACGAGTGGTGAATATTAATAATTTTGTTCTCAAAGCGACCCACAAACTCAGGACTTAGTATGCGCATGTATTTTGCTAAGCCAATAATGTCAGGGTTATAAGAGGCAATTAAATCACCTACTTTTTCATCATGCTCGGCGCGACTTAGGCCTACGTGCGAAACAACATGAAAAGGCACATCAAAGCCTTTTGCTAATGGCTCTAAATCTGGGTAGTTGGCAATCACAGCTAATACTTCAATATTTAACGCTTGCTCAAACTGTTTAAGCAATACAGACCCTAAGCAATGTGCTTCTTTTGTTGCAAGCAGTACCACTTTAGTTTTTGTATCATCATGTAGAGCAAGTTGTGCACCCTCAGGTAATAAAGCGCGTAATTGCGATAAAAAGTCACTTTGTGGCTCGCCGGTTAGTTCAGTGCGCATAAAAAAGCGCTTGGCGTCTTTATCTACAAATTCGTTATTACGTGTAATATTTAAATTGTGCGCGTGGCAAAGCCCTGTAATTTTGGCAATTAGGCCTACATCGTCGGCACATTGGGTGGTTAGTATATAGCTCATTTTCCTCATTCTTACCCAGTTTATAATTGCTTCATTATTTGGTTTTTAACGCATAAAGCAAGGGGTTTATGCGTAAATTTAGAATTAATCGGTCAAATAGGTATAAATGATTCAATAAAGTGAAGGACAATTAAAAATACGTTAATAATAAGGCAGATAAACACCATAAATTTTAACAAGCTGGTATTTAAAAAAGGTTTAGTGGTAAGTATTTAGTGCGCGCACGGTTTGTAACCTAGTTACCTAGATTAAAACCGCGGCGCAGTTTAGCTTTTACAAATATAGCAAAGCGATTATTAAGCTTTAGGCTCTGGTGTCAAGTTCTCTTCTTGCCTTAGGTAACCTGCGGCCTCTTCATCCTCTTTTGTTATTGCTTGCTGAGTAGGTATTGCACGGGTTTGTTGGTTTAATTGATGTATTTGCGATGCATTGCCTAAATCGCGCTCACTGGTAATTGAAGCAATCGATTCGCGGTCTTTTAGAAAGGCAATTACATCATTTTTAATGGCTTGTAATTGACCTTCATCTTTGTGCATTTCCATTATATGGCGAGGATGCTCAAGGTTTTTCATACCGGTGGCAGCAAACGTGCTCGTAATAACACGAGAGACAATGACCCATGGCGTGATACTGCTGCGCACTAAGGTGTTTTCTGAGCGGGTGCTGTCGTGAATACCTGTCCCCGTTGAAATTTTAGATTCGGTAAATGTGCCTTCACATTTAAAGTACACAAGTAATGATTCAAACTGCATTTCGGCAAAAAATAAATGAGCACAGTTAGCCAGTAAACGAGCAAAGGCTTTAATAATCACTGCTATTATTAAAATATGAACACTGCTCATTAGTAAGCTACTAAACTGTATAACGTTTTGATTATTAAACGCTTGCTGTAAATTATTAATATTAGCGCTATCTATGTAGTAATAAATATCTATTAATGAATAGGCTAACCACACCGTTAATACTAATGCCACAATATAAAGTAAATTAGCACTTATTAGCGCAACTAATCTGGCTAGGGTAAAGTTTTTACCTAGCTCCATAGCATGTAGTTTAGGCTGAACCTCTTGAATCATTTCGCCTTTAAAACCGCCTTTACCCTCTATTTGCTCTTGCAATTTGGGGTCTAGCTCTCGGTAAACTCTATTAGGCACTTCTTTGTAGCGTCTATTTGCCATGACAAGATTATCAAGGTTTATAAATACTTCATCAGGGTGAACAGACTCTTGCCAGTTTTCACGTAATTCTGACACTTCGGCGGTAGGGGTCACTGCGTTTAAGCGTGCTTTGATCATTGTAAATACTAATGCGCAGCTTAATGTTGCTAATATAATAATGGCAATGAGGTATATGCCAGAATGCAAGTTTGGCAGTTGTGCCAGCCACGCGTCTATTTCTTGTTTGCTGATATGTTGCTCTTGCATTAGCCACGACATAGAAAGGCCAATAACAATAGGCAAAATAAATGACAACGAAATAATTTTAGCTAATGTACCGCCTCCCAGCGCTTCAATGTTTCTTTCAGCATTGCGAGAGATAGGTTTGCTACTTGAGCGCCAAGAAAAAAGCACATAAAACATTAAAATAGCACTGTAAACCGGAAAGGCCAATTCGCCAGCTTCCCCAGTAAAGCCCGACAGCGAAACAAACGCTACAAGCCCATAAGCAACTAAAGCAACAAGCGTGCTCACCCATGAGCCAAATAATCGCTGCGCTACATTTCGAATTGGGTAAGGTAAAAATAACAGTTTGGGAATTAAGCTGTGTAACAAACGAGATAAAAATCCGTTAGGCTCTTTAAAGGTACTGTTTTTACGACCAACCAGCATTTCTTCGAGTGATTGGGCGTTATAGGCTACTTCTTTTTTTTCTTCTTGCGCGGTAGAGCTCTCAGACTTACTAAAATTATACGCAAGCGATGTAGGGTGGTTTCTACCTACAAAGTATTTTAAGGTGGCATAAATACCTGACGATAAAGAGCGAATACCCAGCGCTAAAATAAACATGCCAAATAGCATTAAAACCCAGCCTGCGGTGGTGCTTTCTTTCACCGAGCTTGCAGCTATAACAAGTAAACTTACGCCTGCTACCGACTCAATAATACCTCTTAGCGCGGTTACTTTACCTTCCAACTTAAAGGGGTTTTTTAACCCAAGATCAATAGAACCATAATCAAATGCCATTGTATGCTCCTTGTAAACAGCACATTATTTAAGGGGGGTTACCAGTTTTGCAATAATACTTAATCATTTGCGGGCCCAAACCTAGTGTTAGCTATGTTTTTCCGGGCTCAAATAGACTAATTAATTAAGCGAGTTGGTATTATTATCCGTGTATATTTTGGCCAAAATGAGCATAGCTAAACGGTACCAAAAGGTGCAGTTTATATACTTAAGCAGGTAATTAAACTAAACGGATTTTTATATTATTGTTCAATTTTTGATTATATATCAATAACGTTGTTCAGTTTAAGGTTATTTTACAGTGATACATTTATTGATGGTGGTTTAAGTTGCTAGGAGCATAAATGAAATTAATCTACGTCGATGATAATTTACCCGGTATAACCCGTAAGCGTAAAAACAAAACGTGGCTGTACTTTGACCCAATAGGAAAGCAAATTACCGATCAAAAAGTGATTGATCGTTTAAATGCGTTAGCGTTTCCTCCCGCCTACAAAAATGCTTGGTTTTGCCCTGAAGAAAATGGCCATATTTTAGCGACGGGGATAGATAGTAAAGGCCGTAAGCAATACCGCTACCATGAAGATTTTAGAGCTCAGCAAGAGGCGAAAAAATACCAAGCCTGTGGGGTGTTTGGCAATAAGCTGCCATTACTGCGCGCCCGTTTAGAAAACGATTTACAAGGGGATGAGCTCAGCGTAGAGCGCACATTAGCTGCGGTAGTTAGGCTTATGGACTTAGGTGCATTGCGGGTAGGTAACGAGCGAAATGTAAAGCAAAACAAAAGTTTTGGCGCCACAACCCTGCGCAATCGCCATGCTAAGCTTACGGGTAAAAATATACAGCTACGGTATCGGGCTAAATCGGGCAAAGAGCGCGAGGTAAACATAACCGACAGAGTGCTTAGCCATGTAATTAAAGACCTACAAGATTTACCCGGTCAGCATTTGTTTCAATATATAAGCGATGGAGAGCGCACAAACGTAACCTCTAGTGAAATTAACCAGTATATTCAACAAATAATGGGTGAGGACTTTAGCGCTAAGCACTTTAGAACCTGGCGAGCCAGTGTTATTGCCTTTAAGCAGCTTGTAAAAGCAAAAGGCGCACTTAGTTTAAAAAGTATGCTCGAGAGCGTGTCTGAGCAGCTAGGTAACACGCCCGCTATTGCCCGTAAATCGTATGTTCACCCAGATTTAATTGCCTTGTGTAAAGAGGATGAACAAACCCAAACAGCGTGGCGAGAGTCGCTTTCTTTACCGCGAAAAACAAAATACTTGAGTCGTTATGAACGTGGCTTTTTAGCCTTTTTAAAAGACTAATTGCTATAGCAACTTTACACACTACAGCAACCAAATTACATAATTGCGTAGTTGAAGTATTTTTTAACCATCATGTGAAATCTTAAAAAGTTATTATTTTTCATAGTGTTGTGATTTTATTTTATTTTGGCACCTGCATTGCACCTTCAAATTACTGTTAAACAGTAAGTACAAAAGCATTTATCAATGATATTTAGCGAGGAGGTACAAAGTGAAGGGGTTATTTTCAAAGGCATTGTCTACAAAGGTAAAACACATTACGTTACAGGCTACGCTCGCAGGTTGCGTTAGCACCATGCTAACAGGGCAAGCGCTAGGCAGTGCAGATCTTGAAAGTGTGGCACTTGCCAACTCTTCATTAACCACTTACAACTCGCAACAACAATTGCAAAATGGCGATTATTATTTTGATCAAAATGCAGCACAGTTAATAGCGCGCACCGAAAAAGCAATTAACTGGTACACAGAAATAGTTAACAGTGGCGGGTTTACCCCTTTATACATTAATGAGTTGCTTGAACTTGGCAGCACCAGCAAGGCGGTGAGTCAGTTAGCACTGCGTTTATATCAAGAGCGTGACTTAACCAGCAATGTATGTGACACCGTAATGTGCACATTTGATAAAACCATTGAGCAGGCTGTGCAACAGTTTCAGCGTCGCCACGGTTTAAAGGTTGATGGGCGAGTAGGAAAGCGCACCTTAGCTAAGCTTAATGTACCCGCTAAGAAAAAATTGGCTAAATTAAAGCTTAACTTTTACCGCATAACTAACTTCGCAGGCTCAAGTGATTCGCAGTATGTGTATGTAAACATACCTGAATACACATTGCGCTATGTAAAAGCAGGCGAAGTAAAACTACAAAATAACGTTATTGTGGGTAAGCCGAGTTGGGAAACACCTGCCTTTAGTGACGAAATCGAAAAATTTGTAGTAAACCCTGAGTGGCGCATACCAACCTCTATTGCAACCAAAGAAATAGCACCAAAGGTGGCAAAAGATCCCCAGTACCTTGCTAAAAATAATATCGAAGTTAGAAAAAACAGCTACCTAGATTCTAAAACAGTTAACCCCAGTAATATTGATTGGCAGGCTATTAAACCCTATCAATTTGATCACTTTTTAGTTAAGCGTGCAGGGGATGAAAACCCACTTGGCGAAGTGAAATATCTGTTTCCAAACCCTGAAGCCATTTATGTTCACGATACGCCAGCAAAGCAGCGTTTTAACCAAGCGCAGCGTGCGCTATCACATGGCTGTATAAGGGTTGAAGAGCCATTTTCATTGGCGCGTGAAATAATTAAGCACCAAGGTGAAGAGCGCACCCTTAAGCAAGTGGATAAAGCCAGAGATACTGATACCACTCAAACTTTTTATTTAAATGAGCCCTTACCTATTCATTTAGTGTATTGGACGGCGTGGGTTGATGAAGACATGCTCGTTAATTTTAGAGACGATATTTATCAACACGACGCAAAAGCATTACTTAAAAACGAAGATCAGTCAGTCATTGCTGCATTGATTAAATAGACTATGAGAGGAATTATGCCGTTTATACAGTGTATTTTAGGGGGCGTATTAGCGCTTTGCGTAAGTGTAAGTAGTTATGCCGCCGAGCCCGTGAAAAAAGCACACCCAAGCGTTGATATTCAAAATAAAGCAAATTTTGAAGATGCAGAGTTTAGCCTAAAAATTAACGACATAGTAATGCCGTATTCGGTGTTTTCTGTATTTGTGATGCCTAATGAGGCAGTTGAATTTGAAGTGCTTTACGCACAATCAAAACGACCCTATTCATTTATTAATAACCATAGCAACGCCACCTTAACTGATACAAACCGCTGGCAGTGGCAGGCGCCTAAAAAGCCTGGCTTAACACGGGTAATTATTGAATCCCCCGACAAAAAGCAACGTATGACAATTAATGTGTTTGTTAAAGTACCTGCAGATGAAGTACAAGGTGGAAAGCTTAAATATTACCACATTGGTCATTACCCAACGCCCTCACAAATTAAAGATAGTAAGCATTACATAGTGCCCGATGGTTTTGTAAAGGTGACCCCAGAGAACGAAAATATAAAAATATCACCGCATTTTTCTCTTAAAGAATTTGTGAGTAAGCAACGAAGTAAGCACCCTAAATACTTATTTTTACAAAACAAGTTGTTACTTAAACTTGAAAAAATACGCAAAGAGCTGATTTTAGAAAACATACCGGTTAAAAATATGGTGGTAATGAGCGGCTACCGCACCCCTTATTACAACAAAGCCATTGGTAACGTAAAGCTTAGCCGCCATGTGTTTGGCGATGCTGCCGATATATTTATAGATAACGACGGCGACTACCGTATGGATGATATAAACAACGACGGCAAGCACTCTATTGGCGATGCACAAGCTATGGCTGGTATAGTGGAGTCGCTCGCTAAGCGAGAGTCATTTAAAGGCTTACTTGGCGGTTTAGGTGTTTACGGGCCAAAATCGCATCGCGGTGCATTTATACATGTTGATACGCGTGGTTTTAAAGCGCGCTGGGTGAGTAAATAACCACATAGCTTTTTTGTGTTGGTAAAAAATGATGCGAGTAAAAAGCCAAACTCTTTTCCACGTTAAATTTGGCTAGTGTTGCTCTTAACTTAAAATATTGATCACTTACATGTGATCAATATTTTCTCGCTCTGCTATAAGTTTAATAACTCGCTTCTCTTTCATCATAGCACTACTTTCTTCAAGTAATACATCGCTAAAGGCTGGGTCAAATATTTTAGGCTTGTTGAAGTTGCGTAGCATAGAGACAACCCAAGTAGATGATGTATCACAATAATTTTCTTCTGAAGCTTTTATCTCCAAATTTTTTAAAAGTTTATAAACTTCAATTGCACGCTCCGGATACGTGTAATCATCAACTGCTATCCAAGCTTCACGCAACTCTTGAAGTGAATAATTTAAATAATTAATTTCCATAATATATTCCATTAAATATAGAGAAACTCAGTACGTTTTCAGTCACGTAAAAGAAGACGACTTTTATACCGCTTTTATAATATATTATTGCAGCATAAAAGTTTCGTACTCAAGCTCTTCAAATTGTTTTGATAGCCAATACAGACCAATTACAGATGTAATTATGGTCGAGAGCGCAAAACCGTAACCATAAAACTGTGGCCCTAATGCAATTGAGGTAATCGTAAATACGATATTGATAAACAAAAACAGCCCAGATAAAAATAATACGGTGGCACGCTTATCTAAGTAAAATAAAATATTTAAAATAGACAAAAATATAACCTGTACACCTACACCCACCACATCAATAAACAGTAATGTTTTATAGTTAGGGTCTATGCCTATAAAGGTCAGTATTTGCTCGCCCCACAGTAATAAGCACGCAACGGTTATACCTTGGATTTTAAATATATCGTAAAGGCCGCCTTGCGCTGTTTGCACCATTTTATCTTTTAGGTAAAAAATTTCTTCAAGCGATGAGCCACCTCTAATAGCGGTATAAAAACGGTCGTATTGTTCTACAAAGTCGGTTTCCATTCTGACTAAAAATACCGCCATTCCTGGAATAATGGTTAAATAGGCTAAAAATATAGGCAAGTCGTAAATAGGGCTTGCTCTTAATGTGCCTATAATTTGAATAGAGGTAGCGGGGGAGTACCAAAAAATAATTTTATCGGCCCACACGCCTATGTTGTAAAAAAGCCCACAAAAAAATAGGCTGTAATACACTTTTTTGTTGTTTAAAAAATCAAAACTAATGAGTTTACCGCCAGGGTAGCGACGAATAATCATAAACAAAAAGCTAAAAAAGAGCAGCGCTTCACCGGCAAAAAAAGCAAAAAACAACCCGTCTATTTGCCAGTCGCGCAGTAAAAATGCCAGTAACACCATAAAGCTGTAACCGCTTAACATGGTCACTAAAATAAGCCGGTACTCCTTCATTCCCGACAAAAATATAGCGCCAAGCCATTGGTTACATAAGCTTACAAACGCCCCTAATATTATTATTTTAGTCACAACAGGTAGCGGTAGTATTGGCCATACAGCTAAGCCAATCAGTAATGCGGCAAGGGTGGTAACTAGCTGCGCGCCAAGTAAATTAGGCAGTACCTGCTCATCCTTTTTTTGAAAAAACAGATCGGCAACAAAACGCGTTAATAATAGCTGCAGACCGCCGGTTAATATAAGGGACGCTGCCATCATATACGTAATAAGCGTTAAAAACTGAATAATTAATACTTTTGGCAGCACGACACCTAGGCTTAAAATACCAATTAGCATGAGCGCAATGATAGAAAGCAGCCAAGGGCCTGAGCCTATTAATCCCGCATAACCGTATGCTTCAAAAACAGAGAGTAGGGTGTTTTTTTTGAGAATTTTACGTATCTCAAAACCTATTCCGGCCATGCGATTGTATCCTTGTAAAGTTTATCGTAGCGGGCAAACATATGGCTCTCGTCGTAGTATGTTTTAACACGGTTGAGGCCGTTTTGTTGGTACTGATACCATGTTTGCTCATTTTCCAATAGGGTGATTATTTGCTGTGCGGTTTCGCTGGGTGAGGCAATAGAAACTACTTCGCCAGCTTTACCAAGGGCCCTATCTTCCTCGCTTGCCCCTTCTATTATTTCTCGGCACGAGCCCACGTCACTTGCAAGTACAGGTACGCCTGCTGCCATTGCTTCAAGCAGCACTAATGGTTGAGCTTCAGAAATTGAAGTCAACGCAACAATACCTAGCTTTGGGAGTATTTCGACGATGTTTTTCATGCCGGTAAACGTAATGTTTTTGTCTAAATCTAGGCTGCTTACTAGTAGCTGGCACTCTTTGTAATACTGTGGGTCTTCCTCAAAAGGGCCTATGATCCAGCCTTCTATCTCTGGCAGTTCGGCTTGGACCTCTTTAATGGCACGAATAAAGGTTTTAATATCTTTAATTGGCACTACACGGCCAATTAACCCAACCACCATAGGGACCGATTTAGGTCTTGCGTTAAGCGCATCAACAAAGCGTTTTGTTTTTATACCATTAGGCACTACCGAGGCTTTACTTTCGCTGGCACCATCTTTAATTTGCCTTTGTCTATTCCCCTCATAAAGCGAGATGATTTTGTCGGCTTGGTTATAAGTAGTGCGGCCAATTTGCTCAAAAAAGCTGATCCACATTCGGCGAATAAAGCCCATTTCAGTATTTAGGTTTTTACCTAGGCTTTGTTCAGACTCTTTTATCCAGCTGGCCTGTATTAAATCTATTTTACGCTCTTTAGTATAAATACCGTGCTCGGTAAGCAAAAATGGCGTGTTGTGTATAACGCTTGCACCTGCGCCCAATATGCCAGCATAGCCTGTCGAAATAGAATGAATAAGTTTAACATCGGGGAGTGAACGGGCTATTTCGGCTATTTTAAACAGTGGTTTATACAAATTTCTGTACGACCAAAAAAAGTCGATAAATGACGATTCATCGCAATAGGTTAAATAATAGTTTGCCAGCACCTGCCACGACGACTCGCTGTATAAAAAATCGGCTTCGTTGATACCGTCTTTTTTAGCTAGATTTTCAAAGGCAAACTTTACCAACTCCGTCGGTATTGGGTCTTTACAGTCACGGAAATACCCTTGCAATTGCTGCCAAAAATCAAACAGTTCTTTTTTATATTTAACGCCATGTTTCGCTTTTATTTTTGTACTGTGTTGCGTAACTAAATAATGCACATGCAGCTTAGTCACATTACTCGGTAGCGTGTACTGAATGTCGCCGTAGTGTTCGGGTGCGCCACCGACAAACACTAATTCAAAGTTATAGTGAGGCAGGCCTTCTATAATTTGGTGTACCCAACTCGATACGCCGCCCCGTACATAGGGGTAAGTGCCTTCAAGTAAGAGTAAAATATCGGCTTTTTTTTCACTCATGCCAATACTCCTGTAAATGGCGTAACTCAGAGCCTTTAGGCTGTAGTGCTAGCTCTTCAAGATAGCGCTGACAGTCTGTGTAATTGTGTAATCCAAAGGCGACTTCGGCTTTATAAGGTAGTACGTGGCGTCTGGCCATGCCTAATTGCGTGGCTAAATTTAAGCTTTGCTGCGCCTCATTTAATTTACCGAGCGCAAGTTGAATTCGCCCTAAAAACACATAGCTAGCTGGCTGCGGGTTAAACTTTATACTTGTTAAGGTTAGTGCTTCTGCTTTTTCTAGTACGTACTTTTTTAGTGCGCCTTGTGCTAAGCCTAAGTAACTCAGCTCCCAATAAAGCTCGGCTTGTTGGCGTTGTAGATTGCTTAATTTAGGTTGTTGCGTGGTATTGGCTATAGCGTGCTGGCATTGGCTTATTTTTTCGTTCAGTTTAGTTTCTTTACTATCAAGAGTTGAATAGGCAAGTAAGCGAATATCATCTTCTAAGTCTTTTAATGCCAGTTTGAGTATAGGAATAGCTTGGGCATCGCTCATGTGCCGTGCAGCCATTACTGCACTTAGGCGTTTATTTGGCTCACTGGCGTGTTTTAAAATAGCTTTTAGTCCACCCATAGAGTAAATAGGCGTTGCTGAAACACTTCTTGCTTCAAAGGGCAGGGCAGGAACCTTGTGCTCTACAATATCAATGTCGTTGTTTTTAAGCGGTTTACTAAGGGCAAAAGTAATGGCAAATACCACCCCTAAAATACCAAATACAGGCAAGGTAAATAGCAGCAAAAATAACAGTGCTGAGCCACTTTTTAAGGTGGTTTTGTATTTGTTAGGAATAAAAGCATGGCTTACAAAGGTAAAGCACAGGCTAGCAATGCCATGTAATAAAACAATTAACAGCCAGTTAGGCGCATCTAAAATATGCGCAAAAGCAAAGTATTCACATAAACAGCCAATAAAAGTGGCAACGATAATTTTAATCATGGGATGCAACTAACTTAGCGATGTGTTCGCTGCTTATAGGCAATGCCATTTGTTCTTCTATTTTAATTTGCAGTTGCTCAACGGTTTTACCAAAGTGCTCGATACACCAAGTATTAATACGCGATATAAAGCCACTTTTGTCCAGTTCACTTGCCATTGGCATAAGCAGTAAAAGTGTGTGGTTTTGACTATCGTAAAGATAAATATCTAAACCTCTGCGAGCTTCACTTAAATACTCTAATAATTGGCGCGACTCTTCACTTGTTTGCATTGCTTTGAGTTTAAGCAGCTGCGAGGGAATATTATAGCGTTTAGCTTCTTTGTTCGCCCTGCGTAGTTGCCTTACAAAATAAGGGGTTTCTTGTGGGGTCATTACCGGGTTGGTAATTTCATGACGCAGCAAATCGCCAATGTTACCGGCCATAACAGCTAGCAAAGTAAGTGTGGTGTTTTTAAGGGCAAAAAATTGAATGCTTTGTACTAAAATCACCCCGTAAATAGTGTTATTAATATCAACCAGTGGGATAGCAATATGGTATTGGCTAAATTTATTTTTAACCTCTTTAACAGAAACCAGCTCGCGCTCTTCAAACATGGCTTTAATAAGGGGGTCTTCCCTATTTAGCTCACCCATAGCACCTATGCTTGCTAATGACTGCTCTATTATGGTGTGGTTTTCTACTTTATAAAGCGCTGCTTTTTCAAGTGAGCCATATTCAACAAATAAGTTTAAAATGCTATTTGCCGCACTGTCTAAGCGTCTTTGTGTTAGTTGCCCTATAACGGCCCGTACCGCTTGGAGCGATTCGCGCAGGCTAAGAGTATGACCTGCTAACATTTGCTCAATCCGGTCGTGGGATGAGTTTATTAAATGGTATTGGCGGGTAAAGGTTTCTAATCGGTTAGTTACATACTCAAGCTCAATACTTTGCTGCTGATTAGTGCGCTCCCATACATCTCTGAATTCGCCAGCAATCATAATTACAATTAAATAACCAATCATGGCGTTAATATTAAATTCGTTAGGTTGCGCTAATACTTCGCTTTTGCTTAACAGCAATTGCCCGGCTAATAAACATAATATGCTTATAAAGCCTTTTGAAAAACCATAGCGCAAAGCCACTAACAGCGGCCCAAGTACCGGCCACGAAAACCCATTTTCCGTCCAAAAGGGGTCTTCGGCTTTAAATATAACCGGCAGCACAATTGCAAGCGCGGTAAATACAATTACCTCAGCCCAAATTTGTAGCTCAGGGACCTCTCTTGGTCGAAAAAAATGTGTTTTCACTCACTAACCTCAATGTACGAAATTAAATCGGCGATGACATCTTGTGCCGTCGCGGCAATACTGTCGCGTCCCCAGCCACTTTTTGCGATAGTGCCCGTCCAAAGTGGTGTTGTTTGACCTTTGGCCGTTAAGCTAAGTGTAAGTGCGACTACCGGCTCGCCGTCTAGACCCGCTTTATAACGCCATTCTTCTATGCTACCTGATAACACATAGTCTGTTTGCTGTGTGCTTAACCACTGCATGGCGTTATCAAGACGGTATTGATCGTCAAGTGGCGGAAGGTCTTTAGTGTTACTGCGCGGTGCACGTAATAACGTAGGAAGCTTATTTTGCTGCCAAATACTTGCAAGTATATCTTCTGCACGTTCACCGGCTAAGGGGGTTTGCGCATGATTTACCAAAGGCATTAAAGCCACGGTAGTTGATGGTCCTAGCTCTACATCATCAGCCACACGGCTGGTGGTACATGCACTGAGCACTAATACCAAACACGGTATGATTAAACGAAACATATTCTCTCCTAACATTAAAAATGTACGTAATAGCCTAATTGTAATTGTGTATCTGAGTTACCCACTTTATTACTACTTTGATAACCCAGCTGTAATTTAAATAAATCATCCCCTAGCACTGACCAGCCCGCACCACTTGATACTGAAATGTCGAGGGTGTCGTTTAACGTTTGATAACCCGTACTTATGTCGAATAACCACGAGGGGCTTTCGCCTAAATATGGGGGGGCTAAGTTTGAGTTTGACGAAAGCGAAGTGCCCAGAGCAAAGCGCCTAAAAGGTTGTATATCAATAAGCAGCGGTCGGGCTCTTTGATCTATGCCTAAAGGGGCTAATGTGCGTTCAAAGTCTTGCCATTGAGCACTAAAATAAGTACTCCAAATAGGGCGGTCTTTTAAAATAGTGTATTGATAACGGGCGTTATATTCTTGCCCGCTGACAAGCGTTGAGCTATCACTGCGGCGCTTAAATGCCATGGCGGCTGCAGAGAACTGCACGTTTTGACGCCCATCAATAGCGTAATTTATATAAGCCGTGGTTTTATTTAATTTGGCAAAACTTAATAAGGTTTCTGATTGGCGGTTTTCAACGTTGTGCTCAAGTTTTACACCTACCTGCGTGCGCGAGTCCCACTGGTAACGCGCATCTAGGCTCAAGCCTTGGCGGCTCATTAAATTGCCCTGATGAGAGTCTACTTTTGCATCAAAGTACCAACGACCCCATGTCATTTTATCTTCTATGGCAAACAGTAACCCGTTGTTATTTAAGTTTTGTTGATTGCTAATGCTAAGTTTCCATTGCCCTTTAGCATACGGAAAATAAACATTTACATCGTACTGGCTGGTATTTAAACCGGCCTCAGGGGATAGGTTAATCTCTAATGCTCTAAAGTAGCTGGTGCGGGCATTACGTAATAAAGACGTTTCGGCTTGTGTTGGCTCTTGTGTTAACTCCTCATACCAACGCTGCATAGTTGCATAAGGCTGCCTTAAATAGAGCAAAGCACTTAGCTCATCTATTTTGCCTAGCGTTTGCGTATTTACCAGTGCCTTTACTTTATTAAACTCGCCGTTGCTCATAGCCAATTGTAGCTTTTGCCATGGCTCAAGCTTTTGTGCTGCGCGTCTGGCTAACCACCAGTTGGCGGTTGCGTTGTTTATAGCCTCAGGCGCTATGTCATCTAAGCTGCTAAATTGGCGTAAGTGGGGCACGGCCATTGCGCCGGCCCATTGGATCATTAAACCTCGGTATGCGTATTTGTCTTTTGGTAAATGGTTTAATAAATAATGTTTAAGTTCGCTGGCATTAGCGTAGTAGCCTAACTGGTTCATAACATCGGCTAAATTTACTAAAGTAGTTAAATCTCGAGGGTTACTAATGGCTAATTGGCGCAGATAAAAATAAGCACTATTAAAGGCTTTTTGATGAATAGATAAACTCGCCAATAATTGTGCCCACTCTCGGCTGGGTTCATTGCGTGAGTAGTTAGCTAAAATACGCTTAATCATAATGGTGTCGTGCATTTGCAATGCAAGCCAGCCTTGCGCTAGTACCACATCGGGATTGTATTCACTTAGTTTTGCTGCGCGGTTAAGTGTTGTGTATGCGTAATTTAAGTCACTTTGATTTTGGTACCAGTTTGATAATATTAGCCATGCAGGGTAAAGCGCTTTATTATAACGTTGTTTTTCAAGAGCCTGATGAGCACGAGTAACGTGTTCTTCATCGCCAATTTGCGTGCTTAATAAAGTAATTTGGATTAACTGTCTATCAGTGAGTGCTGTTTGTTGCCATAGGTAATTTAATAACCCTTGTGGGTTGTCGGCAAATTTTAGCTGCTGATAATGCAGCATATCACCTACACTCAGTGGGCTAATGTTTTTTAATTGCTCTAAAGCGTACAGCTCTTCTTTTTTATCATTTACACGCAAAGCCATATCAACGCGGGCACCCCAAAACTCATCATCGTTACTACGTGCTTTTTGCTTTAAAATGGCCAAAGCGGTTGTAAAGTCATCGTTTAACCAATGCGCTCTTGCAAGCCAGAGTAAGTCTTCTTCGTTTTTTGGCCCTGCGTAGTGAGGCCACAAGGCTCTCAGCCCAGCTAAATTACCGGTATCGTGTAACACCTTGGCTTTCCAATATTGTGAAAGAGGTGTTTTTCCGTTTATTTGCTCATAGCGCTCAATATGATTAAGCTCTTGTTTTGCATTACCAATAAATTCGTTGGTTTGCATCCAATTTGCAAATCCGTTGCCTTTAAGCTGTCGGTTTTGCGCTTTATATTCGTAAATGTCGTTGGCATCTTGATATAAGTACAAGGCATTCGCATCATTAATGCTGTCGGTCAGCATAGCTACATCAACGGCTTTATGGGCCATTAACCATTTAAATTCTTTAAGCGCCTGTTTAGGCTTATTTTGCCAGCGCATAATTTTCCAATTTAAAAGCCTCAGGGCTTTATCATTGGGTGTTTTAAGTAATAACTTTGCGATTAATTGTTCAGCTGCGTTTGCATTGCCATTGGCTAAGTTTAAATGCATGGCTTTGGTTAAATATTCGCTGTTATTAGGCTGAGTTTTTAATAATGTTTCTACTGCTTTTAAAGCTTCTTTATTATCACCCGCTAAGCTTGCAAAATATAATGTACGCTCGGTATTAGCGGTATCACCGTATTTTTTCCACCATGTGTAAGCTTGTTTTGGATTGTTAGCACCCAGTGCGGTTTCAATGGCTTTTTGGGCTACATCGGCATTAATGTGGGTTTTATAAATAGCGAGCGCTTTGCCAGGCTCACCTGCGCCTAACCAAAAATCAGCGGCTAATAATGGCTGCGCGTGTTGCTCATAATATTGTGCTACGTTTGCATTGAGCCCCGTGGCTTTAGCTATATTTAATAACTGGCTATCCCAGTGTTTAAATGCCGCAAGTTTAAGTGTTAGTTCTTCAAAACGGTCATCTTTATTTGCGCCGCTATCAACCCACAATGCGTATAAAAGTTTTATTTCTAATTCAGTTTTTGTATCGCTTTTAGGGAGTTTTTCAAGCTCGTTAGTCGCTTGCGAATACTCATTTAAGCTCAGGTGAATGGCTATTTTTTTGGCGCGTAGTTTTTCATTATTAGGGTCGCTACTTAATGCGGCATTTAAGTAGGTTTTTTCAAAGGTATAATCTTGCGATAGCGAGTCATCTTCAAAAAATAAGGTGTGCGGAAACAGCGCGTAAAGTGAAAAGCAACTTACCGCTAATATAATTAAAATGGTTTTAACTGATACTAAGTGAGGGCGCTTTTTGTTATTCATTATTGAGCCCTTCTAGCGCAGTTTAAATAGCCATAAAATTCGCCAGCAGGTAATGAAAACTGCGTTGTATTGCCAAAAGTTTTTCCGCTAAAGCGCTTTCCCATATGCGAAATGAAATGACAACTGCGAGCATTTTTAAGCTCAATTTTAGCTTCAATCCACGCTTTAAAGCTGACAGGGCCGTTTATCTGCCAATTACTAAACGCGACATTAGCGGAGAGCAAATAAGGTTGGTTATCTGGCGTTGTATGATCAAAGTTAATTGTGGCTATTTCATCGCCCACGTGAATATAGTTTCCTTGCGCGGTTACCCCTAAAATACCGTGGCTGTTAGTCATATTGGGCACATCAAAAATAACAGGCAAGCGCAGCGTTTTTATATATTTAGAACTAAATAGCCATTCGCCGCGCGTATTTTTAGCAAGCGCAGAAAAATAAAAGTCTTTGGCAATGCGTGCATATTGACTTAAATGCACCGGGGTATTTTCTCTGGCTAATACGTAATCAATATTGTAATGCAGCGCATCAAGCCCTGCTGGCACTTCGCCAGAGTAAAAATGAAAGTAAATTGTGTAAGGCTTTAATCTGTATGGTTTCTCGGTTATTTCAAATGTTTCTACTAAGCGTTTAAAACCATAGTAAGGGCCGTGCCATAAATTGGTGTAAACATTTTCGTTTAAAATGGGGGCGTATATTTGATACAGCAAATCTCGCTCAGGACGGCCAATAGGTGATATATGCGACAAGCTTGGATTGTCGGCATTTACGTCGGTATTTCCTCCATTAACGTTAATTACACCGGCATCGCGCGCAAGTTCTAGGGCTTTTGGGCCTGGGGTTGCATCACCCGACCATAGCATCATCACTGTTTTTTTATTTTTTGGTGCGAGCCGCTCATTAATGTAATTTATTGAGCCGGTTATTTCTTTATTTAAATCGATGGCGTCATATCCGGGTACATCTAAATGAAACCCGTAGTCGGTGTCGTCTTTATTTATTTCTTTTCTACCTGATAAGGCTGTCCAAAAATAGGGGTGGCTGTATGTGTGTGATGCCACTTCGACATAAGGAAGCGCAAAAATTTCTTTGGCTATTTTTTCAAGCTTTGGGCTGTCAGCGCCATGCAATCCGTTAGGCTCAATATCGGCTTGGATAATTGAGGAGGTAAGTGGTAGCTTGTATTTTTTTATAACTTCATCGCGCACAACTTCTGCTGCGTAAGGTTTACCTGCAAAGTGTGCAATGCTCGTAAAGCCGTCGCCATCAATATGAAGGGTTAGCATACGCCGCCCGCTTAATGTAGTTGTATCTGGGGCTAGTATAGGCGCAAGCCCCATTGCCTTAGTTAACACGGCTTTGGGGTCTACAACCCAGTTACTGCCCTCCATAGGCAATGTATCTATAAGCCAAGGTGCAGCGATAAGTGCGCCGTACTTAGTTTTACTTCCTTGGGTTAGGGTGGTGCCATCTTCAGCGTGTATTGATATTAATGATTGCGCATTCTCTGCAAGTGTTAATAAATAGGGCTTTACAATAGCGGGCGCAGTAGTTGACTCACCCTTGAGCCAAGGTGCCATAGCCGCGAGTTTATAAGGCCCATTTGAAGGCAAATTAAAAGGCTCTACTCCTAAGCTTTCAAGTAACTTATTAGAAGGAGGGAGCTCGCCAAGTACCAGTTGCGGTACCACGCCTAAGTTACTTTCGAGCCACTTAATAACCTGTGCATTATAAAATTGATCGCTCGTCGTCCAAGAGATAATGCCAGCATGGAGGCTGGTATCTACTTTAGGTAAAGGCGTGTTAGCCATGTCTATGTAATCAGGTATGTAGCCTAAATACTCAATCATTGTGGCAAGCTTTAAGTGAACCGTGGTGTATATAAGTGGCTTTACATTACTGTTGTATGGAATAAGTATGCGCCTAGGCACTGGCTGTATATTTGATGTCCCCCAAGTTTGAAGGTGCCCATCAGTAACCCAAGGAGCATAACCTTGGGCAATAATTTGTTTAGCCATCGCAAGGCGCTGCTGTGGTTTAGCGTAATCAATTACCTGTACGTTAAAGCCCAGTGATTGTGCTTTATGGAGCTTTTCATTTAACCAAGCTTGATCGTTCTCAGTAGTAAGTTTGTAGCTGTTATCTACTGGATTAAAGTGGCTAAATAGCCCCTCTGCAACTAAATCAGAGGCGTAATCGTTAAGCTGTGGCAGTAGCTCAAACCCTCTGTTTAAAATTAAATGTTTATTAAATGTACTCGACAAACCTTTAATTATATTCACAAGCCCCACTTGTTGAGCCGCTTTATCGTAATCGGGTTTTAATAATTGGTAGCTGTCGAGCGTATCTAAAAATAAACCGTTAAAGCCTCGTTGTTGTAATTCACGTGCTTGTTTTTGCAGGTGTTGTTGCCAATGCTCAGCGGTTAAATCAGCAATATGGCTATTCCAGTGTGGATTTTTTGCTACTGAGGATTCATTTTCAGTAAACGATTCTCCCACACTTAAATAAGCGTATACGCTAATGTTGCGCTCTTTAAGCCAATTAAGTTCGTGTGGAGTGATGCTTTGCGGCTGCACAACAACCCGTGAATAAAAGGTCATTTCGGCCAATGGCATGGGGGATGAGTAATAAAAGGCGATGCTCTTGTTAGCAGGTTGAGCGCACACGTTTAAACAAATCAACAACGTTAGATATAAGAAGTACTTCATTATTATTTTTAAAAACCACAGCCTAAGTTAACGTTGAACATTGTCCCGCTTTTTGTGTAAGTATTTATTATTAGAATTGTGGTGATTATATGTTAAATAAAAATGCCTGGCTACCTTAATGTGAGATGAATCGTGGTGGGATTGCTTGAGGGTTAACTAAGTAAAAGGTAATGAAAACGCCTTACTGCACAGTGTTTTCGATAAAAAATTGCGACTAATGTCGAGTGATAATGTATATCTAAAGCGCTGTAATCTAATTATAATGCGCCCACCTTGCCAGCCCTTGGCAACCCCCTGCGCTATTTATAAATTGATATAAATAGTGACATATTAAATGCTTACTTTATTGCGTTAATTACTGCAAAGCAGACAGTGATAACGTGCATACCCTATTTGTGGAGATTTAATGAGTAACTTAAGCTTGAGAAATAAACTTTTATTACTGGCTATTTTACCGTTGAGCTTGTTATTAATTAGCTTAATGGCCAGCTCGTACTATTTAGAATCGCAAAACCAGCAACAAAATTTTGAAACAATTAAATCTAAACTTATTAAAGACAAACACACGCTACTTGCCACTGAAGTGGAAATAGCAAGCAAGTTGGTACGCCATCAGTTGGATAACGGATCAACACAAAGTGTTAAAAATGTCCTTAGGGAGCTTACTTTTGGTGACGACGGTTACTTTTTTATTTACGACACACGTGGCGTTAGCGTGTTTCATGCCCTGTTAGGAAGTGCTATTGAAGGGCAAAATAAAATTGGGATGACAGACCCAAATGGTAAAAAAATAATTGTTGGATTATTAGAGCAAGCACGTAAAGGTGGCGGGGCATTTAATTACCATTTTCAAAAGCCAAATACCAACGGGTTAGTAGAGAAAATAGGGTATGCCGTAATGATACCAGGTACCGATTGGATGATTGGTACGGGTGCCTATATGGATGATATACAAACAGAGCTTGCAAATTATAAACAGACTATGCAATCACATACTCGCGAAAAAATAACCACCTTGTTATTAATTGCCTTATTTTGGGTTGTGGTTAGCGTAGTGGGCGCACTTTTAGCGTCTAACGCTATGGTTAAACCTATCCAAATAATGGGCCAAAGCTTAGATGATATTGCTAAAGGTGAAGGCGACTTAACAAAACGCCTAGCTATACATACACACGATGAAATAGGGCAGTTGGGCGAATCGTTTAATGTGTTTGTTAGCAAGCTGCAAAGCATTATAAGTAATGTGGCTGATGTTACTAATGATGTAAAAAATGCCTCAAGCGATATTAATTCGCAAACAAAACTGTTTGAAAATAAACTGCTCAATCATAACCACGAAACAGACCTAGTTGCCACAGCGATTACCGAAATGTCGGCCACCTCTCACGAAGTGGCTAAAAATACCACGCAAGTTGCTGAGTCTACTCATACGGCAACGCTAGAAGTGGCAAAAGCGCAAGAGTGCGTAGATATATCACTAAGTGAAGTTTCCAACCTTATGGGCGAGATTAACCTAGCTGCTGATCAGGTAAATTCTTTAAGTGAGCAATCTAAAAAAATAGACAGTGTACTTAGTGTAATAGGTGGCATTGCCGAGCAAACTAATTTGCTTGCACTTAACGCCGCTATAGAAGCCGCACGTGCGGGCGAGCAGGGTAGGGGTTTTGCCGTGGTGGCTGATGAAGTAAGAAGCTTAGCGAGTCGTACGCAACTTAGTACCCATGAAATTAGTGAAATGCTAAGTGAATTGCATAACTTAGTGGGCGCCGCGGTAAATGCCATGCAGGCGAGCCAAGCAAGTTGTAATCGCTCAGTTGAGTCATCGCGCGATATATCGCAAAGTTTAGGTGCTGTGACTACGTCGGTTACCACCATTAACGACATGAGTACGCAAATTGCAACCGCTGCAACAGAGCAAAGTTCAGTGACAGAAGAGATAAACCGTAATGTGTTTGCCATTCAAGAAATTGTTAATGAACTAACCCAAGCAAGTAAGGCCACCTCTGAGGTTAGCCAGCATTTAGCAGGGCGCGGTGAAAACCTAGGACAATTAATAGGGCAGTTTAAGGTTTAAAACGTCATTGCATAAATCACTACTAGCCGCAACTTATGTTGCGGCTTTTTATTTTAAATACAAAATGGTTTAGAGGCTGTTTACTTTTTGAGGTGAATTTTTAGCAAGGTACTTTTATTTGGTAAAGCTGTGCTTATATTTTAAGGTTGCTGCAAAGGCATAGGCGTATTAACGCCCAACATGTCAGACCCTAGGTAGAACAAATTTTTATTTTTGAAAGTTCGCTAACCCTAGGGAATTTTATTAATTATGTGTAGTCTATTACACGCATTTTGAATAAACAGAGTAACCCTTATATGCAACAAAGTATGCCTTCAGTACAAAACGCCGACCCCGAAACGCTCGTAGCAGAGCAAGACCTAGGCCGGTTGATATCGTTTTTACGTTCAAAAATTGCTACACACATTGATGCCCAACTCGATTGTATGGACTTAACCTCTGCGCAATATATTGTGGTAGTGCTATTAGCGCGTGGCTCAGTAAACACATTAGCCGGACTGAGCGATCATATGGTGTACGATAAAGGCGCGATGAGCCGTTTGTTAAAGCGTTTAGAAGAAAAAGATTTAATTGAAAAAACACAATGTGAGTTTGATAAGCGCTCTACACTTTTAAGTTTAAGTGATAAAGGCAAAGCGCTTTATCCTCAAATAATGCCCTTAGTAAATCAAGTGTACGAAAAAGCACTTAGCGGCTTTTCTGAAAATGAAAAACACAGCGTTATGGACTTACTAAACCGAGCAATAAACAACCTAGATACACCTTCATAAATCTCTAAAAAAGATTATCAACATTTTAGCGATACTGTTTCAATAAAAACTTAGCCTGCTAAGTACTAGATCTAATTGTGCGGCAAATCTAACTTTGCTAATATAGTTGCCTAGGCAATTAAAGTTATCATCTTGTTAGGTTTGTTATGATTGAAAATAAGTTGTTATCACAATTACAGCAGCAGTTTCCTGAACATGTATTTATGCAACAGTATTTAAGTGTTGTTCATAAAGGGCGTTTTGCGAACGCAATTGTATACAGGTACAAAGATGATACGTTTGACTTAATAGTAAAAGACTTTAGCCAAAGCCCGTGGTTTATTCGTAAAACCTTTGCCAAGCTTTCTGTAAATCAAGAATTTAAAGGATTGAGCCGCTTAGCACAGCTTGATGCAGTTGCTAATCGGTTTAGCCGTTTATCGCCGATAGCGGTGGCGTATGACTACATAGAAGGCACGCCGCTTAGAAGCTTAATACACCAGGGGGAGACGTTGCCTGTTGAATTTTTTATTGAGCTTGAACGCCAAGTTGCAAAAATGCACCGCCTAGGCATTGTGCATTTAGATTTACGTAATATGGGCAATATATTATGTGGTAGCGATGGCAAGCCTTATATCATTGATTTTCAGTCAACCATTAGCTTTTCACGCTTTTCGCGTTGGTTGCAACGTTTTATGCGCGGTTCTGACATGTCGGGCGTATATAAAGCGTGGGATAAGCTAAGTAGTACACCTTTGCCGCGTGCTAAGCAGCAGTATTTGCAGCGTTTTAACCATGTTCGTAAACGCTGGATATTTAAAGGCTACCCAATACAACGTGCATATGCATGGGGTGCAGCAATGGTCACGCAGTTTGTGGACTCTGACCTAATACGAAACTTAACCGATAGATTTTAATTCCCCTTTTTCATTGTGTGACTTTGCCCATAACAGCTTAGCGTTATGGGCTTTTTTTTGGTTAAAAATAAGGCCAATAATTTCTTTTTTAATTTTTAAAATAAACAGTAGTATCGCTGGTGTTTTTACCCCTACAATGCGCAAAAATAATGAGCGCAGTTTCAACCATCAAAGCTTAAAACGTCTTAATAAGTTTAGGTTTTTTCTGCAATTTTTTATTGTTCAAGTAAACTATAAGCAATGTGCATTTTTAAATTTAAGGTTTCAAGATGATTGAGTATCCAGGCGACCAACTACCGCAGCTAATAAACGATTTATTACAATGCGAAACACACACGCAAAAAAGTCAGCTTTTAGCCGATGCACAGCTTAATTTATCTACTGAGCACCTATCGCTACTTTTTGAAGCCATCCCAAAAGAACAGCGTCTAGAAATTTGGCAGCTATTAGATAAAGACACGCAGCATGAAATATTCGTCACCCTGAGCGATGACAGCTGCTTATGGTTACTACAAACCTTAGATGATAGCGAGGCATACGCACTATTAGATGAAGTGAATGTTGAAGAATTACTTGAGCTTGAAGAGGTTATTCCTGAGCGCTTTGTTGATTATGCTAAAAAGCAACTCGATGAAGCACAAACGAAACAATACGATCTTGCTCAGCAGTATCCGCCTGAGCAATTAGGTCACTGGGTTGGTTTCGACTTTCTAAAAATAACTGAAAAAGCAACAATTGCAGGCGTTAAAAAATTACTGCACAAAGGTTTGCCGCAATACAGCGAAGTTGTGTATTTAGTTAGCCGCCAAGGCAGCCTAATAGGTGAACTTGCAGTAAATGATTTAATAAAAGCCGATGAAGGCGATAACCTATTGGCGCTGGCAAACTATGATTTTTCATCATTGCATGCTGATGATGATTTATACGAAGCGGCAGAAGTGGTTATTCACAGTGAAAAAATGGCCATGCCGGTGGTTAATACTGATAACAAATTAGTCGGGCGTTTAACCATTAGCTCGGCATACGAACTACGCCAAGAAATTGCCGACGAAGCTGCGGCCAAAGCTGGTGGTTTACGCGAAGATGAAGACCTGTTTGCCAGTGTAAGAAAAAGTGCTAAAAACCGGGGGATTTGGCTGGGTATAAATTTAGCCACTGCGTTTTTAGCATCTTGGTTTATTGGCTTATTTGGCGCAACAATAGAGCAGGTTGTAGCACTGGCGGTACTTATGCCTGTGGTGGCCTCTATGGGCGGAATCGCCGGGAGTCAAACTTTAACGGTAATAGTGCGCGGTTTAGCGCTTGGTCAGGTAACCGACTCTAACCGCAATGCACTTTTAAAAAAGGAGTTACGGGTAGGGGCGGTGAACGGCTTAGTGTGGGCATTAGTGATTGGCGCGCTCACCTTTGTTTGGTATAGCGACATAATGCTAAGCATTACAATTACCGTTGCTATATTGCTTAACTTAGTGGCTGCGTCGTTAGCTGGGGTTGTTATACCGTCTATTTTAGACAAAATGAAAATAGACCCTGCGCTTTCTGGCTCGGTAATATTAACCACGGTTACTGATATAGTTGGGTTTGTGACCTTTTTAGGGTTAGGCAGTTTATTACTGCTTTAAGCTAAAAAATAATAAAGCCGCATTAAGCGGCTTTGTTTTTTATTAAGAAAGGTCGCGTTCTTTAATAGTAACCACCCGCTGCGGAAAGGGTATTTCTATCTCAGCGCTATTAATGGCTTTATAAACGCCTGCGTTAATAGCAAGCTTGGTTTCTATTATTTTGGTTGTAGGCACCCAATAGCGATAACTAATGGTTACGCCGCTATCGGCAAAGCGCTCTATGCCTACTTGAGAAATAGGGTTTTGAGCCACCTGGTCATGAGCCTTTAACACTTCTTCAATAAGGCTAACAGCGGTATCAGCGCATGCAGTATAGGCTATATCTATTTCTCCTTTAACTAACGAGTAGCTAAACGAGTTGTGAATTATTTCACCCACTATGTGCTTGTTAGGAATAGTGATTTCTACTTTTTCTTCATCAATTAAAATGGTGTAACCCAGCTCAATTGTTTTTACTTGACCGCTGACCCCTTTTACTTCAATGGTATCGCCTACCACAAAAGGGCGCGTGGCAATAATAGCAAGGCCAGCGCCATAGTTTGAAAGCATTCCTTGTAAGGCTAAACCCGCACCTAGAGAGGCAGCACCTATAGCCGCTACAAAGGGGGTAACACTAATGCCTATTTTGCCAAGTGCTATCACGACAACCATCACAATAAGCAATACTTTTACCACGTTACTGACAAAGCTGGTAAGCGTAATATCGACATTATGACGAGCCATCAATTTAGCGACTAAATTTGAGAGTTTTTTAGCCACCCACAAACCCAGTATAAGAATAAAAACGGCACCCACAATTTGCATGCTGTAGGTAACTAAATACTCAGTGAGCATGGTGTAGTATTTTTCAAATTGTTCTATTTCAGAACTGATCATAGTGGGCTCTTTATATTGCGTAATTATTTTTTGCTAACTATAGCAAAGTGTTGACTAAAAAAGGATATAGCACAGGGACTATTATGGCGGTTAATAATGCGCTTAAAGCCATCGCAACCGAGGAAAACGCGCCTATTTTTGGGTGCTCGTCCAGTGCTGCTGCGGTGCCTATAGCATGGCACGCAGTTCCCATTGCTATTCCTTGAGCTTGGTGGTTATTAACACCTATCCACTTAATGAGCATTAACCCAAAGAGCGCACCTAGTAAGCCAATAAATATAACTAATGCTGCGGCAAGAGAGCTAATCCCCCCTAAAGACTCAGTAACTATTAATGAAATAGGCGTAGTTACACTTAATGCAGCTACGGAGGCGCTTAAATTGGCGGGTACATCAAATAAAATACTTAAAATAAAAGCCACCACTGTGGCGTTAATAATGCCTAAGCTACAGGTGCTTACTATTAACAGTAGATTTTTTCTGACATGTATAAACTGCTGATACAAAGGTAAGGCCAGTGCCACTATAGCAGGCTCTAATAGCCAACTAAGTAGTTGGCTATGCGTGGAAAAATCAGCATAAGGTAATTTTAAATTAACAAGTACTAAGGCAATAATCGCAATACTTAAAAACACTGGGTTGGTGAGCGATTTTACTATGCTGTGCTGCCAGTGTTTATTAAACGCTCTTAATAATAAAAACAGCAAAATAATAGCGGGAGTTGTTAAGTACCATAGCGTAAGGTGCAGCTCAGTCATTGCTATTTTTACCTTTAACATAGCCAACAACGCTGCTTACCAGTAAAAGCGTACTGGCAGGGACGAGCAAAATAACCAAAACCAAATAGGGCCAATGCAGCTTAATAAGTGCAATGTGCTCGATAAATCCTACCCCCGCGGGTATAAAAAATATTGGCATAATATTTAAAATAGGGGAGGCCGAGGGTTTAATATGGTGCTCTTTCACTACACCTAACAGTAATAAACTCAGTAAAATAACCATGCCAAGGAGCGGTGCAGGGAAGCTGCCATCAATTAAGTGCATTATTAATTTAGCACACCCTAAGCACAGTAAAATAATTGCACTGCTAAGTAAGTACTTCATGATAATGGCTCATTAATATAGAAAGAAATTAACGTTAGCAAATACGCACTATTATTAAATGCTAATTTAGTCTTACCAGCGTTTTGAATTTGCATAGCTTATATCTGTTTTCCCTTTTGCTTTGGCAATTGCTTTTTTAGTATTAGGATTGAGTAATAAGCGAATTTGGCTAAACGTTTCTTTAGCTAAAATTTGTCGTTGGTTTGTTGTGTAGCTTTGTTGAGTAACGCGCTTTATCGCTGCCAGTGTATCGGGGGAGCGTTCACGTAATATATTTAACATGCGCTGTGTGGCCTGTTCGGTATTGTCTGTAAGCTCTGTGACTAACCCCAGCTCGTAGGCCGTGTGTGCACTAATCGGGTTGGCGTGGCTTGCCAGCCACAGCGCTTGGTCGCGCTTTAATAAACCAGCAAGCACTACATTAGCGCCCATATCGGGGCATAGCCCCCAACGCGCTTCCATAATGGCTAGTTTTGCGTGGGTATCAACAATTCTATAGTCGGCGCCCAATGCTATTTGTAGCCCACCCCCTAAACAATTTCCGTTTATTTGCGCAATCACAGGTACGCTTAACGACTGCCAGCCCAGTACCACTTTTTGCGCTAGGTTTTGATTGCCAGGTAGCCATTTTAGCAACAGCCTAACAATGTTTAATGGTGAGGCCATCACTGCAGCCACATCAAGCCCAGAGCAAAAATGCTCACCATCACCTTTTATCACTACGGCGCGAACACTTTTATCTTTTTTTATACGTTTAATAGTACTGTTTAATTGCAAGAACATATCAAAGCTAAGTGCATTTTGTTTTTCTGCGCGGCTTAAAATAACGTTAGCAATGCCTTGTTGTATTTCTAGTTTTATCATTGCGCTCTCCTATTATTATGTGTTTGAGCTTATGATGTACGCCGTACTAAGTAAAGTAACGGTTTGTTTTATAATAAAAAATAAATTGAATTATTTTTAACTTTTTTAGTCAAAGCACTTTGAATCTTATTTAAGCTTAACTGCGCATGAGCTGGTAACAAAAAAGTCATTATTTTTAGCTGTTTTTTCTCAAAACACAGATGAGTTTTGATATTATGTGCGCACTTAAAATGCATTGAGGTTTTACCCATGTCAGGCCCACGTTTATATAGCGAAGAAGAAGTTACCCATCAAGCGTACGATATTTTTTTAGAGCTGGCGCCAAATAATCTTAGCGAACAAGATGTTGAAGACTTTAACGAATACCGAGAAGAGCTTGGGTTTATTGAAGAGGGCGAGCCTGATGAGCAATGGCAAGACTTTGTAGCACTTGAAATAGAGCCGGAGTTATTTGTGCAAGTGCTAGTGGGGTTAGAGTTTGAAAACGAAGATGTGTTATTTGCAAAAATTTTAATTAGCCGTGATAAAGACGCGCCGTTTTGTCATATTTTGTGGAAAGAAACAGAGCACGCTGAGTAAGCAGTTTTGTTTGTATGTGCAAGAGAGTTTACCGTGCATAAGTATTTACTATTCGTGTTTTTAATAATGAGCAGCCGCTGTTGGGCTGTTGATCCATTTGAAGACTTTCATGAATATGGACAACTCTCTGATGAAGAAATACACGAGCTACATAAAGGCGAAATGCTCTATGGCGATACTGAATTTGGCTTAATTTTAAGTAAGGGTAATACTAACTCTACCAGCTTTAAGTTTAGAGGAAATTTATACCAAGACTTCGAAAATTGGCGTAACCAATTTAAATTAGACACCTTGTATAAACGAGATCAAAACGAAGATACAGGGCAAACCGATGTAACGGCAGACCGTATTTTTGTCTCTGCACAGGGTAACTACAAAGTGGGCGTTAAAAACTCTTCATTTTTTATTTACGGTGACTACGAAGAAGATAAATTTAGTGGCCTAGATTACAAAAGTACGGTAGCTACCGGCTATGGTGCCAGAGTTTATCAAGGTGTAAAAAATAAAGTAGATATTGATATTGGCCCAGGCTTATATCGCTCTGTCGCTGATGATGAATCAGAGGTAAGCGAAGAAGATGAAAACAAAACTGGTTATTTAGTACGTATTGCAATGCAGTGGGAGCGCTTGGTATCAAAGCGCACGCGCTTTAATCAAGATGTGAGTATTGAGCAGTCTTTGTCGGGGTTAAATTCGCGTTTGAAGTCAGAAACCGCTTTGATTAGTCAAGTTATAGGTGCGGTATCGTTAAAGTTTGCCTATATGTATCGTTATAATTCAAAACCTGAAGACGATAACCTTAAATACGACTCAGAATTAAGCGCCACGTTGGTGTACAGTTTTTAATAATAAAGAGAGCGTTATGTATCAGCATAAACAATATGCGGTGTTTATATTTTTTGTTTTAGCATGGATAGGCGGCTTTGTAGCCTTAGCCTGGAACTTAATGGGCGCCGATGTGCCATTAATGGTATTTGCCGGTGTATTGGTTTTAGTCGGGTTTTTGTTTCATGGTTTAACCGTAAAAGTTGATGAGCACACAATTAGTTGGGCTTTTGGCCCTGGCGTTGCGGGGCAACGATTAGCACTAGCGGACATAGTAGAGGCTAAAGCGGTGCAAAACTCTTACCGCCATGGTATTGGTATTCGTATTACGCATGATGGGTGGGTGTATTCTGTATCCGGGTTTAGTGCGCTACAGTTAACCTTAAAAGACGGTACTAAGTACCGAGTGGGAACAAACGATCAGCAAGGCTTATTACGTGCGCTTGAGGGTAAAATAACACCCAGTGAAACTCCTTTAGAGGAACCGGCGCCAATAAAAACCGCGACCTACAACAATATGTTATAAAAAAAGCGCCTTAGGCGCTTTTTTTATAAACGGCGGTATGATTAGTGATCGTGACCACAACCGCCTTCACCGTGCACGTGGCCGTGCGCAAGCTCTTCTTCGGTTGCTTCGCGCACCTCTAAAATTTCTACATCAAAATTAAGGGTAATACCCGAAAGCGGGTGGTTGCCATCAACTATAACGTCTTCATCTTGAATCTCGATAATCATCACAGATTGATCACCATCATCAGTTGACGCTCTAAATTGCATACCCACTTCAATCTCCATGCCATCAAACATCGACTTAGGCACCGCTTGCATTAGGTTATCGTGACGTTCGCCGTAGCCTTCTTCAGGTTCTACTTTTACATTTAATGTATCACCGGCTTGCTTGCCTTGGAGTGCATTTTCAAGCCCTGGGATTAAGTAGCCTGTGCCAATAATAAAAACCAGTGGCTCGCCATCAAAAGAGTTATCAATGGTATTGCCATCGTTATCCAGTACTGAATAATGCATTTTTACTACTGTGTTTGGTGCAACGATCATAGTCATTCCTATTTATTCATCTTCAAGAGAGTAAGGTAGAGGCAGAATGCTTAGCTCTACCTGAGGGGTGTGCTTTGCACGAAGTACGTGTGTACTTGGTGTATCGTTTGGCAGCACAACAAGGCCAAATAAGGTTTGGCTATTTTCGTTATAGCTTTGGGCAATTAGTTTACCAGCGCGGCGCCAATTTTCGCCCACTTGGGTTTCAAGCTCAGGCTCTTCAAGTAGGCCATCGCTTTTACCTGTAACAATATACATAGCGCGTTTGTTTTTACCTAGGTACTTCATACGGGCAACCGTTTCTTGGCCGGTGTAACAGCCTTTTTTAAAACTAATGCCGTTAATCGCTTGAAGGTTTACCATTTGTGGTACGTATTCGCCAATGGCGTCACTATTTAATTGTGGCTCGCCCGCTTTTATAGCGGCTTCTTGCCATAGTGCGCAGTTATCTAATGTAGAGACATCATCTGGCATACTAAATTGGCTATCAACCATTAGTAAAACGCGATTTGGCGCTAACTTAAGGGCTTTACCACTTGGGAAGTCACAGGCCGTTTGGTCATCAGAAAAACGAATATCAAGTTTTTCTAGTACAGGGGTTAAATCGTCACTGATCAACCCGATTAATCTGTTCGTAGAAACATCAATATCTACTTTGGCAAACACAGCGTATTTTTTTAGCTCACTGAGCGACTTCTCTACCTCAGGCTGTGAACCTGCTAAGTAGTAGCTATCTTGGTGAGAAAATAATTTAAACACACCCCACAACTTGCCTTTGGCACTGCAGTGACCAGCCCATAAATAATTGCTGTTAGATAGTTTATTGAGATCTTGAGTGATTTGTCCGTGAAGATAAGACAATTTATCCGCACCGGTTAGGCTAATAAGTTGGTGAGATAACGGACATGCATAAACGCTCGACATAAAAACCTTCTGTGCAATACAAATGAGTAGACATAATAACGCAGTTATAACCTAGGGTACAGCAACGAAGGCGGGCAGTTTTTTATTATTTGAACACAGATTAATAGCTGCTAATTAGGCGGGTATTTGTTAAACTCGGGACAATTAAGTATGAGGTTTAAAATGACTGAAATTCATAGTAAAGCACGTATACGCTGGGCTTGTCGCCGCGGCATGTTAGAGTTAGATGTTTTGTTTATGCCATTTGTAGAGCAGGCGTATGATTCGTTAAATGCACAGCAACAGGCTGTATTTCAGCGTTTGCTAACCCAAGAAGACCCTGATTTATTTGCATGGTTTATGGGCCATGAAGAGTGTAAAGATGCTGAGCTTAATACCATGGTATCGCTAATTTTAGACCGAGTTCGTGTATAGGTTTACGGTAGTAAATAACAAAGCAGAACAGCGGCCTGTGGTGCTGTTTTTCTGCTTATTAAGTGTGGTATTGGGGCTTTATTTAAGCTCTTTTTTTAGCATTGTTGTTTGTATAACTGTAAATGCAATTGCGCTTTGCTGGGTATGGCAAAAAATAGTGGCCATTCACCCTGAAAGTGGCGTTATTATTTTAGAGCCTAAGCAAATACGCTTTGAAAACGAAAATTTAAAGGTTCAGGGGCAAATAACCCCTAAAACAAAAATATTAAATACCAGTGTGTGGCTACACATTAAAGGTTTTAATAAACGCCAATGGCTTATTATTTCAGCTAATGGCGTAAATAAGCAAAGCTACGCACGTTTAAAGCGCGCAGCATTGATTGCCATTAATGGCGAGGTGGAATCAAAATAGTGGGTGTTGGGTTTTCATTTTGCTCAGGGTAGTCAATCGTATAGTGAAGGCCACGGCTTTCTTTACGCTGCATTGCACTTCTAATTATAAGCTCGGCTACTTGCACTAAATTACGAAGCTCCAATAAGTTATTACTTACTCTAAAGTTTGCGTAATAATCATGTATTTCTTGTTGTAATAACTCAACACGGTGCAGTGCTCGTTCTAGGCGTTTAGTTGAGCGCACAATGCCTACATAATCCCACATAAATAACCGCAGTTCGTGCCAGTTATGGGTAATAACAATTTCTTCATCAGAATTACTTACTCGGCTTTCATCCCAGCTTGGCAGCGCAAGTGGTGCTGGCGCATGCTCAAGTTTACTTAAAATATCTTTAGCTGCAGCGTGTGCAAATACAATGCACTCTAATAATGAATTGCTCGCCATACGGTTAGCGCCGTGCAAACCTGTGTAGGCTACTTCGCCTACAGCGTATAAGTTATCTAAATCGGTTTTACCGTTAAAGTCGCTCATTACACCGCCACACGTATAATGCGCGGCAGGAACAACCGGGATGGCTTCTTTGGTTATATCCAGCCCTACACTTAAACACTTTGCGTAAATAGTAGGGAAGTGCTCAATAATAAAGTCTTTATTTTTGTGGCTAATATCTAGGTATACACAATTTGCACCTAAACGCTTCATTTCAAAGTCGATAGCACGGGCTACTATGTCGCGCGGTGCCAGCTCTTCTCTATCGTCAAAGTCTTTCATAAAGCGAGTGCCGTCGGGGCGCTTTAAATACGCTCCTTCACCGCGCATAGCTTCGGTAATTAAGAAGTTTTGTAGCTCTGGATGATAAAGGCTTGTGGGGTGAAACTGGTTAAATTCCATATTGGCTACCCTACAGCCTGCACGCCACGCCATGGCAATACCGTCACCGCTAGATACATCAGGGTTTGAAGTGTACAAATATACCTTGCTTGCACCCCCTGTTGCGAGCGCTACAAATTTAGCGGAAATAGTTTCTACTTTTTTTGCTTTTTTATTCCACACGTACATGCCATGAATATGCGAACCCGGCTTACCTAAGCTCTTATCGCTAATCAAATCGATGGCGTTGTATTGCTCGAGCAGGGTAATGTTTTTATGCGCTTTAACTTGGCTAATTAACGTGGTTTGTACGGCCTTACCTGTGGCATCGGCTGCATGTAAAATACGGCGATGGCTGTGTCCGCCTTCGCGGGTTAAATGAAAGCGCTCTTTTCCTTTGCTATCAAACTCCATATCAAAAGGAACGCCTTGCTCAATGAGCCATTGTAAACACTGATGCGCATTACTTGCAGTATAATGCACAGCTTCTCGGTCACATAAACCACCGCCGGCATCAAGGGTATCTTCAACATGTGATTCTATGCTGTCGTTTTTTTTATCAAATACTGCGGCAATCCCGCCTTGTGCATACAGTGTAGAGCCTTCGGTGAGGGCACCTTTACTGATCACAGTAACATTACAATAGTTAGCTAAAGACAATGCAAGAGATAAGCCCGCCGCGCCGCTACCGATAATAGCGACATCAGCAATATGATGTTTATTTTGGTTCATGTCAGAGGTACTTTGCGGTTACAATGCTCAAATTAGAGCAATATTTGTTTTTAATAATGTAGTTGTATCATATTTGTCATATTACTACGTAGTGATTTTAATGGCTTAGCGCCGTTATTTACGACTATTTTATAAAAAAATAATATTAAGCAGAACTTTTTATTCATAAAGAGGTCAGAGTATTTGTGAACAATGGCGACACTATGAATAACCAGCAAGAATCAAACAGAGGAGTACCGGCTCGAATGAGCGAGCAGGAATTAGATTTAGCGCTTGTAAAAAGGGTCCAGCAAGGAGATAAAAACGCCTTCAACCTATTAGTAAAGAAGTATCAGAACAAAATTGCAGGGTTAATTTCACGTTATGTGTCTAACCAAGGCGATATTGCAGATGTAGCACAAGAGGCATTTATTAAGGCCTACCGTGCACTTCCAAACTTTAGAGGTGATAGTGCCTTTTATACGTGGTTATACCGTATTGCCGTTAATTGTGCTAAAAATTATTTAGTAGCTCAGGGCCGTAAACCGCCAGCAAACGATATAGACGCTGAAGATGCCGAGTTTTATGACGGTGCGGATTCGATGCGTTCAAACGCATCGCCTGAAAACTTACTGTTAAGCGACGAAGTACGCGCTGTTATTTTTAATACGATTGATAGTTTGCCTGAAGACCTTAAAACCGCGATTACCCTAAGAGAAATCGAAGGGATGAGCTATGAAGAAATAGCCGTGGTAATGGATTGCCCTGTTGGGACAGTACGTTCGCGTATTTTTAGAGCCCGAGAAGCAATAGATAATAAATTAAACCCATTAATAGGCGAGTCTTAGTATGACAAAAGCACACGTTAACAAGTTGGATAGCGAAACGTTATCAGCATTACTTGACGGCGAACAACACCTTGCAGAGGGTAAAATTTCTGATCAGGATGTTGCTACGTTTGGTCGATATGCGCTAATTGGTGATGCGATGCGTGCTCAAAAAAATAACAACGACATACACATCGATATAAGCGATAACATCGCCTTAGCACTTGAAAGTGAGCCTGTGTATGCCGATTTCACTCAATCGACAGCAAACAAAACACCTGATACCGAGCACAGTGAAGCGCAGCAAGATAACAAAGTAGTGGCGTTTAATTGGCGCAAGCCGGTTGCACAACTTGCTATTGCTGCAAGCGTAGCTATGTTTGCCATTGTTGGCGTAAATACCTTGCCGCAAGGTGCGGGCGAGCAAGAAAGCGAAATTCCGCTTTTACAAACTACCCCATTAACAGGTATGGCATCGCCGGTGAGTTATTCTTCAGAACCTGCTCTTGAAAACGCTGAGCAAGGTTTACGCGAATTACAGCAACAACGCATTGGCGCGTTAGTTTTAGAGCATCAACGTCAAGCACGTGTTGCACACTCTTTGCAAACAGCGCAAAATAGTGACAAAGCGCAAGAGGAAAAAAACTAATTAAATGAAAGTAATCACTTTTGTTCTGTCGTTAGTATTAAGCTTTAATGTTTTTGCTAACGACACAAATCCCGCCAAAGATTTATTACTAAACATGGCGAACGCAGTGCATACCCGTAATTTTGACGCCTCTTTTGTGGTGGTAAAGGGTAAAGCCATGGAACCTTACCGTTGGGTGCATGCAAAGCAAGGTGAAACAGAGCTTGAGCATTTAAGTTTACTTAATGGCGCGGGCTTAGAAATGGTGAGAATTAACGACCAAGTAACCTACTTTGAACCGCAATCGCAGCCATATTCTATAAATACAGACTCCATTGCTGGGCCAATACCTGAAGTATTATTTAAAGATATTGAAGCGCTAAGCAGCCAATATGATTTTGTGCTAGGTGGTAAAGGCCGTATTGCAGGGCGAGCGGCGCAACTGGTGAGAATAGAATCAAAAGATGAATACAAATATAACTATTGGATTTGGCTTGATACAGAATCATCGCTGTTATTAAAAGCCGCTTATGTTAACCACCAAGGTGAAGCATTAGAGCAGCTACAGTTAACCCATATTAGCGTAACAGAGCAACCAGCACCGATGATTTTAGAAGTGCTCAATCGTAATTTTCCAACGCCGTTACCAGGTAACGCACTGGAAGGTGAAAAAAGTAATGCCACAAACTGGCGCATTGGTTGGTTACCTAATGGCTTTAAATTACTAAAATCAGACCGCCATAAACTTGATTTAAACAACGAACTTACTGACTATTATTTATATTCTGACGGGTTTGTTGAAATTTCTGTTTTTGTACAGCGCCCCTTACCAGGTCGCCGCTTAAGCGGATCATTAACTTCTGGCGCAACGACAATTTATGTGCATAATGGCGGAAACTTTGATGTATCTGTTGTTGGTAATGTGCCAAGCCAAACCGCAAAGGCAATTGCTGAGTCAGTGACTCGCGCATTATAAACAATTCGTAAGGGTTGTTATGATTGAACAAACACTTACAGTGGTTGCCCTAGAAGGCACCACTGCCCACTTAGAAGCCCAGCAAAAAAAAGCCTGCGAAGGGTGTAATGGTCGCTGTGGCTCGCAAGTCTTTGCCAAACTCTTTGGTAGCGATAAAAAAACCTTTCCATATCAATTTGATACTCCTGTAGAAGTGGGCCAAAAAGTAATGCTCTCATTAGATGATTCGCATTTAGTCAAACATGCTTTTGCTGTATACATGCTGCCTTTATTTTTAGGATTAACGCTTGCATTTATTAGTGCCGAATTACTACTTTTAGCGCAGGGATGGCAAATATTATTCGCCGCTTTGGGCGGTGTAGGAGGTTACTTTTTAGCTAAAAGCAAAGTAAAAACACTCAGGCATGATGTAAAAGTGATAAAAATTCATCCAATTAGCCTTCCTTTAACGCAAATAGATGGTGATTAAGGCCAATTAAATGTAAAATTGCTGTTTTATACCAGAGTAACTTGGAAATACAGGGTAAAAAGGCAATCAAAATTTGATTATCTAAAGCGTATTTAGCCACTTATATAGCACTTATACCCAATAAGTATTTTCAAGTCACTCAGGTGTTCGTACTTAGCCTATTAAAATAGAAGTTTAGAATCCAGTTTATGAAGCATATCCGTAATTTTTCGATCATCGCCCATATTGACCATGGTAAATCGACCCTTTCAGATCGTTTGATCCAGGTTTGTGGTGGCTTAACAGACCGCGAAATGCAAAAGCAAGTGTTAGATTCAATGGACATCGAGCGTGAGCGCGGTATTACCATTAAAGCGCAAAGTGTAACGCTTAACTACACTGCTAACGATGGCGAAACCTACCAACTTAACTTTATCGATACACCGGGGCACGTTGACTTTACTTATGAAGTTTCTCGCTCTTTAGCGGCATGTGAAGGTGCGCTTTTAGTTGTTGATGCCGGACAAGGTGTTGAAGCACAAACGCTGGCAAACTGTTATACCGCCATTGAAATGGATTTAGAAGTAATCCCTGTTTTAAATAAAATAGATTTACCGCAAGCCGATCCGCTTCGTGTAGCAGAAGAAATTGAAGACATTATTGGTATTGATGCCCTAGACGCTGTGCAATGTAGTGCTAAAACAGGTGTTGGTATTGCTGAAGTACTTGAAATGATTGTAAAGGATATTCCACCACCGGTAGGTGAAAAAGATCAACCTTTGCAGGCGCTTATTATTGACTCGTGGTTTGACCCATACCAAGGTGTTGTATCACTAGTGCGTATTAAGCACGGCGAACTACGTGCCGGCGACAAAATAAAAATAATGTCGAACGAGCAAGTACATACAGCTGATCACGTGGGTATTTTTACTCCTAAGCAAACCAACACGGGTATTTTACGTACCGGCGAAGTAGGGTTTGTTATTGCCGGTATTAAAGAAATACACGGCGCCCCAGTTGGCGATACGATTACGCATCAAAAAAATGCGGCACCAGCGCGTTTACCAGGCTTTCAAAAAATTAAGCCGCAAGTATATGCAGGTATGTTCCCAATTGCCTCTGATGATTATGAATCGTTCCGCGATGCACTTAATAAACTAAGCTTAAATGATGCGTCGTTATTTTTTGAACCTGAAAATTCAACAGCACTGGGTTTTGGTTTCCGCTGTGGCTTTTTAGGTATGCTACACATGGAAATTATCCAAGAGCGTTTAGAGCGTGAATACGATATTGATTTAATTACCACGGCACCTACTGTAATCTACGAAGTAGTAACCAAAGAAGGTACGAGTCAAATTGATAACCCGTCTGACTTACCGGCGGTAAATGATATTGTTGAAATACGCGAACCAGTAGTAGAGGCAAACATACTTGTACCGCAAGAGTTTTTAGGTAGCGTTATTACTCTGTGTGTAGAAAAACGTGGTATGCAAACTAAAATGAGTTATCACGGCAAGCAAGTCGCTGTAACTTATGAGCTACCTATGGCTGAAGTGGTTATGGACTTTTTTGATAAATTAAAGTCAACCAGTCGTGGTTTTGCATCGCTTGATTACAACTTTAAGCACTTTCAAACATCAGACATGGTACGTGTTGATATACTTATTAATGGTGAACGTGTTGATGCGCTCGCTATAATTGTTCACCGCGACAGTGCACAATCACGCGGCCGCCAACTTGCTGATGCGTTAAAAGAGCTTATTCCGCGTCAAATGTTTGATATTGCGATTCAAGCTGCAATAGGACAACATGTTATTGCCCGTACTACGGTTAAGCAATTACGTAAAAATGTAATCGCTAAGTGTTACGGTGGTGACGTGAGCCGTAAGAAAAAGCTACTGCAAAAGCAAAAAGATGGTAAAAAACGAATGAAGCAATTGGGTAACGTAGAAGTACCGCAAGAAGCGTTTCTAGCTATTTTGAAAGTTGGTAAATAAAAACAAAGGATTATAGATGGCTGGTTATTTCTCAGTTTTATTGGTGTTATTAACGTTAGGCTCAGGTTTAATATGGTTAATTGACCACCTAATGTATGCGCCAAAAAGGCAAGAGCGTTTGGCGCTTGCCCAAACATCTGCCGGTGGCCAGCTTGATGAAGAAACAGCGGCGTTAATTGCACCTGAGCCGGCAATTACAGAAACTGCAAAATCGATTTTTCCGATGATTGCAGCTATTACTATTTTTAGGTCGTTTATTTTTGAGCCTTTTCAAATACCGTCAGGTTCAATGATGCCAACCCTGTTGGTAGGCGACTTTATTTTAGTACAAAAGTACTCGTACGGGATTAAAGACCCAGTATGGCGTAGCCAGCTTGTAGATGTAGGCGAGCCTGAACGCGGCGATATTGTTGTTTTTAAATACCCGTTAGATGAGCGAGTAGATTATATAAAACGTGCTATTGGTTTACCGGGCGATAAAATTGTTTATCGTGATAAGCGTTTATATATTCAACCTAATTGTAAAGAAGGCGAGACCCAGCAGGGTGACCTACTTTGTAATGAGTTTAATAAAATTGATTTTAAATTAATTAACGATAATGAGTTTAAACAAGGCCAAATGTCGCTTGCCCGAGTAAATGAAGATTTGACGACACTCAAGCACGACATTTTAATCAACCCACGCGCACCTGAACGTAAAGGGCGTTACTATCAGCAACCAGGGACTCCTTCGGATGAATGGACTGTACCAGCTGATCATTATTTTATGATGGGTGATAACCGCGACAACAGCCAAGATAGTCGCTTTTGGGGCTTTGTACCAAAAGAAAACTTGGTGGGTAAAGCTGTCTTTATATGGATGAGTTTTGAATTTGAGAATGGCCCAGATGATGTTTTACCAGGATGGGTTCCAACTGGTGTTCGTTTTGAACGCCTAGGTAATATTCAGTAACAATGAAAAAAAATGTAACAGAATTATATAAACGAATTGGCTACGAATTTGCTGATCAAGGTTTACTTGAACAGGCAATGACGCACCGCAGTCATAAAGGTCAACACAACGAACGCTTAGAGTTTTTAGGCGATTCAATTTTGAGCTTTGTTATTGCCAATGCTTTGTACGACAAATTTCCAAAAGCGCGTGAAGGCGATTTAAGCCGTATGCGCTCTACGCTTGTGCGTGGCCAAACACTTGCTGAATTTGGGCTAGAATTTGGTTTAGGTGACTACTTGCGCCTTGGGCCGGGTGAGTTAAAAAGCGGTGGTTTTCGTCGTGAATCAACATTAGCTGATGCTGTAGAAGCCATTATAGGGGCTGTGTTTTTAGACTCAAACATAGACCGCTGTGGCGAGCTGATTTTAGCGTGGTATGAATCTCGACTTGATGCTATTTCACCAGGGCTTAATCAAAAAGATCCTAAGACCTTGCTGCAAGAGTATCTACAAGCGCGTAAGTTATCTTTACCGGGCTACACCGTTGTTGATACCAAAGGTCAAGCGCACAATCAAACGTTCACGGTTGAATGTATAGTTGAAGGTATGGATAGCATTATTTCTGTTGGTAGCTCGCGCCGTAAAGCCGAACAAAAAGCTGCCGAAAAAGCATTGAAGATACTAAAAAATGAATCTTGATACCTTAATACAGCCTCATGAAGGTGATATTGATACGTTTTGTGGCATGGTTGCCATTGTTGGCCGCCCTAATGTAGGTAAATCAACATTGCTTAATGAAATCATTGAGCAAAAAGTAAGTATTACCTCGCGCAAGCCACAAACAACTCGCCACCGTATTATGGGTATTCATACAGAAGGGCAACACCAAGCTGTTTATATTGACACGCCGGGCTTACACGTTGAAGAAAAGCGGGCTATTAACCGCTTAATGAACCGTGCTGCATCGAGTTCAATTGGTGATGTAGAGCTTATTATTTTTGTTGTTGAGGGCACTCACTGGAATGCCGATGACGAAATGGTACTTAATAAAGTATCGCAAAGTGGTAAGCCTGTTTTACTTGTTATTAATAAAATAGACCAAGTAAAAGACCGCGATTTAGTATTACCGCATATGAAGATGCTTGGCGACAAATTTGATTTTGTGGGCATAATGCCGGTATCGGCAACGCAAGCTAAAAACGTTGATTTAATTAAAGCCGAAGTAACTAAACGCTTACCACCGTGCGAATTTTACTTTCCTGATGACTATGTAACCGACCGCTCAATGCGTTTTATGGCGGCAGAAGTTATTCGTGAAAAGCTAATGCGCTTTATGGGTGAAGAGCTGCCGTATTCTGTCACTGTAGAAATTGAGCAGTTTAAATGGCAAGAAAACGGTGTTTGGCATATCAACGGGTTAATTCTTGTTGAGCGTGAAACCCAAAAACGCATGGTAATAGGTAACAAAGGCGAAAAGCTTAAAGTGATTGGCCGTGAAGCCCGTAAAGACCTTGAAGAAATGCTCGATAACAAAGTGTTTTTAGAGCTTTGGGTTAAAGTTAAATCGGGTTGGGCAGATGATGAACGTGCCTTAAGAAGTTTAGGCTATGGCGAAGATTAACCAGCATTTAGCCAACTAATATGGATAGCGACTTCTACACAGCGTACCTATTACATCGGCGTCCTTATAGCGACTCCCAAGTAATGCTCGATATGCTGGTAGAAGGCGTAGGCCAGCTTAGAATGCTAGCCAGAGTGAGTGGTCGCCAGGCCACTAAACACAAAGCACAATTACAGCCTTTTCAGGCACTGCTTGTTCATTACAGTGGCAAGTACGATTTAAAATACATTAATAAATTTGAGCTACATGGTAATCCTTTATATTTAACAAAGGATAAGCTTTACTGTGGCTTTTATTTAAATGAGCTGACTAACCGCATTGTGCCGGTAAACGAGCCACTTGAACAAGTGTTTGAGCTCTACAAAACTCACCTAGAGAACTTAAATAGCGATGTCAATTTACAGTCGGTGCTGCGCTCATACGAATTTCAATTATTAGAGTTGTTGGGTTATGGCGTTGACTTTAGCTTTGATGCCAGTGGTGAGCCAATTGATGAAAGACAAACGTATAGTTACTTTCCTGAGTTGGGTTTTTTGATGCAACAAGATACGCGTTCAGGGTTTAGCGGCGCGCAGCTCAAAGCGATTGCTAATCATGATTTTAGCCAAAGCGATGTACTCTATATGGCAAAACAATTAAGCCGTTATTTACTAAAACCTTTACTGGGTAATAAACCATTAAAAAGCCGTGAATTATTTATGGCCTCTCAATAAACATATTTTACAGGTAACAAAATGAAAGACATTCTTTTAGGCGTAAACGTTGATCATATCGCAACGCTTCGCCAAGCGCGTGGTACATCATACCCAGACCCAGCACATGCAGCCAGTGTGGCAGAGCACGCCGGTGCAGATGGTATTACTATTCATTTGCGTGAAGACCGCCGCCATATTCAAGACCGCGATGTATACGTAATGGCTAAAACGATTCAAACGCGTATGAATCTTGAAACAGCGGTTACAGATGAAATGATTAACATTGCCCTAGAAGTAAAGCCTGAGTACGTATGTTTAGTACCTGAAAAACGTGAAGAGCTTACGACCGAAGGCGGCCTAGATGTGGCTGGTAACGTAGATAAAATTAAAGCGGCCACTAAAACACTGACTGATGCGGGTATTAAAGTGTCATTATTTATTGATGCCGATAAAGCACAGTTAGATGCAGCTAAAGCGTGTGGTGCCCCGTATGTAGAAATTCATACCGGCGCGTATGCAGATGCCACTAATGATGAAGATTTACATAAAGAGCTTGAGCACATACGAGAGGGTGTAAAATACGCGGCGAGCTTAGGCTTGATTGTAAATGCAGGACATGGCCTTCATTATCATAACGTAAAACCAATTGCTGCAATGCCTGAAATTTATGAGCTTAACATTGGCCACGCTATTATTGCGCGCGCAGCTATTGATGGCCTTGAAAAAGCAGTACGCGACATGAAACGGCTCATGATTGAGGCAAGGTTATAAATTTAACCCCATGGTGGCACCATTTCATATAAATACTTAATTAAGTAAAATGGTACTAAAATCTGTAAAAAGCGCATTATCAGCGCTTTTTTATTACGTGTTTTTTAGCGTTGGTGCTCGGTAACACTTGCATCTGCCATAAGGTTTTCCAGCTCATCCTGAAGCTCAAATAGTTCAGGCTCAACGTTATCTAGCACGCAATCACTTTTAAGTGAGGTTTCTATGGTTTCTGCCAGTGATTTAAGCTTAGGCACACCGGTATAACAGCACGCGCCATGGAATTTGTGAATAACACTTAATACCGTTTGGCAATCGTTTTGCTCAATAGCCTCGTTGAGCTGCGAGAGCGTCTCTGGCACACTTTGTAATAGCATATTGAGCATTTCCAGCGCCAGCTCACCTTTGCCCCCCGCACGTTGTAGCGCAAGCGACCAATCTAAGCAGTTACTTTCAAATGGAGCAGGGCTTTGCGACGTTACACTTTTAATTTTGTCGCGGCTTACGGGCGATTGCGGACTATGATCGCAAATAATTTGGCTCAGCATGTCCTCATCAATAGGCTTAGTTAAATAGCCTTTAAAGCCATCTTTTAATAGCTGCTCTTTTTCACTGTGCAGTGCATGCGCGGTTACCGCAATAATAGGTGTGTCTTCGTTTAAAGAAGACTCCTTAATAAGTTTACACGCGGTAATGCCATCCATAATCGGCATTTGTATGTCCATAAAAATAACATCGTACTTATGGCTTTTACTTAAACTGTAGGCTTGCGAGCCATTATAAGCGGTGTCTATAAATTCAACTTGCTCTTTTAACAAGGTGCAAATAAGTTTTAAGTTTGCATCATTGTCATCTACCACCAGTACTTTTAATGGCAATAATGTTTGGTCGCTTGGCTCAATATTTAAGGTTGGATGATCAAGGCGATAAGGCGCAGCCAGTACTTCACATAATTTACGATGATTAAGCGGCTTACTTAAGCACGCATCGGCGCCGCTGCCAATAAACGCTTCGCGCATATTATGCGATACCGTATTGAGCATAAGGTATAAATAATCGCACGACTCGCGAACCATATTCACATAGCTCTTAAGTCGCTGCATATCATCTACCGATGCCATATCACCAATAATACAAATATCGTACTTAAACATTTTATGTTTGATGGCGTCTAAAAACGCTGCTTCATTAAAACAGGCGGTTACAACCGCTTCCCACTCGTTTAATACAGAAAGCACTGAGTGGTGCGTATGCTCGTGTGGCTCTAGGTATAATATGCGTTTACCAATAAGTGATTTAGAAGGTAAGTCGTTACTAAAGGTATGATCAGGCAACCTAAACACACCATTAAAGGTAAAACAGGTGCCGCTTCCCGGGGCTGAATTTAGCGTTATCCGGCCATTCATAGCCTCTACAATATGTTTAGTAATAATGAGACCTAAACCAGTGCCGCCAAATTTTCGGGTGATGGATGAATCTGCTTGGCCAAATGCAGTAAATAACGCATCTTGCTTATCCATTGGAATACCCACACCGGTATCGGTTACTGATACTAAAATAGAGGCGCGGTCTTCATCTAATAAGCGGTAGCTTATATCAACTTTTATAGAGCCTTTTTCAGTAAACTTAATGGCATTACTTAACAAGTTAATGAGTACTTGTTTAAGGCGAGTGGGGTCACCGGTTAAATCATCAGGCACTTGTGGGTTGATATAAATAGATAGCTCAAGTTGTTTTTCATGCGCCGAGGGAGCTAATAATGTCATAACCTCGTTTACGCTATCGCGCAGTTGAAACTGGATTGATTCAAGCTCCATTGCGCCTGCTTCAAGTTTAGAAAAATCCAAAATATCGCTAATAATTGTCAATAAACTATTGGCAGAAAGCTCTATGGTATCGAGGTAATCTTTTTGATGTTTATTTAAAGGTGTTTTATACAATTGGCGCGTAAAGCCAATAACCCCATTTAGCGGGGTACGTAACTCGTGACTCATTTTAGCTAAAAAGTCAGACTTAACGCGGTTAGCATCTTGTGCCTCTTTTTTGGCCATGGTTAGCTGAATATTTGAGGTTTCGTATTGCTCTAGGGTTTCGCGGTAATCACTCGTGGCCTGATCAATATTTTTCTGCATTTCGTCTTTTTGCATAACCATAGTGTGGGCAATGGTATTAAGCCCTTCACGCAAAAGTTCAAATTCGCCCATCATGGTGTCGTTTAAACCCGTGTCTCTTTTACCTTCAACTAGTTTGTCGGTGGCAAGTACTAACTTATTAAGCGGGTTCATAAACATACGGCTAAGCTTAAGCGCTAAAATAGATGCCAATATTATTGAAAATAAAATAACAATGCCGCTAATTAAAACCGCTCGCTGTTGGCCTATAATCGCTTGGTCTTTATTAAGTTGTAAAATAACGGTGCCAAGCGGGGTTTGAAAATCATTAATATCCCATTTTGATACCGGCGCAGAGTGATTAAAAATAGGGGTGTAGAACGTGATTAACTCTTCTGATTTATTAATTTTTGTTGTGTGAAGATTTTCAATTTGTTCTTTTTGAGTTAGTTCATCAAACGAGCGATGATAGTTACTGGTCATAATAAGCTGATTGCTGGTATCAAAAATAGCAATCGATTTAATGGTTGGGGAGTGCTTATTGTGTGTGTAACTAATCAGACGGTTGAGCAGCTTTTTATTTTTTTCAAGTAAAGGCTGCTCTAAAGCAATTGCTAAAGGTTCAGATATTGAGCTGCCTTGTTGATATAAAATTTCATCAAGCTCAATGTAACGATTTATTGTAAAATAGCCGCCAAGTAACAAGCCAATGATCACTGTGGGGATCAAGGTTAAGGTTAAAACAGAATCACGTAAGCCTAATTTGGTCATAATGGAAGCGTTATTATCATTATTAGTATGGATCGAGTATATACGGTTCATCGGCTATTCTCAAAGCATCTGATTTGCTTATACGTAATACAAAATTTAAGGTAATGCCGCATGGCGCAAATTTTTAAAGCAAAGAAAAAACCACTTAAACAGCAAACACTCACACTTAATATTACGGCCATGGATCATCAAGGGCGGGGCGTTGCCAAACACAATAATAAAGTGTGCTTTGTAAGCGGCGCTTTAATGAATGAAAAAGTAACGGCAAGCCTAATAGAAGATAAAGCCAAGTACAGTAGTGCAAAGCTGGTTAAGGTTATTAATCCAAGCGATGCGCGCACGCAGCCTTTTTGTCAGCATTATAATCACTGTGGTGGTTGCCAGTTGCAGCACCTAGAAATAAATCAGCAAGTGGTTGAAAAGCAAAATGCAGTGACGCAACTGTTTCAAAAATTTGCCAAATTAAGCGACTTAAATTGGCAAGCGCCTCTTTTAAGTAAGCCCACTCATTACAGACGCAGTGCGCGTATTGCCGTAATGTATGATAAAGCCGCTAAAAAAATGCGAGTTGGGTATCGTGCGCCTAGCTCTAAAAATGTGATTAGTATTGAGCAATGTGATGTGCTTAGTAAGGCATTTACTAACGTATTTAGTTTTTTTGAAACGCTTATTAATCAATATAAAGCGCTACACAGTATAAGTCATTTACAGTTGTGCCAAAATGAGGCTGGGAACTTTATTGTTATTCGCCATACTAAAGCGATACCAGATGAAGCCAAAAGCTATATACAAGAAGCAGCAAACGCACAGCAGTGGTTAATTACTTGGCAAGACAACAGTGATGTTATAGAGCAGGCTCATTTGCCTACGCCGTATTATTTTTTAGAAAAGTTTAATTTAAAGTTTGAATTTGGCCTTGGTAATTTTATTCAAGTAAATGATGAAGTTAACCAAGCTATGTTAGCTCAGTCGGTAAATTGGCTTAACTTGCAAGGAAACGAGCAAGTATTGGATTTATTTTGTGGTATTGGTAACTTTTCATTAGTGCTAGCCCAGCATGCTAAATCGGTTATTGGAGTAGAAGGGGTTGCATCGGCGGTTGCAATGGCGACGCAAAATGCGCAAACTAACTCTATCACTAATGCGCACTTTCATTGTTTTGATTTAACGCAAAAAATTGAAGCAGCACAATGGTTTAATAAGGCGCTAGACGTATTAGTATTAGACCCTTCTCGCACAGGTGCTATGGCTGTTTTAGAGCAACTACCTTTAAAGCAGTTTAAAACCATTTTATACGTCTCTTGCGATCCTGTTACTTTAGCCCGTGACAGTGCAATTATTTCGCAAGCAGGCTTTGAAGTTACTAAAATTGGGCTAATGAATATGTTTCCACATACAGGACACATAGAAACAATGGCGTTATTTCAACGGAGGTAAAGCGTTTTATGGTCGCTACACGTCAATCACATCAGCAGGACGACACAGGTGACTTTGCTACTAGCCTAAAACAGTTAGCGTTATCGCAAGAGAAAATAACGCTGCTAAACAAAGCGCAAGCATTGTGTGTTACATGTGACAACCAAGCACGGCAAAACACGGCCATAGAAATGGTCGAGATTTTAGCCGAGCTAAATTTAGATGCAGAATCTCTCGCAACCGCGTATCTCACGCATTACTACTTAAACGACTTAGTAGACCTTGAAACCGTAGAAGCACAACTTGGCAAAAATGTAGCCATGCTTTTAACTGGGGTTGCTCAAATGGCTGCTATTAGTACTTTATCGCACCAAGGTAAAGGCACTATGCAGGTAGATAACATTCGTAAAATGTTACTTACCATGGTTGAAGATGTGCGCGCTGTGGTGATTAAACTTGCTGAGCAAGTGTGCCATTTACGCAATGTAAAAAATGGCGATGAAGAAGAGCGTGTTATTGCCGCTAAAGAAACCGCCGATATTTTTGCCCCGTTAGCAAACAGGTTAGGTATAGGCCAGCTTAAGTGGGAACTAGAAGATTTATCGTTTAGGTATTTACACCCCGACACCTATAAAAGTATTGCTAAACAACTTGATGACAAACGCCTTGCCCGTGAAGCCTATATGGAAGATATGGTTGCGCAAGTAAAAGCTCGCCTAAGCGAAGCCGGTATTGAAGCGCAAGTGTATGGCCGCCCTAAGCACATTTACAGCATTTATAAAAAAATGCAGCAAAAAAACTACGAGTTTGATCAGCTGTTTGATATTAGAGCAATGCGAATTGTTGTAGAGCGCCTGCAAGATTGTTACGGCGCGCTAGGTATTGTGCACACTAATTGGCGCCACCTTAATAAAGAGTTTGACGACTACGTTGCTACACCTAAGCAAAATGGCTATCAATCAATTCATACCGTGGTATTTGGCCCTGAAGGGAAAACCGTTGAAATACAAATACGCACCAGCGAAATGCACCAAGATGCAGAGCTAGGCGTAGCCGCGCACTGGATGTACAAAGAAGGCGCTTTACCTGGGCGTGGCTCAGGCTATGAGCAAAAAATTAGCTGGTTGCGCAAATTACTGCAATGGCAAGAAGAAGTGGTTGATGGGGGCGATTTAGCCGAAGAGCTTAAAAACCAAGTTGTAGAAGACCGCGTTTATATATTTACCCCAAGTGGCGATATTATCGATTTACCTGTTGGCGCTACACCGCTTGATTTTGCTTACTACATTCACTCAAATGTAGGGCACCGCTGTATAGGAGCTAAAGTATTTGGCAAAATAGTGCCGTTTACACATCAGCTATCAACGGGCGATCAGGTAGAAATTCTCACGCAAAAGCAGCCTAATCCAAGCCGCGATTGGCTAAATCCATCGCTTGGTTATATTAAATCGTCGCGTGCAAGGGCTAAAATCCATCATTGGTTTAAACAGCTCGACCGCGATAAAAACTTAAGCGCCGGTAAAGAGATTCTAGATAACGAACTGCAAAAGCTAGATTTAACCTACAAAGATTTAGACCCAGCTATTAAGCGCTTTAATTTTAAAGAACTAGATGACTTAATGGTTGCCATAGGTGCCGGCGATGTTCGCTTAAACCAAATGCTTAACTTTGTCAGTGATCGTACCGAAGAAGAGCCCGTTATTCGTTTTAAAGCGCCAAGTAAAGTAACTGGCGATAAAAACGGCATTGTGGTGGATGGTGTAGGCAGCTTAATGAGCCACGTTGCTAAGTGTTGTCGCCCAGTACCTGGCGATAAAATAATTGGCTATATTACACAAGGCCGTGGCATTGGGGTACACCGCGAAGATTGCGATTCATTTAACAACTTAAAAGAGCAACACCCAGAGCGTGTTATATCGGTTAGTTGGTCAGACGAAATAAACGGCTCTTATGCGCTAAGTATAAAAATAGAAGCAAGCGATCGCTCAGGTTTAATTCGCGATATTAGCTCTGTACTGGCTAACGAAAAAGTAAATGTGATCAACATGAACGTCAATACTGTTGGGGCCGATCAGTTAGCGGTATTTACTATGCAAATAGAAGTGCATGACCTATCGGGCACAAACCGGGTTTTGTCTAAACTGCATCAAATTGAAGGTGTGCACAGTGCCAAGCGAAACCAATAAAATGGCAAACGTTAACGCACTTGAGCAACTACTCGATATTATGGCGTTGCTTCGCGATCCTACCGACGGTTGCCCGTGGGATCGCAAGCAAAACTTTAAATCGATTGTTCCGCACACGCTAGAAGAAGCCTTTGAAGTGGCCGATTGCATAGAGTCGGGTAATTTAAACGAGCTTAAAAATGAGCTGGGTGATTTACTGTTTCAAATCGTTTTTTACGCACAACTTGCCAAAGAGCAGGAGCTATTTGATTTTAACGACGTGGTTAGTGAGCTAAATAGTAAACTTACCCGCCGTCACCCTCATGTTTTTAACACCAAGCAAGCATTAACCGACGAGCAATTAGCAAAGCAATGGCAAGCAATTAAAGCACAAGAGCGTGCAGCAAAAGTACAGCCAAGCAAAGCCTCACTTTGGCAAGATATACCCACCAATATGCCAAGCCTAACTAAAGCTAAAAAAATTCAGCAGCGTGTTGCCGCACTTGGTTTTGATTGGCCAAGCTACCACGGGGCACTTGATAAAGTAAGTGAAGAAGTACTTGAAGTAAAAGAAGCGCTTGAGCACGACCCTTCATCCGATCATACAGCAGAAGAAATAGGCGACTTATTATTTGCCACGGTAAATGTGGCTCGCCATGTTAAACGCGACCCAGAGCAACTACTCAGACAAGCCAACGATAAGTTCTCGGCGCGCTTTGAAAAAGTGCAAGGTTATTTAATTGCAAAAGGTAAAAGTTTAGAGCGCGCAACGCTTGACGAAATGGAAGAAGCATGGGAAGCCATTAAAAAAGCGAAATAAGATTAGCTCAGTACAACCTAATGTTAATCAACGAACATTTTTTGTGCGCGTAAACGCTATTTTTAGCTGGATTGCTCAACGCTGTTTTGGTACAATTTCGCCCCGTCTTGATGATATACCCAGAGTCTCTTTCTCGGGTGTTATATTCCTTTTAATTCCTGATATTCTAGGGTTCGCATGAGTACAAAATTTATCTTCGTTACTGGCGGGGTTGTTTCTTCGTTGGGTAAAGGTATTGCAGCAGCGTCATTGGCAGCTATTTTAGAGGCCCGCGGTTTAGATGTTACCATTTTAAAGCTGGATCCTTACATAAACGTTGACCCAGGCACAATGAGCCCAATTCAACATGGTGAAGTATACGTTACAGAAGACGGCGCCGAAACGGATCTTGATTTAGGTCACTACGAGCGTTTTATTCGCACCAAAATGACCAGCCGCAACAACTTCACACAAGGGCGAGTGTACGAAGATGTACTACGTCGTGAGCGCCGTGGTGAATACCTAGGTGCAACCATTCAGGTTATTCCACACATCACAAATGACATTAAGCAACGTGTATACGACGGTGCTGAAGGTCATGATATTGCGATTGTAGAAATTGGTGGCACAGTAGGAGATATTGAATCACAACCATTTATTGAAGCAATTCGTCAGTTAGGTACAGAAATTGGCCGCGAACGCGCGCTATTTATTCACCTAACGCTAGTGCCATTCTTAGGGCCTGCAGGCGAAGTAAAAACCAAACCAACACAGCACTCAGTTAAAGAGTTACGCTCTGTAGGTATTCAGCCAGATATTCTTATTTGTCGCTCAGACCGTAAATTGCCTAACAACGAACGTGCAAAAATTGCATTGTTCACAAACGTTGAAGAAAAAGCGGTTATTTCGCTTCCTGACGTAGACAGCATTTACAAAATTCCTGCGCTATTAAAATCACAAGAGCTAGATAACTTTGTGTGTCGTCGTTTCCACCTTGACGCACCAGAAGCTGATTTAGTTGAATGGGAACAAGTACTTTATCAAGAGTCTAACCCGACTGGCGAAGTAACGATTGGTATGGTTGGTAAGTACATTGAACTACCAGATGCATACAAATCAGTTAACGAAGCATTAAAGCATGCAGGTCTTAAAAACCGTTTAACCATTAATATTGAATACGTTGACTCGCAAGACTTAGAAAGCAAAGGGGTAGAACTGCTTTCTCATCTAGACGCTATTTTAGTACCAGGTGGTTTTGGCGGCCGTGGTGTTGAAGGTAAAATTTTAGCGGCTAAGTATGCCCGTGAAAACAAAGTACCTTACCTAGGCATTTGTTTAGGTATGCAAGTAGCGCTTATTGAATACGCACGTAATGTTGCAGGTTTAACCGACGCTAACTCAACTGAGTTTAATATTCACTCAAAAGCGCCAGTAGTGGGCTTAATTACCGAGTGGTTAGATGCTGAGGGTAACATTGAAATACGTGATGAAAAATCTGATTTAGGTGGCACGATGCGTTTAGGCGCACAAAAATGTCACTTAACGCCGGGTTCTAAGGTGCACGAAGTGTACGGCAATACAGAAATTATTGAACGTCACCGTCATCGCTACGAAGTAAACAACAACTTTGTAGAGCAATTAGAGCAAGCAGGCTTAAGCTTTACCGGTTTATCAGAAGATAAAAAACTAGTAGAGATCATCGAAAACAAAGATCACCCATGGTTTATTGCCGCGCAATTCCACCCGGAATTTACGTCAACACCACGTGATGGTCACCCGTTATTTGAAGGGTTTGTAGCAGCTGCTCATACTCATCAAAAAACGTCTTCGTAATTAAAAAAAGCCGTGCATATTGCACGGCTTTTTTGTCTAAAGGGCTGACTAAAAGATATAAAACGTAGTAAAGTTAGCTGAACTCACCATTTTGGGAATATAGAGGAATCAAGATGTCAGAAATCGTAAAAGTAATTGGTCGCGAAATTATGGACTCGCGTGGTAACCCTACTGTTGAAGCTGATGTATATTTAGCTGATGGTTCTTGGGGCCGCGCTGCCGCTCCTTCAGGTGCATCAACAGGTACTCGCGAAGCACTAGAGCTACGTGATGGTGACAAAGCCCGTTACTTAGGTAAAGGCGTATTAAACGCAGTTGGTTTTATTAACAACGAAATTGCGGATGCGCTAAAAGGCCAAAATGCATTAGAGCAAAGTGCTGTAGATAAAGTAATGCTAGATTTAGATGGCACCGAAAATAAAGAAAAACTAGGTGCAAATGCTATCTTAGCGGTATCACTAGCGACTGCAAAAGCCGCTGCACAATTTAAAAAAGTTGAGCTTTACGAGCACATCGCAGACTTAAACGGTACACCAGGTGTTTACTCAATGCCGTTACCTATGATGAACATCATCAACGGTGGTGAGCACGCCGATAACTCTGTAGATATTCAAGAATTTATGATCCAACCTGTTGGCGCTGAAAACTTCCGCGAAGGCCTACGTATGGGCGCTGAAGTATTCCACAGCCTTGCTAAAGTATTAAAAGCAGATGGCCACTCTACAGCGGTAGGTGATGAAGGTGGTTTTGCACCAAACCTTGCATCAAACGAAGCGGCACTTGCTGCTATTAAAACAGCTGTAGCAAACGCAGGTTACGAGCTAGGTAAAGATATTACACTGGCTATGGACTGTGCAGCCTCTGAGTTTTACGACAAAGAAGCAAACATTTACGATCTGAAAGGTGAAGGCAAAAAGTTCACTTCAGAAGAGTTTAACTACTTCTTAAAAGATTTAACTGAGCAATACCCAATTGTATCTATTGAAGATGGCTTAGATGAGTCAGATTGGGATGGCTTTGCACACCAAACTAAATTAATGGGCGATAAAATCCAATTAGTAGGCGATGATTTATTCGTAACTAACACAAAGATTTTAAAACGCGGTATTGATAACGGTATTGCTAACTCAATCCTAATTAAATTTAACCAAATTGGTTCACTAACTGAAACGTTAGCAGCAATCAAAATGGCTAAAGATGCAGGCTTTACAGTTGTTATTTCGCACCGTTCTGGCGAAACAGAAGATGCAACTATTGCTGATTTAGCGGTAGGTACTGCTGCTGGTCAAATTAAAACAGGTTCATTGAGCCGTTCTGACCGTGTTGCTAAGTACAACCAACTTCTTCGCATTGAAGAAGCGCTAGGTTCTAAAGCACCTTACAACGGTCTTAAAGAAGTTAAAGGTCAGTAATTCTATTTTATATAGAATCTTATTTTTAATTTTAGATAATAAAATCCTCGCTAATGCGGGGATTTTTTATGCCTGATACTTTTTTAAAGAGATGAGAATGCTTTGTAGGCGTTAAGCTTGCTGACGCGCGCACGCAGTGCGAAAAGAGGGTACAAGAAAAGCGAAAACTCTTTATTTAAACCACAAATTGTTTTATTAAAAAGGTGAAATATCTTGTAGGCGTTAAGCTCGCTGACTCGCGCAAGTAATGCGAAACAGGGTTTGCTTAACTCATAATATTTTCTGCACAGCTCAGAGCTGAAACTGCTGCTTTAAAATAGCCCCTGTAAAACTGGTTTTTAAATAAAAACCACGCGGTAAGGTTTTTATTGTTTGCCCATTTGGACCAATAGCATCGGTAACTACTTTGCTATTAGCGGCTTTAGGTCTAATTTGTATAGCATCCCCTAAATGGCCTGATATTTCATCAACGCGCCCAAGCGCTATTAACTCCATTTGTTCTTCCCAATCACGTTGTAGCAACGCATCTTGCTCAGGCGTAGGCTGCCATAAAAAACCACTGCCTATGGTTCTATCAAAAGGCGCAATATCGCGCTCACTCAATATAGGCAGCCATAAAACATGATTGAGTTTTTTACGCACAGCGCTTGTATGCCACGTCATGCCGGTTACGTTTATAAGGGGGGTAACCGACACAAAAGTGGTTTCTAAGGGTTTTCCTTTATACGAAATAGGCAGTGTTTTTAATTCAATGCCTAAATCTTCAAAGTCGGGGAGGGGTTTTGAGCCTGCAGTAGCGCCTAACACGTATTCAATAAGTTGCCCGGTCCAGCCTTTTTCGCGTAATAGGTCGTCAGGGGTTTTAAAGCTGTATTGAGAGGCTAATTGCCCTAATGTTAAACCGGCAATAGCGTTTACGCGTTGCATTAAGTCATTAATTGAATGGGGTTTTGTTGGTCGCATGCTACTCATTTACCTTGAATAATTAACAGCGCCATGATAGCAAAACCCCCGTAAGGTGGATATCTTTGCTTTTGGTTGTTTTTTATACGCACTGTGTTTGGCGTAATTTTGCTCACCCCAAAAAGTAACAGTTTAACTGTAAGTGACTGACTAGCTTTAATATTTTCAATTAACTCATTCAGCTTTAATTAAGTTAGCAAATTCTATATGGGATAAATACAACTATATAAACATGTTTATCCACAGAATCTGTGGAGAAAGCGAGTTTTTAGATCTGCTATTGTGGACTTGTTTGCAAAATAGCCTTGTTTATCAAAAGTTATACACAAGCTGTGAGTAAATAGCACTAAACATAATAATCAAGGCATAGCTTAGCTTTTTTTGCTAAAAGTTGCGTGAATTAAGGGTTATTTTATCCTTGTAATTACTCAGTGCTCATTTAAGGTTAAGTCGTTATGCACAGCGTAAATAGTAAACGTGCGATTAGGGCGTGATGACTTTGGGGATAATAGTGTTTGCCGAATTGCAGCTAATGTGGAACAATCATTAAAAATCGACTTACAAATGAGGCACTAAGGTGATTGATGCCGAAGGTTTTCGTGCCAATGTCGGAATTGTAATTTGCAATAATCAGGGGCAGGTTTTTTGGGCTAGACGTTACGGTCAACATTCTTGGCAATTTCCCCAAGGCGGTGTTGATGACGGAGAAACACCCGAACAAACCATGTACCGTGAATTACACGAAGAAGTAGGTTTGCGACCAGAAGATGTAGAAATAGTTGCAAGCTCAAAACATTGGTTACGCTATAAATTACCCAAGCGATTAATTCGCCGCGACTCTAGTCCGGTGTGTATTGGGCAAAAACAAAAATGGTTTTTATTAAAACTGCGTTGCAAAGATGAAGATGTAAACTTGCTTAAAACACATCATCCCGAGTTTGATGATTGGCGCTGGGTGAGTTATTGGTACCCAGTAAGGCAAGTGGTATCGTTTAAACGCGATGTATACAGACGGGTGATGAAAGAGTTTGCACCGTTTGCAATGCCTTTTAATAAAAGAGAACATCATAAAGAACAGTGGCGACACAAAAGGTAGTAGCATAATTATAAAATAAGGAGCAGGTAATGCTGGCAACACTTAGAACTATTGCTGAGTCTGTTTCGCAACAAGCGAATTTAGACAGTGCCTTAGTGTGCTTTGTGAAAATGGTTAAAGAGGCCATGAAAACCCAGTGCTGCTCTATTTATTTTGCCGACTACAGTCAAGATAACTTTGTACTTATGGCAACCGAAGGCCTTAACCCCGACGCCGTAGGTAAGTTTAGAATTGGCTTTACCGAAGGGCTTGTAGGTTTAGTAGCCCAGCGTGAAGAGCCCATTAATATAGCTTTTGCAAAATCTCATCCGCGTTTTAAGCTCTCCCCCGAAGTAAACGAAGAAGGTTACAATGCCTTTTTGTCTGTGCCTGTGGTACATCAAAAAAAGGTATTGGGCGTTATTGTTGTACAACAAAAAATGGCGCGGGTTTTTAGCCAAGACGAAGAGTCGTTTTTAATTACCCTTTCAGCACAGCTAGCCTCACAACTTGCGCATGCTGAAATAAAAGAGCTTTTACGCCAAGACGAATCATCACACCAAACCTCAGTGCTCAAAGGGGTGTCGAGTGCACCAGGTATTGGGATTGGCCAAGCCTTTGTGGTACTGCCCAAGCTCGACTTTAAATCTATAGAGCTAAAAAAAGATCCCGATAGCGCCGAGCAACGCCGTTTGTTTTCACAAGCCGTTGCTGCCACCCGCAAAGAATTTAATACCCTGTCTATGACCTTGAGTGACTCAATACCGCGTGAAGCACTCGCGGTATTTGATGTATACCAACAATTACTTGATGCCAAAAGTTTAGGCCACAATGTTGAGGTACAGTTACAAGAGGGCTGGTGCGCAAAAAGCGCCTTAAAAATTGTTATTGAGCGGCTTATTTCGCAGTTTAATGCCATGCAAGACCCCTACATTAAAGAGCGCGCAGTTGATGTAAAAGACATTGGTTTAAGGGTATTACACCACCTAGTAAACACAGAACACGCAGTAAAAGATTACCCACCCAATACCATATTAATTGCGAATACCTTAACGCCCGCCATGCTGGCTGAAGTACCCAACGGGCATTTAGCGGGTGTAGTGAGTGTGAATGGCTCAGCCAATAGCCATGCCTCTATATTAACCCGAGCAATGGGAATACCGGCTATTTGGGGGATTGAAGATTTACCCTTATTGCAATTTGATGCCAAACCAATGATTTTAGATGCCTTTGCTGGGCGTTTATATATTTCTCCTTCGCAAGTGTTACTCGATGAATACGCACAGTTAAAGCACCAAGATAAACTACTCAATAACCGCTTTTTAGCAGAGCAAAGTGCGCAGTCGGTTACCTTAGATGGTGAGCAAATAAATTTAATGCTAAATGCAGGGCTTGAGCTTAATACCGAGCAAAGCAGTGCGCATATTTGCGATGGAGTAGGGCTTTATCGTACCGAAGCATGGTTTATGCAAAAGGGGCAATTTCCATCGCAAGCTGAGCAAGAAAACTGGTATAGGGAGGTACTAAAAAGTTACCACCCGGCGCCAGTGGTTATGCGAACCCTAGATATTGGTGGCGATAAAGTTTTAGATTACTTTAATATCACCGAAGAAAATCCCTTTTTAGGGTGGCGCGGCATACGCATAAGCCTTGACCATCCAGAGCTATTTTTAGATCAGCTCAAAGCTATGTTAAAAGCAAATATGGGCTTAGGTAATTTAAAAATAATGCTGCCTATGATCAGCGGTACAGAAGAGGTAGACGAAGCGCTCGCGTTATTTGAACAAGCTTATTTTGAACTGGCAGAAAAACACCCAGAGCAAAACTTGGAGCGCCCAGAAGTAGGCATTATGCTTGAAGTACCCTCAAGTATATTTATGCTCGACGAGTGGGCTAAAAAAGTAGATTTTTGCTCAGTAGGCAGTAACGATTTAACGCAATACTTACTTGCTGTCGATAGAGCAAATGCGCGGGTGGCTCAGTTATTTAACCCATATCACCCCGGCGTGTTAAGGGTATTAAATAAAGTAGCGAATGAATGTAATAAACACTGTTTACCCTTTAGTTTATGTGGCGAGCTAGGCGGCGAGCCAGAGGGCGCTATTTTACTCATTGCCATGGGCTATAGGCATTTAAGTATGAACATGTCGTCGTTAATTAAAGTAAAGTGGATTTTAAGGCGCTTAAATATTAACGATATGCAGCAATTACTCGCAGAGTGCTTAGTGCAATCGAACGCTAAACAGGTACTGCGCTTAACGCGCAATTTTATGATTGAACACCAATTAGGCGATCTATTCTACACCGCCAAATAATGCAGCGCTTAAAGATGCTATTAACTTTATAATCCTTTAATATAGGCGCACGAAAAGGTATTTGAGAACACTATGTATGACTTAGCTTTACTCGTGGCCAGTTGTGCGCTACTTGGCTGTGTAGTTGGCTTTTTAGCTGGGCTATTAGGGATAGGCGGCGGTTTAATTATTGTGCCTGTTTTAAGTAGCTTATTACTGATGTTTGACGTTACTTCACCTGATCACATATTAGTTATTTCTATTGCAACATCGCTTGCCTCTATTTTATTCACTTCTACTTCTTCAGTCTTGGCTCATCATAAAAATGATAATGTGCCATGGCAAATTGCACCGTGGGTTATGTCGGGTGTAGGCTTAGGCGCGTTAATAAGTGGCTTTGCCGCAAGTTTAATACCCGAACAAGCATTACGCAGCGTGTTTGCAATTAGTGTTGTGTTTATTGCAGGCAGAATGGTGTTGGCATCACGTAGTAAATCGCTTAAAGAAAAACCGCTACCAAAAGGGGTTATTTTAGGGAGCATTTCTGCCCTTATGGGCGCGCTTTCTGGTTTAATAGGTATTGGTGGCGGCGCACTTATTGCCCCTATGCTTAATTACTTTTCAGTTGATATGAAAAAAGCGATAGGCTGTGCATCAGCGAGCGGCATTGTTATCGCGCTATTTGGCTCTATTGGTTATATAAGCGCAGGCTGGCAGGTAACCGATTTAGCCCATGGGTTCGCAGGGTTTGTATACTTACCTGCATTATTTGGTATTGTAATAACATCGTGGTTTGTGGCGCCTTTAGGGGCTAAAGCAACTCATTATTTACCTGTTAATATAATAAAGAAAATTTTCGCGGTGTTGCTTGTGCTCATCGCACTTAAAATGGTTTTTAGCTAAAGGTTTATTTATGGCACTTGAGTTTCCTCAAATCGATCCAATAATTTTTTCTGTTGGACCGCTAAGCGTACGTTGGTACGGTTTAATGTATTTAATTGGTTTTGCATTTGCGATGTGGTTTGCTAATCGTCAAGCCGAAAAACCAAACTCTGGTTGGACTAAAGAGCAAGTTAGCGACTTGCTTTTTTACGGCATGCTAGGGGTTATTTTAGGCGGCAGAATTGGCTATGTATTGTTTTATCAGTTTAGTTACTTTTTAGAAAATCCATTGTATTTATTTAGAATTGACCAAGGCGGTATGTCGTTCCACGGCGGAACATTAGGGGTTATTACCGCTATTATACTATTTGCAAAATCTCGCAAAAAATCACTATTCGCAGTGGGAGATTTTGTGGTGCCGCTGGTTCCGGTAGGCTTATTAGCAGGGCGTATTGGTAACTTTATAAATGGCGAGTTATGGGGCCGCGTAAGCGATGTGCCATGGGCAATGGTATTTCCAACGGGTGGGCCGCTTGCGCGTCACCCATCGCAGTTATACGAAGCCTTTTTTGAAGGGCTAGTCCTGTTTTTAATTTTATTATGGTTTATCAAAAAGCCTCGCCCTGCAGGCAGTGTAGCCGGTGTATTTTTATTAGGGTACGGCGTATTTAGATTTTGTATTGAATATTTCCGCCAACCAGATGCGCAGCTTGGCCTATTTGCCGATTTTATCTCAATGGGCCAAATACTCTCGTTACCTATGATAATTGGTGGCCTAGGGCTATTAATTTGGGCGTACAAAAAACCGCAACCTGTAACCGCAGCAAAGGCATAGTAAGAACAGATCATGAAACAATATTTAAAATTATGTCAGCGCATCGTTGACGAAGGTGTATGGGTAGAAAACAAACGCACAGGCACGCGCTGCTTAACCGTTATTAATGCCGACTTAGAATACGATGTAGGTAATAATAAATTTCCTATGATCACTACTCGTAAAAGTTACTACAAAGCCGCTATAGCAGAGCTTTTAGGTTACTTACGAGGGTACGATAGCGCAGCGCAATTTCGCGATATAGGCTGTAAAACCTGGGATGCAAACGCAAACGATAATAACGCATGGCTAAATAACCCTAACCGCAAAGGCGAGGACGACATGGGCCGCGTTTATGGCGTGCAAGGGCGTAATTGGCAGCGCCCAGATGGCTCAACGCTCGATCAGCTTGCTAAAGTAATAAATAACTTAAAAAACGGGATTGATGACAGAGGTGAAATAATTACCTTTTATAATCCTGGTGAGTTTGAGCTTGGTTGCTTGCGCCCATGTATGCACACGCATACGTTTTCGCTGCTTGGCGACACGCTGTATTTAACATCGTATCAACGCAGTTGCGATGTGCCGCTGGGCCTTAATTTTAATCAAATTCAGTGTTTTGTATTACTGGCATTGGTGGCGCAAATTACCGGCCATAAAGCAGGTAAGGCGTATCATAAAATTGCTAATGCGCATATTTACGAAAACCAGTTACCGTTAATGCGCGATGTACAGCTAACACGTGAGCCGTTTGACTCACCGCAATTAAATATTAACCCAAACATAAAATCACTAGAAGATATAGAAACATGGGTAACACGAGACGATTTTGAAGTAGTAGGCTATCAATGCCACGAACCAATCCAATATCCGTTTTCAGTATAATAAGATTAAGGAGAACAAGATGAAAGCAGTGATCCCAGTAGCAGGCCTTGGAACGCGTATGTTACCTGCCACAAAAGCTATTCCTAAAGAGATGCTCCCTGTGGTAGACCGCCCGCTTATTCAATATGTAGTAAATGAAGCGGTAGCAGCAGGCATTAAAGAGATTGTACTTGTAACGCACTCAAGTAAAAACTCTATCGAAAACCATTTTGATACCAGCTTTGAGCTAGAAGCCACGCTTGAAAAACGTGTAAAGCGGCAATTACTTGCCGAAGTACAGGCAATTTGCCCTAAAGATGTGACCATTATTCACGTACGCCAAGGCGAAGCCAAAGGCTTAGGCCACGCAATTAACTGTGCAGCGCCAATTATTGGCAACGAACCTTTTGTGGTTATTTTGCCAGATGTAATTGTTGATGACGTAGAGAGCGACCTTAAAAAAGACAACCTAGCAGAGATGATCGCCCGTTTTGAAGAAACTAAGCACAGCCAAATTATGGTTGAGCCAGTACCAATGGACGAAGTAGACAAATTTGGTGTTGTTGATTTAGGTGACGTAGAGCTTCACCAAGGTGAAAGCTCGCCAATTATAAACATGGTAGAAAAACCGCCAGTAGATGAAGCACCTTCAAACCTATCGGTAGTAGGGCGTTATGTATTAAGCGAAAACATCTGGCCACTGCTTGCTAAAACGCCGCAAGGGGCTGGCAACGAAATTCAACTTACAGATGCAATTGCCATGCTAATGCAGCAAGAAAAAGTAGACGCGTACGCAATGAAAGGCCGCAGTCACGATTGCGGTAGCAAAATAGGCTACTTAAAAGCAACGATAGAGTTTGCTCTGCGCCGCGACGAGTTTGCAGATGATTTAAAAACATTTATTAAATCGTTAATTTAGGTTTTATTAAACTACCCACCAAGGCGCCTGTTTAGGCGCCTTTTTTAGTGCTAAATTATTAATACCAAAATAGGTAAGGCTTTACTTAATTTTAACGCCGCCAGTAATAAAGATGGTCTACGCTTAATTATGTTCTGAATTTGACTTGCGTTATATAGCAACATAACGTAATTTATATTGTAAAGTTTATGTTAATTGGCATCAAAGTTGTATTAAAAGCCAAACTCACGGAAGGGCCATGTTAATTTTATCTATGCAGGTAAATTAGCGTGCGGGAGCAAAAATCGCTCATTGTTTAAATTGCTAAGTTAAACGCTTTCTTGTGAGAATGTTTAACTGAAATGTAAGTGCACAGGCACTGCTTTCAGGATAACGGGTACATGCTTAAATTAAAAAAATACTATAAACACTTTTTTGTATGCCTTTTTACGCTTACGTTTGGCACGGCGTGCTCTATTACGCCTACCGCTAAACCTGCTGTTGATAATGAAATACCTAACACCACGCCCGATTACGTATCGATAACTGCACTAGAGCTTGCGCAATTAAAAGATGCCGCAATGCAATGGCAGCAAGCACGCGCCGGTATAGAGCGTATTTTAAAGCTTGAAAAAGAAATTACTTATCTGGTTAATCACATAGATATAATAAACTCTAAAGCTATTGCACAATCTAATGCAAGCCCTGCCTACAGCAGCCGTTACACTCGCATGCCTTCGCGTACAACCAGTAATAAGCCACGTCGTCAGCAAACTTACAAAGCCGCTAACAATAACCAAAAGCAAACTCTTAAGCTTAATACCCCTAAACATGTATTTGCATTACAAGTTGCCTCGGTTGATTCTAAGCAGGATGTAGCCAAAGCTTGGCAAGAACTAAATACCAAAGCAGCGCCACTATTTAGAGATAAAATATTAACCAACGTAGAAACCGCAAAAATAAATGATAAAACCTTTTATCGCTTAAAGCTTGGCTCTTATAAAAACTTTAAAAATGCCAAAGCCGACTGTGAAGTATTTAAAATGTATAAGCTCGACTGCATTGTAAGTAACTACACCGATAAGCCAATTAAACTTTAATAGTAATACCAACCCGCAATAATAAATAATCATTTTATGGGCCTAATCGTGTTGCGTTCTGCGTTAATAAATCTCGTTTAGAACAACTAAATAGCAAATTTTTTGTCTAGCTATCAATACGTTTTACTATCCTCTAAATAGATTACTTAATTAAGCTAATTGGTATAAAAGCGCAATAGGCCGTAGCACGCGTGACTTGCTTAGCGTTGATTGGCTGTTAAAATAGCGCTCACTCTTACCCAAATTAACAACATACTTATGCTGCACTACAAGGATTTTTTAGCCTCATTAGTTTTAGGCTTTGCATTAGCAAACAGTGCTCACGCACTAGCAACGGCCCAAAAGCAGGCGATGCTCATTAAAAAAGATGACTTAGCCGTACTCAAAGAGTCAGCGCAGCAGTGGCAACAAACCAAGCCTCAACTAGAAAGACTGTTAAAGCTAGAAAGTGAATTACAGCGCACAGTAGATAAATTAAAACAACTTAACGCGCAGCCAAAACCACAGCAAACTAACCACTTAGCTGTTGTGGATACAAATGCGCTGTTTGCTGTGCAAGTGGGGGCGTATAAAAATAAAGCGGTACTTGAAGCGGCTATAAAGCAATTTCAATCGGCCTCAAATAAGCTTGAAGTAAATACCGAGCAAGTACTGATTGACCAGCATACCTTTTATAGATTAAAGCTTGGTGCGTTTAAAACAAAAGAAGCAGCAAAGGATGCATGTAAGTCATTAATAAACAATAATACCTGCTTTGTAACCTACTACGTCAAAACGCCTCAAAGTTAATTAACCTGAACTCTGGTTAAGAGCCTTACTAGCATATTGAACTATCTTGATACTTAAATTTATTATCTCTGGCTAGAGATAGGTTTATTATCCAGAGTTTAGGTTAATTAGGCATAATAATTGCTTTATCCTCGGTATGTTTTAAAGAGGACGGCAACTATGCGCCTTTTACTGCCTTTAGTATTGTTAAATTTAACTGCTTGCAACTTGGTTCCGCCCCCAGAGCCGAGTGTGCCTACTGACGCGCCAAAAGCAGCAATGGCACCCTATACCGTTAACGAGTATGTAGCAAATCTAACCTCGCAGCTTAACCATGTAAATGGCGCTTTAAATGCCAATGCGCGTATTGGTGTGAGTAGCTTTTTTTATGCCGATGCTTTAGATACTAAGCTAGTAGCAGGGCAGGCCTCGGGTTTGAGCTTACAAATTCAAGAAAGCTTATTAACGCAATTTACCCAGCTTGGCTATCATACCGTTGAGTACCGCCTTGGCAATAACCTTATATTAGCGCAAAACGCAGACAGTATATTAAGCCGCGACTTAAGTAAATTACGCAATCGCCAAAATATTGACTTAGTCATCACCGGCACTGTAACGCGCCAACAGCATGCTTACATAGTTAATGCACGACTCGTTAATATTGAAAACAAGCAAGTACTGTCGGCAGGCAGCACAGAGATCCCTATAAATGTAATGTGGGGAAACGAAAAAATTCAGCAGCGTGACGGCTCTTTGTACCGCAGCGAATATTAATCAGGAGCACACCATGAGAAACCTATTAATTACCCTATGTTTGCCATTAGGCTTTGGCTGTTCGCAAATGTTAAATTCGCTACATTCAGAGCCGGAGCAGGTTGAGCAAGACAATGCAGCCCAGCTTGTTTCAGAGCAACGTGCGGTAAAAGCACCTGCACCAAATGAAGCGTTATTTCAGTCTAACTTAAACAAGCAAAGTAACTACACCAAAAGTGCCCCTGCAAAGCGCAAAAATATAAACCATTATGTGCGCGGTATAATGCAAGACATGGTCGAAAACCTGCAATACGTAAACGACAAAACGCCACTTGCCGTTTCTAGCTTTGTATTTTTAGATGATGACTACAGCGATGGAAGCCTGTTAGGTAACCAAATAGCCGAAAGCTTTATGCACGAACTGCATAGTTTTGGAGTACCGGTTATCGATTTTAAAACCACCGATTATATGCGAGTAACCCCCGCAGGCGACTTTGTATTTAGCCGCGACTACCTAGAGCTAAACCAAGATCAAAACTTTAATTACGTATTAGCAGGAACACTTGTGAGCCACCAAGGCGGCGTACTGGTAAATGCACGAATAGTGGGCATTAAAAGTAAAGCGGTAGTGGGCAGTGCGCAAGGGTTTATTCCTCAATCAGTGGTGGATGCGCTAAACAGTAGCTATCGCACCGACGGAATTATGCTTAAACAAGCCAGCGAGTGAGGTTGACCATGTTTTACAAACTATCTGCTATAGCGGGGCTAACGGCAACGTTAGTATTAACTGGCTGTTCAATAACGCAAAATAATGAGCATAACGAAAGCATAAACACGCGCTCAGATTACACCGTGGTAACGCAAAGTAGCCAACCCACGCCTATGTATGCCAACCAATCTGTGCAGCAGCAAAGTGAGTACGACACAGCAAGGCAGTTTACACCGCTTAAACACCACAAAACGCTGGCAAACTATGTAGAGCAAATGGCGCTGGATTTAGTCGATACGCTTGAAGCCGAAGCGCCCGATAACAACAGCATCAACATAGCGGTTACCACCATTGTAGATTTAGACGCATCGCTTAATAAAAGTAATCAGTTGGGTAATCAATTAGCAGAGACGTTTATTCATCAGCTGCAAAAATTTGGCTACGGCGTGGTAGATTTTAAAACCATGGACAACATTGATGTATCAAACAGAGGCGACTTTGTGTTATCTCGCGATATAGAAAAGCTAAGCGAAAGCAGCATGGCTAACTATGTATTAGCAGGTACGTTAATTTACCGCCCAAATGGCGTAGCAGTAAACACCCGCGTTATAAATGTTCACAGCAAACATATTGTAGCAAGCAGCCGCAAACTCATACCACTGTACGTGTTAAACAAAGAAGATATATATTTATCAAGCAATTAAGTTAATTTTAGCTTGATATGAAAAACAAGATGCCGTTATAATTTTTGTAAGCTGTAAGCTGTAAGC
>NZ_PNCY01000049.1:0-5495 GCF_005887105.1 Pseudoalteromonas sp. S2893 | reverse complement strand
CCGTTGAACTGTATTCGGGTGCCCCCTTAGCTCAGTTGGTTAGAGCGACGGACTGTTAATCCGCAGGTCCCCCGTTCGAGTCGGGGAGGGGGAGCCAATCATAAGAATTTCATAGACATTTCAGTAATTTTCCACTACTCTTCTGCTTTATAACTAAAACATAATATCTATTCTAATGTGTTGCTATTAGTTGAATGATCAAGGACCTGATTCCTTTCCTTTTGAACTATTAAAAGATTGATAACATGGCTGGCTTTAAAAAACTTATTTTTATACAAATCCTGTCTTGGCTTGTATGTGTTGCGGCTGGAAGCTACTTCATATCTGTAAGCTTTAATAATGCAGTAAGTGAAGCACAAACTTCAGCACAAACCAGTGTAACACGTTACATTAACAGCTTAACAAGTGATGAGCTTTCGCCTGAAAGTATAAAAAAAGCGATTGGCGATGGTAAAACGTTTTCAAGCTTTATACTAAGAGACTACCAAGGGGCTGAAGTATTTTCAGTTAACTCCCCTACCCAGCTACCCATGTTTGCTGAATTTATTCAATCTAGCTTTAATTCGGTTCGCCCACAGTTTGCCGTTAACGACGCTGCAGATATAAAAGTAGAATTTACCCTCAACATTGAACGTTTAGCGCAGCAGTTACAAACCTCGTTATTTATAGTTATATTTATTTCTGCCTTTTTAGTGATTATTCCTATCATATTAATGAAGTCTATTTTTCATAGCTTAAATAAAAATATCAGCATGACCGTTGCCGATGTAATAGACATTTACATTAACCAAAATCAAATTGGCGACGACTTAGACACCGCACTTGATGCCAGTAAAATGAAAAAGCTAGGTAAAGATTTAGTCCCGAGCTTTAATCGCCTTTCGCATTTTTTAAAAAATAAAAATGATGATATTCAAAACGCTGCCCTAAGTATCAAACAAGAAGCCTATAAAGATGTAATTACCGAATTAGGTAACCGTAATATGTTTGTTGAATATTACGAAAAACACATCGAAAACAGTGAGCGCAGTACGTTTGGATCGTTAGCGCTTGTACGCTGTAGTGAGCTGCAAACTATAAACCAAAGCCGTGGCTACCAAAAAGGTGATGACTACGTTAAAGGTGTGGCGGATATAATTAAGCATATAAGCGGCACTTACACCGGCAGCCAAGTATTTAGGCTAAATAGCTCAGACTTTGCCATTGTACTGCCTAATACCCCACTTAAAGAAGCAGAGCGTTTTGGTGAAAACCTGCAATCCCGCTTTACTCAATATCAACAAAATCAAGAGCTAAGCTCTGTGGCTAATACAGGTATTGTGGGCTACGAAAAAGGCAAACCGCTGGGTGAGCTATTATCGGTTGTCGATAACGCAATGAGCATGGCGCAATCTAAGCAAGTAAATGCATGGCATGTGCAGCGCGAAACCGATTTAGTTAATAATGTAAGTGCTGGGTTTGGTAACCAGAACTGGCGTAAAGTGATTAACGAAGTAATTGAATCAAAACGTGTTCACTTAGTAATGCAAAATATTATGCCGCTGGGTAAAAGTATTAAGGCGTATGCAGAGATACAAGTGCGCTTTAAAACCGAAGATAACCAAGTGCTTCCTACGGCCTCGTTTTTAGCCATGGCTGAAAAACTCGATATGGCCATAGAAATTGACCGCTTAATTATTGACTCATCACTTGAAAAAATTAAAAGCCGTAACCTCTCTGAAAAGTTTTTTGGCCTGAATGTAACCGCATCAAGTGCACATAACGATCAATTTGTTATTTGGTTAGAGCGCCGCTTATTAAAAGATACGCATATAGCCTCTAAATTAGTATTTGAAGTAAGTGAGTTTGGCCTACAGCAAAATATTAAAGCCAGTAAACGTTTTATTGATATGGTGCATCGCGTAGGTGCCCGCGTAACGGTTGAACGCTTTGGTGTTGGACTAACGTCGTTTAAGTTTTTCCGTGATTTAAAACCAGACTTTATTAAAATGGATGCAAGTTACACCCGCGGCCTAGAAGATGATAAAAACAATCAATACTTTATGCGCCTAATGGTTGATTTAGCCCACCGCATTGGTGTGAGTGTGTTTGCAGAGGGCGTTGAAAGCCAAGAAGAAAAACACATAGTAGAAACGCTTTGCCTAGACGGCGTACAAGGTTATTACATAGAAAAACCTAAAGATATTTAGCACCTACCCTTAATGAAAGTAAAAAAGAGCACATGTGCTCTTTTTTGCGTTTAACTGTTTAATTTTTCGCTTACTTTAAAATCACATAAATTTTACAGCTTTGTGATCGCTTAATTATTTTACTGTGTTTATTTAACTGATAACGACTCGCATATGTTGTTTATCGGGGCAGAAAAAAGGATAATACACAGGATTTTAATAGCGCGAGGCACACATGACAGAATATGTCTTGTTATTGATTGGAACCGTTCTAGTTAATAACTTTGTATTAGTACAATTTTTAGGCTTATGTCCATTTATGGGTGTATCAGGCAAGCTTGATACCGCTATTGGTATGTCTTTAGCAACCACGTTTGTGCTTACCCTTGCCTCTGTTACAAGCTATTTAGTTAATCAATATATTTTAGCGCCGCTAGATATCGAATTTTTACGCACCATGAGCTTTATTTTAGTGATTGCCGTTGTGGTGCAATTTACCGAAATGGTTGTGCGTAAAACTAGCCCGACTTTATACCGTTTACTGGGTATATTTTTACCGCTGATCACCACTAACTGTGCGGTATTAGGTGTTGCGCTTCTTAACATAAAAGAAGATCACACCTTTTTACAATCGGCCGTGTATGGTTTTGGCGCAGCCGTTGGCTTTTCATTAGTACTTGTATTATTTGCAGCGCTGCGCGAACGCCTTGCTGCTGCAGATGTTCCTACCCCGTTTAAAGGCGCCTCAATAGCTATGATCACCGCCGGCTTAATGTCGATGGCGTTTATGGGTTTTACCGGATTAGTGAAGTTTTAATATGACCTTAATGTATGCCTTGATAGCGCTTGGCTCGCTAGCGCTTGTTTTTGGACTTATTTTAGGCTTTGCAGCTATTCGCTTTCGTGTAGAAGGCGACCCAATTGTTGAGCAAATAGATACCATTTTACCGCAAACCCAGTGTGGCCAGTGTGGCTATCCGGGCTGTCGTCCCTACGCTGAGGCAATTGCCAACGGAGATGAAATTAATAAATGCCCACCAGGCGGTGAAGCAACGGTTAAAAAGCTGGCCGATTTAATGGGCGTAGAGCCTAAACCGCTTGCCGGTGGCGAACAAGCAGAGCCGATAAAAACAGTGGCCTATATTCGCGAAGACGAGTGCATAGGCTGTACTAAGTGTATTCAGGCATGCCCTGTGGATGCCATTGTCGGTGCTACACGCCAAATGCACACTGTACTAATAGAAGAATGTACCGGCTGCGATTTATGTGTAGAGCCCTGCCCTGTAGATTGCATTGATATGCTGCCTGTAGCCGAAACAAAACAAAACTGGAAATGGCAACTTGATGCTATTCCTGTCACGCAAATAGATTAGAGGTTTGAGTGGAAAAGTTACTTGAACAAATTAAAAAAGGCACTGTTTGGGCATTCCCGGGCGGCGTGCATCCACCACAACAAAAAACACTCTCTAACAGTGCGCGTATTGCTAGGCTTCCTCTACCTGATAAGTTAGTTGTACCAATTAAACAGCACATTGGTGCTAACGGTAAATTAATTGTAGAAAAAGGCCAACAGGTATTAAAAGGCCAAGCACTTACCGTGCCCGTTGCGAATTGGTCTGTGCCTGTACATGCGCCCAGCTCTGGCACCATAACAGATATTGCTTCTATGCCTTCGGCACATCCATCGGCTTTACCTGAGCTAAGTATTATTATTGAGCCTGATGGCAAAGATCAATGGTGCGAACTAACCCCAACACCTAACCCAAGTGAGCTTAGCCACGATGAATTAGTCGATATAATTCATCAAGCAGGTATAAGTGGTATGGGTGGAGCAGGCTTTCCTACTTATGTAAAAGCCGATATAAAACAACCTATTGAGTTTTTAATTGTTAATGCTGTTGAGTGCGAACCATACATAACAGCCGACGATGTGTTAATGCGTGAACATGCCAAGCAAGTAGTGCAAGGCATTGAGTTAATGCAACAAATTTTAAATCCGACACTGTGTATTGTTGGCATTGAAGATAATAAGCCCGAAGCCATAGCGGCTATGAAAAGTGCCGCAGAGCACAACGCCAATATTGTTATTCAAACGGTGCCTACTGTTTATCCATCGGGTGGCGAAAAACAATTAATTAAATTACTTACAAACCGTGAAGTACCCAGTGGCGGTATTCCTGCCGATATTGGTATTTTAGTACACAACACAGGAACTTTGTTTGCTGTGCAACAAGCGGTGTACGAAGGTAAACCGCTTATAGAGCGCGTTGTTACAGTAACAGGTAACACCATTCATAATGCAGGTAATGTATGGGCATTATTAGGCACCGAAGTTAAGCACCTGCTTGATTGCCAAGGTTTTTCACCCGTACCCCAGCAGCGCGTTGTTATGGGCGGGCCGATGATGGGCTTTACCTTACCGACTGTGCGTATTGGGGTAATTAAAACCACCAACTGTATTTTAGCCCCCGATCATAAAGAGCTTGCAGAGCCAGGGCCTGAAAAAGCCTGTATACGTTGTAGTGCCTGTGCAGATGCCTGCCCTGCTTCGTTATTACCCCAGCAATTACAATGGTTTGCAAAATCAAAAGAATACGACAAATTACAAGAGCACAACTTATTTGATTGTATTGAATGTGGCGCGTGTGCGTATGTATGCCCAAGCGAAATTCCATTGGTGCAGTATTACCGCGTAGCAAAAGTAGAAATAAAAGAGCAGCAAGCCGAAAAAATTAAAGCCGATAGAGCAAAAGAGCGCTTTGACGCCCGTAAAGAACGCCTAGAGCGCGAGCAACAAGAACGTCAAAACCGCCATAAACGTAAACCAGCGGCAAAAACATCAGATGAAAAACAAAAAGTAGCGGATGCCCTTGCCCGCGTTAAGAGCAAATCATCGAATGGCGATGAAAAATCTGCTGTAGCCGCTGCAATTGCCCGCGCCAAAGCGAAAAAACAGCAAGGTGAAGAGTTAGAGCCAGATAACAGTGAAGTAGCTAAAGAGCGCGCACTACGTAAAGAAAAAGCACGTAAATATAAAGAACAAAAAGCTGCCGAGGGCGAGTCATCATCAGCACCTGATGATAAAAAGTCAGCCGTAGCTGCTGCTATTGCACGCGCTAAAGCGAAAAAAGCGGCGCAAGCTGAGCAAAGCGCTGAGCCACAAAGCGATGAAGCAACCGCTCCAGCTGATGACAAAAAAGCTGCGGTAGCTGCTGCTATTGCCCGTGCTAAAGCTAAAAAAGCTGAGCAAAGTGCAGAGCCACAAAACGATGAAGCGCCCGCCCCAGCTGATGATAAAAAAGCTGCGGTAGCTGCTGCTATTGCTCG
>NZ_PNCY01000048.1:0-29846 GCF_005887105.1 Pseudoalteromonas sp. S2893 | reverse complement strand
CACATATATTGGACAAGTGATGCAGCCGATGGCACCACCATTAGCCTAACGTTTGTAGACAGTTCAGGCGCTGAAACCACCACAACCACCACAGTAACCGGTGGCGTATGGAGCGTTGCTGCGCCGAGTGAATTAGCTGAAGGTGAGTACACAGTGACCGCCGAGGTAGACGATGGTCTGGGTAATATCGGCAGCGCGAGCGAAACCGGTGAGATTGATTTAACCCCACCGAGCCTTGTTATTACAGATAACGGCGTTAGCAACGACACAACACCGACGATCTCCGGCACAAGTGATGCGCCACAAGGCAGTGAAGTGACAATTATTGTGACAGACAACGCCGGCGCACAGCAAACCATTACCGCCACAGTGGGCGCAAGTGGTACATGGTCAGTCCCTGTTACAACAGCCCTTGCTGAGGGCAGTTATACCGTAAGTGCAAGCGTAAGCGATACAGCGGGTAACTCAGCGACCGCCACAGGCGCAGGGGAGGTTGATACCATTGCGCCAACGCTTGATTTAACCAGCCCAGGTTCAAGTAACGATGTTACACCGACTCTAAGCGGCACCAGTGATGCACTAGAAGGCACCGTGATCACCTTTACGGTTATCGATGATTTAGGAGCCCAGCAAACCTTTACCACTACCGTGGATGCGAGCGGCAACTTCTCAGTGGAAGTACCGACGGCACTTGCAGAAGGGCCTTACAGCATTGAGGCCAGCATTAGCGATGACGCAGGTAACAGCACTGATATCTCTGGCAGCGGTAACATCGATACCACCGCGCCAAGTGTGAGTGTGGATGCACCAGCGCTCACCAATGACAGCACACCAACAGTTACGGGCACCAGTGATGCACCAAACAGCACCGTCACGGTAACCTTTACCGATGCAGCCAATGCCTTACAAACTATTGATGTACAAACCGATGCCAATGGTAACTGGAGTGCCACCCCAGCGACTGATTTAGCCGAAGGTAACTACAGTGTTAGCGCCAGCATTACCGATGCGGCGGGCAACACCGGCACAGGCAGTGATACGGGCGAGGTGGATGTGACCCCACCGACCTTAGAGATCATTCCTTCGTTCTTGTTGGGGAATTTAGTCTCTCTTTCAGGGGATTCTGATTTACCAGAAGGGTCAGTGATCACAATTACCGAGTATCTTGTTGGCGGTGCTGTAGGCGCTACCTACACTGCTACCACGAACGCTGATGGCACATGGGGACTTGCCAACATAACAGTACCTCTGCTTAGTCTTGCGTATGTTACTGCAACTGCAAGTGATGCAGCCGGCAATGTTGCGAGCGTCAACTCACTTAATTTTGATAATGAAGCACCTGCGCTTACTGTTACTGTAGATGCATTATCGAATGATGCAACGCCTGTGATTTCTGGTGTTACTGATATGGTTCAAGGAACCGAGGTAGAACTAACCGTTGTAGATAGTGCAGGTCAAAGCCAGCAGTTTACGGCCATAGTTCAAGCTAATGGAAGTTGGTCTGTTGAAGTGCCAACCGAGTTAGCACAAGGGCAGTACACTGTTACCGCAGAGGTAAGAGACGATGTGGGTAATTTAACCACTGAGCAAGCACAAGGTGAAATAGACAGCATAGCACCTACTCTTAGCGTTAATCCTATCGACACTACAGCAGATACAACGCCAACCCTATCAGGCACCAGTGATGCCATAGGTGCTGATGTAATAATTAGCATTGATGGCCAAACCTTTTTTGCGGTAGTAGATGCTGATGGAAATTGGCAGGTAGAGGTACCAACTGCACTTACCGATGGTAACTATACGGCGCAAATTAATGTTGCTGACGACGCCAATAATATCACTAACACAACAATCGACTTAACAATTGATACTCAGATACCAATAGTCGCATTGGACGACATAACCGTATTTAACACAGATACGCCAGTTATTAGTGGTACATCTGGTGAACCTACTGGAACAAATGTAGATATTGTTATTACAGATAGTAATGGTGATACGCATACGTTAGCTGCTACGGTTGATGTAAATGGTAATTGGCAAACAACAGCGCCTAATTTACCTGAAGGAAATTACAGTGTTGTTGTTAGTATTACCGACGATGCTAATAATACAGGTTCAGCGACTGGAACAGGGCTTGTTGATACTCAAGCACCAACCATTACCATTGACGCATTAGGTACAATTAATAGCAGCACGCCTACTATTTCAGGTACATCTAATGAGGTTGAAGGTACTACAATTAATGTCACAATTACTGATGGTGATAGCACTGATACCTACGCAACGACTGTGGGAGCAGGCGGGGCTTGGAGTGTTGATGTAACCACGCCATTAACTGATGGACAAGTGACAGTTTCAGCAAGCATTACTGATACTGCAGGTAACAGTAGTGAAGCAAATGCTACTGCCACGCTTAATACTAATGCACCTACCATTAATATAAACACTATTGTTGATACAAACGATCAAACACCTACGCTTTCTGGGTCGAGTAGTGCTGCAAATGGTACGCTAGTTACGGTTACAATTACCGATATTAATAATGTCTCGCACACGGTTACAACAACTGTAACTGATAATACATGGAGTGTAGATGCGACAAATATCCTTCCTGAGGGCACGTTTACTGTTTCAGCCAATGTGACTGAAGGTGGCTTAACCAGCAGTGCAACAGATACAGGGCTGATAGATTTAACAGCCCCAGAATTGAATATTACACCGCTACTAACGAGTAATGATACAACGCCTACAATTTCAGGTACAAGTACAGCCCCACAAGGCGCCATAGTCGCTATTTTGATTACAGATAGCTTAGGCGCAGAGCAAACAGTTAATGCCACAGTAGGTGCAAATGGCACATGGTCAGTTGCAGCTCCTTTATCGCTTAGCGAAGGCACATATACTGTTACTGCATCAACAAGTGATACCGCGGGGAACCCTGTAAATACTAGCACTACCGGTGTTGTTGATATAACCGCACCAGTGGTTAGCATTAACGATATTGTAGGTAGTACAGATTTAACACCTAGCGTTTCTGGAAGTGTAACAGGTGCAGCCGTAGGAGATGTGGTTGCTGTGGTATTTACCGACTTCCAAGGAAATGCGCATACTGTCAATACAACGGTGCAAGCCGGTGGAACTTGGTCAGTAGAGGCAAGCAATAGTCTTTCGCAAGGGGCATATTCAGTAGAAGTATTTATTACTGATAATGCCGGAAATACAGGCAGCAATATCACTAACGCTAATATAGATACAATTGCGCCAGAAATTAGTATTGATCAAAGTTCATTAATACTTACCCAAGACAGCACGCCATTAATTAGTGGCACATCAAACGAGCCCAATACAAACGTTTTCGTTACGTTTACTGACTCAGCTGGCGCATCGCATCAAATTACCGTACAAACGGATGCTAATGGGGACTGGCAAGCCGCTGCAGACAACGTATTAGCAGAAGGTGTTTACAGTGTTTCGGCAACGATTACTGATAGCGCAGGAAATACCTCTGTTGATAGTAAAACAGGTGGCGAAGTAGATACAGTTGGGCCAGAGCTTACTATTGTGCCTTCGTTCGTATTAGGACAGCTAGTATCTTTATCTGGTACTTCCGATTTAGGTGAAGGTAAAACAGTCACCGTTAATTTAGAACTAGCAGGTGATTTGGCTAACTTAACTTACGATGTAACCACCGATGCCAATGGTGATTGGGAGTTATTAGGCCTAGCGGTTAATATTATTGGCTTATCAGTTGTTGAAGCCTCCGCAACTGATGAAGCGGGTAACACCACCACTATAACGACGGCAGATGTAGATGCTTCAACGCCGTTACTTAATGCGGTGGTTGACTTTGTAGCTGGCGAGGGTGATTTACCAGTAATTAGCGGTACGACCGACCAAGCCCCAGGCAGCGAAGTGCTAGTTAGAGTGGTAGATAGCGATAACATAGCACAAGATTTGGTTGCTATAGTGCAGGCAGATAATTCATGGATTGTACAGGTTCCTCAATCACTTGCTGAGGGCGTGTTTACTGTAACTGTAAATGTATTAAGTGAAGTCGGGATCACAGCTACACAGCTGCTAAGTAGTGTAGTAGATACCATCTCGCCAACGCTTAATTTGCAAGTGATTGGTACAACGTCAGATTCTACTCCAATTATTCAAGGGACCAGTGATTTAATTAATGGAGTGGTAGAGATTCAGCTGGACGGAGGTTCAGTACTAACAACAACAGTGAATGCAGCAGGGCTATTTTCACTGGAGGTTGATGCGCTGACTGAAGGGCAGCATGTTGCCAACGTGAGTATCACTGATGATGCCGGCAATGTAGTAACACAAACGCTCGAGTTTGTTGTTGATACGTTAGTGCCTGTGGTAGATATTTTACCGTTGAGCATCAGCAATACTGACATTCTAACTATTTCTGGTACTTCAGAGGAGGCTCCGGGCACAGACATTGATGTAACTGTGATAGATAGTAACGGCAACGCAACAGTATTTGATGCCCTTGTTGGTAGCGATGGCACGTGGTCATTAGTAACCACTAGCCTACCTGATGGTATATATAGTGTATTCGCAAGTATTACTGATGCTGCGGGTAATGTAGGCCAGTCTGCTACTGAGCAAGTGACGATTGATACCATACCGCCATCGTTAGAAATAGACGCCTTTGGTGTACTTAATACATTAACGCCTACTATTACTGGCACCAGTGACGAAGAAACCGGTAGCTTAATCACGGTTAATATTACCGACTCCACAAACACACTTTATGAAGTTACTACAACAGTATTAGGAGATGGCACGTGGCTTGTTGTTGCACCTTTACTTGCTGAGGGCGATTTAACCGTCGAGGCTACTAGTATTGATAACGCAGGCAATATAGCAACGGTGACGAAAACGGGCGTTGTGAGCACCACTTTACCGAGTCTATTAATTAACCCAATAATAGATACAAGCGATACAACCCCTACTATTAGTGGTACTACCGATGTAATAAACGGTAATGTAGAAGTGGTTATTACAGATAGCAGTGGTAATGCAACAACCTATAACACTCAAGCTATTGCTGGTGTATGGACATTAATACCGACCACTCCATTAGCTGAAGGTGCATTTACGGTTGATGCAACAGTCGAAAACTTAAACCTTACAAGCTCTACAAGTCTTAATGGCATAGTTGACTTAACTCCGCCTACAATTGAAATTAATGAACTTGCAGTTACGAATAACTCACTGCCAACCATCTCAGGTACAAGTGATGCTCCGGCAGGTACAACCATAAGCGTAGTACTTACTGATGCTAATAGTGATTCGCAAACATTAACTGCGCAAGTGGCAGGTAACGGAACTTGGTCAGTCACAGCTGTTACGCCGCTTAGTGAAGGCAGTTTTAGTGCTACTGCAACAGTGAGTGATGCTGCAGGAAACTCATCAAGCGATACCATGGTTTCAAGTACTGATTACACAGCACCTATTGTATTTATAGACCCTATTGCAGTAGGCCAAGATACCACACCGACTATTACAGGCTCGGTAACCGGAAGTTTTGCTGGAGCTGCAGTTATGGTGATGTTTACTGACGCACTAGGTGAAACACACAATGTTTCAACAACAGTAAACACAGATGGGTCGTGGAGTGTTACAGCTTCGCAGCCTCTTAGTGAAGGGAATTACAGCGTTGATGTAAGCGTACTTGATAACGCAGGTAATATTGGCGAGCAATCTATAATCAGCATAGTTGATTCAGGCATAGTAATTAACTCTGGTTTAGAATTAACAGCCGATAGCACACCTAAGATCACCGGTACCGCAGGAGCAAATGAAGATATTACTGTAAGCTTTATAGATGAAAGCGGTACTGTTGTAACCAAGGATACAACAGCGGGTGAGACAGGTGTATGGAGCGTATCACCAGACAATGCTTTACTCGATGGAGCATACACTGTAACGGCTACCGCTACTGATGAATCAGGAAATATTACTTCAAGTGGAAGCTTATCTGGGTTAGTGATTGACTCAACGCCGGTAGACTTCGAAGTGTCTAACTATTACTGGGGCTTACTAGGAATAGGTTTAACTGCAGAAGGCACAGTAGAAGAAGGAAATAGTGTATATGTTGTAGGAGCAAACTTACTTGGCCTTGAGGTGTTAAACCTAAACTTAAATGTGCTAGAAAGCGCTATGGAAATTCAACCTGATGAGAATGGAAATTGGAGTTCATTATTATCAGTTCTTGATTTAGGTTCTTGGTCTGATTATCGCTTTATCACAGTTGATGAAGCCGGTAATTATTTAATTAAGGATATTAATGACAATATTATTGACCAAGGAAACGACCCACAACTTGCTAGCGCAGGAAGCAGTGCAAGTGCCACCGATACAACATTTGGCTTAGAAGGAGCCGCTGAGCCGTTTAGTGAAGAAGCAGCATTAGGCGCTACTATGCCAAATGAAGCAGTAACCAGCGATGCTTTAGGAGAAACGGTTAATTTAAGTAATGTAAGTGCTTTATCGAGTACAGAGCAAACGGTGTCAATGAGCTCTACAGAGCCCCTTAATATCAATGATGTAATTATTGACCAAGACACCGAGCAACTCGTTGCTCTTAATACTTTGATTGACGATGAAGGCTCTGCAATCGCTTATAGCCCAGCACAAAGTGGCGGAAGTACCGATGAAGCTGCGCCAGCAGTTGATGTTCAAAATCAATCAGAGGAAATGATTAAACACTTAATTGAAAATGGTAATAATCAAACAGATATTTAAATCAGTAACCCACTTCAGTTAAATAACTGAAGTGGGTTTCTAAAACTCACTTAATCAAAAGTGTGGTTATTATTTTGTGCTAAGTAGTAAACCTAAAAAAGCCCTTATTGAGACTTCAATAAGGGCTTTTTTAATTAATTAGGATAGATAAAAGCAGTTAAGCTTTTAGGTTACGAACCAGCTTGCTGTCGGTATTAACTACACTACCGCCTTGGTCGTAAGTCATACTGGTTGGGGCGCCAATTAAAATATCTTTTAATTGTTTTACACTTAAGTGTGCTTGGCGGGCAGCATGTGAGTTTACTTTATTTTGTTTTTGGCACTGCGCTAACTGCGCTTTAACTTGCGCTACTCGTTCAGTCACTTCAGGGGCATTTTCATCATTTGCAGCAAAAAGTTTATTCAACTCTTTATCGAGCTGCGTAAGCTTAGTTAAAAAAGACATTTTTTGTTGGGCAAGTTCTTTTAAACCTTCACCTCTGCGAGAGGCAATAATACTAAGCTCTTCGTTTAATAACGCATATAATGAATCCAAGCATTTAACTTGTTCATTTAATTTAACGCTAATTAAACTATTGTGATCAGCCATATACGTTAAACTCAAAATCAGCTAAGTTTTTAGTCAGCTTTTCAGCATCAATTTGGTATTTACCTTCGGTAATCGCTTTTTTAAGCTCAGCGACCTTTTCACTATCAAAGCCAGATGATTGCTGTGCTTTATCTTGCAGTGTTTTTAACTGCTGTGCTTGTGGCGTCAGGCTCACTGAATCGCTCGCCGCTTTAGGCGAAGGAGCCTGTGTTGTTTGTGTACTTGCAGCGTTATCTTTTTTAATATCAACTTGTTGCTGTTTAGCGTTTGTAAGCGCATTAGCTTGTTGATTACTGCCATTAACTTGATTAACCATAATAATAAACCTGTATATTACCCAACTTATGCCAAGTTATCGGCATATACATAGGATACTTTAGTATAAATCGAAATTAAATATTTACTTGCACAGACTCTACACCATCTACACGTGCATTCAAAATTTTACCGGATTTTTTATTCTTGATCTGTACTTGCTCACCAAGGGTGCCATCTTCAAGTGCTATCCCCGTAGTTTTTATTCTAAGTCCTTTAATACTCGCATAAATATTAACAGCGTCGCCTTTGCAAACCATACAAATTTGGTTAAGCAAAACCGGCATACCGCTTCTTATATTTCGCTTACTGCGGCTGCCAATAAGCATTAAAGGATCATCTAAATATTGTACCCTAATAAACTGCGAAGGCTTCATTTGTACGCTTAAATGAGACTTAGTAATAACTTCACCACGGGCTAGATTTGCCGTGGCAACCACAACGGGCGCCATTTTAACTATTCTTACATGGACATATTGAGTCCAGTTTTGCGCATCGTTACATTTTATTTGTACAGTCACCTGGCGTGTAAATGGCGGCTCATTTGGCACGACTAATTCTGGCTCGTTTTCGCATACTCTATCAGGAATGCGGCTATCGAGGGCAAGGGCGGTAATCTCCACATTTTTTTCAAGTGGCACGGTAACTTGCTCTGCAATATGAGAAATTGCTATTTCTTGTAATAAATCTTTACTAAACACTTTTGCATGCAAAGGTGTTGCTAAGCAGAGGCTAGCAAGAAAATAAAAAACACTGTATCTTCTGACTTTTTTTAACAAACTCATAATGTTTCGACTATGCTTATGGTTTCAAACAGGGTATAAATATTTTGCGTCAAAAAGTAGACGCTCCCGCGATGTTATGTAGCTTTATAAACAGAAAGCAATTATCGTTCCGCATTATTTGTTTTCTTTAGGAGATTTGAATGGCAGGCATTTTAGACTCAGTAAACCAACGCACCCAGTTGGTTGGGCAGAACCGCCTAGAATTACTATTATTTAAGCTCAGAGGGCGTCAGCGTTTTGGGATCAATGTATTTAAAGTAAGAGAAGTACTGCAATGTCCTCCTTTAACGAGTATGCCTAAATCAAATGCATACATTCGGGGTGTGGCGCATATTCGTGGTCAAACTATTTCAGTTATCGACTTATCAATGGCCGTAGGCGGCCGCCCGATTGAAAATGTAAAAGACAGTTTCATTATAATTGCAGAATATAATCGTTCTGTGCAGGGCTTTTTAGTTGGCGGCGTTGAGCGAATTGTTAACATGAACTGGGAAAAAATAATGCCACCTCCGTCGGGAGCTGGGCGTTACTCTTATTTAACTGCCGTTACCGAGATTGAAAACGAATTGGTCGAAATTCTCGATGTAGAAAAAATCTTAAACGAAATTTGTCCAGTAAATACCGAGGTTAGTGCCGACCTTGCCGCCGATAGTGCAATACAAAAAGACTTAGGCGAGCGCATAGTATTTATTGCCGACGATTCAGCTGTTGCACGCAACCAAGTAAAAAGAGCACTTGAGCCACTTGGCGTGCAAACTGAGCTTGCAAAAAATGGTAAAGAGGCTTTAGTTAGGCTTAAAGAAATAGCCGAGCTTGATTGTAAAAATGATATTACTGAGCGTGTAGGTTTACTTATCTCTGATGTTGAAATGCCTGAAATGGACGGCTATACATTAACAGCAGAAATTAAAGCAGATCCAAAATTAGCGCCTCTACATGTTATTTTACACACTTCTTTGAGTGGGGTGTTTAATCAGGCGATGATCGAAAAAGTAGGCGCGGATGATTTTATAGCAAAATTTAACCCTGATGAATTGGCAACAGCAGTTAAAAAATGGGTTCATTGCGACTAAACAACAATAGGTGTTATTAATTTGAATAATAAAGATTTGCAGCAAAGTGACTACGATCAGTTTCGCTCATTTTTAGAGCAGCAATGTGGTATTGTGCTAGGCGAAAACAAGCAGTATTTAGTAAAAAGTAGGCTTGCGCCGCTTATGGCTCGTTTTAATGTTGAATCTTTATCACAATTAGTGAGTAAAACGCTTGGCCCTCATGAGCGGCAACTTAGAGCCGCTGTAGTTGATGCCATGACCACTAACGAAACCTTGTGGTTTAGGGATCAATATCCATTTGAGCTTTTAAAAAATAAATTGTTTCCAGAGTTTAAAGACGCCCGCCGGCCATTAAAAATTTGGTCAGCGGCCAGCTCTTCAGGCCAAGAACCATACTCTATTGCCATGTCTGTTGCTGAGTTTCAGGCCAAGCAACCGGGCGTGTTGCGTATGGGGGCTCAAATTATTGGTACTGATATTTCTAACACAATGCTCGATATGTGTAAAAACGCTGAATATGATGCGTTGGCATTAGCGCGAGGCCTATCAGCAGAGCGCCGTAAAAAGTACTTTATGGATAGCGGCAACGGTATGGCAAAAGTTGTCGACTCAGTTAGAAAACAGGTGAGCTTTAGACATTTAAACTTGCTTGATTCTTACGCCTTAATGGGGAAGTTTGATATTATTTTTTGCCGCAATGTCCTTATTTATTTTTCACCAGAGGTTAAAGCAAAAATAATTGGTCAGTTTGCCCAAGCACTAAACCCAAAAGGGTATTTATTTTTAGGTGCGTCGGAGTCGATGACGGGCTTAAGTAACGAGTTTGATATGGTTCGTTGTAACCCTGGAATCATCTACCAAAAAAAATAATCCTATCACTTTGTTATTAAAAAACGACGTTCTTAGCGTCGTTTTTTTATTTAATAACAACCCTCTATAAAAAAATAACGTAACTAAAAACTACTGGCTTATAAATTGCTTTAACTTAAGCAAGTCAATTTTTTGGAGAACGTTATGGCTATCAGTTTTGATAAAGCATTAGGTGTGCACCCGCATGCAATGTTGATCCGCTCACAGCGGGCAGAAGTACTTGCCACAAATATAGCGAATGCTGATACGCCTGGCTATAAAGCAAAAGATATCGACTTTGCCTCAGCATTAAAAGCGGCAAGGTCAACTCAGCAAAGCGGCAATAGCATGGTTACTACCAATGAAAAACACATTGCTGGCGGTACTCGAAGTGTAGGTGGTTCTGAATTATTTCGCAATCCAAATCAAGGAGATACAGGCGATGGTAACTCAGTTGATATACAGGTGGAACGAAACTTGTATACACAGAATGCGATGGAGTATCAGGCAAGCCTGCAATTTTTAAGTAGTAAATTTAAGGGCCTGAATAAAGCGCTCGGTAGTCAAGGATAATAATTATGAGTTTATATAACGTTTTTGATATTTCAGGCAGTGGTATGAGTGCACAAAATGTTCGCTTAAATACCACCGCGAGTAATATTTCGAATGCTAATACAATTAGTTCATCCCAAGACAAAACTTACCGAGCACGCCAACCTGTATTTGCTGCCGAGCTGACAAAAGCGTCTGCCTCAGCCAGCAACCCTCAGGGCTCCGCTGTTGGTGTTAAAGTGCTGGGAATTGTTGAGAGTAACAAACCACTACAAATTGAATATAACCCTAATCACCCAAGTGCGGATGAAAATGGCTATATCTATAAACCCAACGTTAATGTTGTTGAGGAGATGGCAAATATGATCTCTGCTTCTCGCTCTTATCAAACAAACGTGCAAGTTGCCGATGCAGCTAAGCAAATGTTAAGCAAAACGCTGTTACTTGGGCAGCGATAACCGAGGGTAGGTTATGAGTAACGATATTAGTACTAGTTCATCTTTTTTGGACTCTATAACTTGGCAAGAGACCCAAGTAGCGACAACCACTGAAGAGAGCGATGCATTAACGCAGGAAGATTTTTTCTCGTTGCTAACTCAGCAGCTATCGTATCAAGATCCGAGTAATCCGGCTGATAACGATCAGATGATTGCGCAAATGACTAATTTTACCATGGCGCAAGGCATCACAGATTTAAACACAAATTTTGAGTCACTTGCCTCGTCAATGACCTCAAACTCTGCCTTACAAGCATCAACACTGGTTGGTAAGCAAGCGCTTTTAGAATCTAATACGCTTGAGCTTGGCGAAAGCGGAGAGGCAAAAGGGTCTGCGGTTGCTGAAGAAGCCGTTGATAATTTAACAATTAAAGTCACAGATGCTTCTGGGCAACTGGTTAGAACTATCGATATGGGTTCGCAAGCAGCGGGTGCAGTGCGCTTTAGCTGGGATGGTAATAATGAATCCGGTGAGCGCCTACCAGAGGGCGAATACACTATTACTGCAGAGGGCAGTACCAACGGCGAGTTTTCAAGCTTACCGGTGGCAACATTCAAAAACATTGAAAGCGTTAATATCAATGGCTCTAGTGGCATTATTATTAACACTAAAGAGGGTGCGGTTAGGTTGACTGATGTCGCAGAGATCGCATAACCAATTAAAAAGTATTTCGCCTGCTAGCAGGCTATTAGATTCAAAGTTAGAGGTGAATTATGAGCTTTAATATCGCACTTACAGGCCTAGCTGCCGCTCAAAAAGACTTAGACGTAACAGCAAACAATATTGCTAATGTAAACACCACCGGTTTTAAAGAATCGCGTGCTGAATTTGCCGATGTATACGCTGCATCTGTTTTTAGTGCAGGTAAAACTAAAAACGGTGATGGTGTGCAAACAACCATGGTTGCACAGCAATTCCACCAAGGGTCACTGCAATTTACTAACAACTCGTTAGACTTAGCGATTACCGGCGAAGGGTATTTTGCAATGACCGATGATATTTCGTCGCAAGATTTAACCTACACTCGTGCAGGTGCATTTAAGCTAAACCAAGATAACTTTATGGTTGATGCCAAAGGTAATTATTTGCAAGCTTTTCCAGTAGACGAGTCATCAGGTGATACCACATCGGTTAGTTTAAGTACTACAAACCCGATTCAAATTCCTGACTCATCAGGTTCACCTCGCGCAACCGAAAACGTATTTTTATCGTTCAACTTAGATGCAACAGCTGATGCAACAGGCCTCGATTTTGATCCAACATCGAACGGTACCTATAATTCGTCAACGTCTACAACAGTTTACGACTCATTAGGTGAACCACATATTCTGCAATACTTTTTTGTAAAAGAAGAAGATGCAGCTGCAGGTGGAACAGACAATAGCTGGGAAGTATACGCTACGCTTGATGGTAAAGTGGTAGACGGTACATCTGGTGCAGAGCAAACAACTACACCATATACACCTATTACTACACTTGGTTTTGATTCTAGCGGTTTACCCGCCACAACAGATGGTGTAGCAAATACTAACACCACCACGTTTGATGAAATTAATTTACCGGCAGGTGCAGGTACTGGTTTATCGTCAATGCTTGATAACGGCGCAACATTCCCAAGTACAGGGATTGAGCTAAACTGGCGTGATGAAAACAACACAGCTGGCCGTATTCCAACTCAGTACTCAAGTGGCTTTGAAGTAAAAGCACTTGACCAAGATGGTTCTACAGTGGGTCGTTTAGCGGGTATTGATATTGGCACAGACGGTAAAATTGTTGCCTCATACAGCAATGGCGACTCAACCTATTTAGGCCAAGTTGCTATGGTTCGCTTTCCAAACTCTCAAGGCCTTTCGCAAGTAGGCGATACCAGCTGGAAGCAAAGTATAGACTCTGGTGAGCCAGTGGCCGGTGAAGCAGGCTCGGGTACTTTTGGTAGTATTAATTCATCCGCGCTTGAGCAATCTAATACCAACTTAACAAACGAATTAGTTGATTTGATTACCGCTCAACGTAACTACCAAGCGAACTCAAGAGCGCTTGAAGTTAACTCAACAATTCAGCAAAGTATTTTGCAGATTCGATAAGTTAACCTTATTTTTGGTTAAGATTTTAAGGCTGCATTTTTGCAGCCTTTTTTGTAGCTATGTAGCTGAAACTAGCGTAGCTGAACCATTCAATACCTTCCTTATATTGCGTCAAATTTAATCTGGCATCTATTTTGCATTTATCAACTCAGAGATTTTTTATGTGAGTCGATGTTATGGACAAAATGGTCTACATTGCAGCCTCTGGCGCTAAGCAAAGCCTACAAGGGCTGGCACTTAAAGCCAATAATTTGGCAAACGCAAACACCACAGGTTTTAAAGCTGACTTTGCGCAAGCGCGCTCTATGCAAGCATTTGGCGAGGGCTTACCAACGCGCGTGTTTTCAATGCAAGAGCGACCAGGTTCTAACATGACCTCTGGCAGCATAATCGAAACAGGTCGTGATTTAGATATTGCCATGAGCGATAACGCCTGGCTTGCCGTTCAAGATGACTCAGGAAACGAAGCCTATACAAAAGTAGGCACGCTAAACATTACTGCACAAGGTATGTTGGTAACAAGTCATGGTCGTCAAGTTATTGGCGAAGGTGGCCCCGTAATTTTACCGGTTCCTATTGAAAAAATAAGCTTTAGTGAAGATGGTGCCATACAGGTTCGCCCGCAAGGGGCACCAGCCAATTTTTTAGAAGAAGTAGACACGCTGCGCGTTGTTGAAGGAAACAGCAGAGAGCTTGAAAAAGGCAACGATGGTTTATTTAGACCTGTACCAGGGCAAACCGTCGATACCTCTGCAAATGTAAAAGTGTTAAGTGGTGCACTGGAAATGTCTAACGTTAATCCAGTTCACGAAATGGTCGATATGATCAACCACCAACGTCAATTTGAGTTACAAGTAAAACTAATGAAAACAGCTGAAGAGATTGACGAACGTCAAGATCAGTTGATGCGCATAGTTTAACTTTAAAATGAGGGCATACTTATGAATCCTGCATTGTGGATAAGTAAAACAGGGCTAGACGCTCAACAAACTGATATTTCAGTTATTTCAAATAACTTGGCGAATGCCAGTACCGTAGGTTACAAAAAAAGCCGCGCTATTTTTGAAGATTTATTGTATCAAAACATCAACCAACCTGGCGGGCGCTCATCACAAGATACCGAGCTGCCATCTGGCCTAATGCTAGGTGCGGGTGCAAAAGTGGTTGCTAACCAAAAAGAGTTTACGCAAGGTAATATGCTCACCACCGAAAATTCACTCGATTGGATGATTTCAGGCGAAGGCTTTTTTGAAGTGCTGCAACCCGATGGCAATATTGCGTATTCGCGAAATGGGCAATTTACTACCGATGAAGACGGCCGCATTGTTACCTCAGGTGCAGGTTTTGTTGTTCAGCCCGAAATGAATGTACCCGATGATGCGCAATCAATTACAGTCTCTCAAGATGGTGAAGTATCTGTACGCGTTGCAGGGCAAGCCGATAACGTGGTAATTGGCCAGCTAACAATTAGTGACTTTATTAATCCATCGGGTCTTGAGCCAATTGGTCAAAACCTTTACACCGAAACCGCTGTTAGTGGTGCGCCTGTTCAAGGTAATCCAGGCGTAGAAGGCTTAGGTACTATTATTCAAGGCTCGCTTGAGACATCAAACGTTAATGTAACGGAAGAATTGGTAAACCTTATCGAAACTCAACGTGTTTACGAAATGAACTCAAAAGTAATCTCGGCCGTTGACGAAATGATGAGCTACATCAATCAACAGTTATAACCGTGCACAAGGGGATAGTTATGCGTAATGTTATTTTATTTGCAGCAGGCACCTTATTTTTAAGTGGCTGTGTTTCTACGCAAAATAGTGAAGTGGTTCAAGATGACCCCTACTACGCACCCATGTACCCAGAGCCTGTAGCAGAGCCTGTTGTTGCAACGGGTTCATTGTTTAACACCAATACATTTAATGATTTGTATTCAGACAAAAAAGCACTTAGAACCGGCGATATAATTACCGTTAAGCTTGAAGAGTCAACACAAGCTACAAAAGCGGCTAAAACCGAAACCGATAAAGAAACCGAAGCCAGCCTAGACCCCGTTATTGGGTTAGGTGGTTTACCAGTCAATATAGGTGGCGACAGTATTCAGTTTGGCATTGGTAGTGATTCATCATTTACCGGTGACTCTAAATCAAATCAGTCAAACAGCTTAGTGGGCGATATCTCGGTGAATGTTATGCGTGTTTTACCCAATGGTAACTTAGTTATTCGTGGTGAAAAATGGCTAACACTTAACACCGGCGAAGAGTTTATTAGGCTCGAAGGCCTTGTACGTCCGCAAGATGTAAGCGCCGATAACACGGTTGAGTCGAATAGAATTGCCAATGCCCGAATTCAATATTCAGGTAAAGGACAAACACAAGAAGCGCAAAGCCCAGGGTGGTTAACACGTTTCTTTAGTAGCTCGTTATTTCCGTTTTAGAGGATAGTAGTATGAATAGCATTAAAGCGTTTATTTTGATCATACTGCTAGGCTGGCAATTTTCTGCCAGCGCCGAGCGTATAAAAGATGTCTCTATGGTTGAAGGTGTACGTGCCAACCAATTGGTAGGCTATGGTTTAGTGGTGGGGCTACCTGGTACAGGGGAGCAAAACTCTTACACACAACAAAGTTTTAGAGGCATGCTAAACAGTTTTGGTATTACGCTGCCTTCAACACAAAGCCCTAAAATTAAAAACGTAGCAGCAGTGGCAGTCCATGCTGAGCTTCCGCCGTTTAGAAAGCCGGGTCAAACAATTGATATTACGGTATCTTCTATTGGCAGTGCAGGCAGTTTACGTGGCGGCACCTTGCTCCAAACTTTCTTAAAAGGGGTGGATGGAAACGTATACGCCATAGCCCAAGGTAGCCTAATTGTGGGTGGCTTAGGAGCACAAGGGCTTGATGGTAGTAAAGTGGTCATTAATACCCCGACAGTTGGCCGCGTACCTAACGGAGCCACTGTTGAACGCGAAGTTAAAAGCCCTTTTATGCAAGGCGACTACATTACTTTTAACTTAAACCGCCCTGACTTTACAACGGCAAAACGTTTAGAAGCAACAATTAACAATTTGGTAGGCCCTAATAGTGCACAAGCTATTGACGCTGCCTCAGTACGCGTTATTGCGCCACGTGATGCATCGCAACGAGTGTCTTATTTATCAACGCTTGAAAACCTAGAGTTTAAGCCTGCTGACACTTCAGCCAAAATTATTGTTAATTCACGTACGGGAACGATTGTCATTGGCAAAAATGTGAAGCTACAGCCTGCGGCAATAACCCATGGCGGTCTAACAGTTACGATTGCTGAACAGCAAAATGTAACGCAGCCTAATCCGTTAGCAGAAGGCGAAACTGTTGTTACACAGCAAAGTATTATTGACGTTAATCAAGATGATTCTCGTGCGTTTGTTTTTAACCCCGGCGTTAGCTTAGATGACTTAGTGCGTGCTATAAATGAAGTAGGCGCAGCACCTGGAGACCTAATGGCTATTTTAGAAGCGCTTAAAGAAGCGGGTGCAATTAACGGACAGCTTGTTGTTATTTAGTTAGATTTTAGAATATTTACCCTTCCACATAAAGCTTAAGTACTCAAAAGGTACTTAAGCTTTTTACTGTTTACCTTTCTTTGGCTCAATTTTTGCATTTCTTAAAGCATTATTCATTTTTGTGTCAAAAAGCTGATGGAAACAAATCACCTCGATAAGCAAAACTTTTTTGATTTAAGTAATCTTAATACTTTACGTCAAGACGCTTTAAACAGCGGTGATGCATCTACTGATGCGTCTAAAGCGGCGCTAAAAAAAGCAGCGGCACAATTTGAAGCTATTTTTACACAAATGCTTCTAAAAGGGATGCGTAAAGCCAACGAAGCATTTGAAGATGAAGACAGTCCGTTTAACTCAAGCGGCGTAAAGTTTTTTGAAGAAATGCACGATCAGCAGCTCTCTTCTGAGCTTTCATCAAATGGGTCTTTGGGTTTGGCTGATTTAATTGTTCAGCAGCTTTCTCCAGAGGCTGAGAACTTTATGCCTGGCTCCGTATTAAGAACTACTAACGACTTTATCAGTGATAAACGCGCAGGCTCTGAACTGCCGCACGAAAAGGTGCACAGTGAAAAGCAAGCAAATAAAGATGACTCAGTAGTCAGCAGCGCGGCAACACAAACTAAAACCACAACACAGTCTACACAACAGTCGTCGTTTAATAATGCTGAAGAGTTTGTTAGTGCAGTGTGGGAGCATGCTAAAACAGCGGCCGAAAAAATTGGTTTAAACCCTGTAGTAATGGTGGCCCAAGCGGCACTTGAGACGGGTTGGGGTAAGCATATTATTAATAAAAGCGACGGGAATAGCTCAAATAACCTGTTCAATATTAAATCAGATAAAAGCTGGGAAGGCGATAAAGCAAGTAAAGTAACGCTTGAATTTGAGCAAGGTACCCCTGTTAAAAAGCAAGCAAGTTTTAGAGCTTACGATTCTATAAAAGAAAGCGTGAACGACTTTGTCGATTTTTTAACGCAAAACCCACGCTACGAAGAAGCATTACAAAAAACAGCACAGCCAAACGAATTTTTAGATTCGCTACAAAAAGCAGGCTATGCAACCGATCCTAATTACGCGAGTAAAATAAAAAAAGTGCTAAATAGCAGTGAGCTTAAAAATATTGCAACAAGCGCGTTTACCCAAGGAGTGAAGTAATATGTCGTTTAGTTTATTAAATATTGCCAGTGCTGGGGTGCGTTCAAGCTCTGAGCTGTTGCAAACGACCAGTAAAAACATCACCAATGTAAATACAGAAGGCTACGTACGTGAGCGCACTGAATTTACTACGATGGTAGATAACCAAGTAGGACGCGGCGAAACATACAGATTATTGAACGAGTTTGCCCAGTCGCAGTTAAACCGTGACACCTCAAATAAATCGTTTTTTGATCAATTTGTAACAGAAGCCAACCGTGTTGATACTATTTTTTCAGAAGAGTCTAATAACTTATCAACGGGCATAAATTCATTATTTAATAACGTGCAAGAGGCGCTAAATCAGCCATCTTCAACAGTTGCTCGCTCATTAGTAATGACCGATGCGCAAAGCTTAGTTGATCAAATGGATAGGCTTTCGGGTATCGTGCTTGAGCAACAAGGTATAGTGAATGAGCAGCTTGAGATTTTTTCTGAAGAAGCCAACTCACTTATCCAAAATATAAATACGTTAAACCAAGAAATTGCAGTCGTAAATGGCACAAATAACGCATCAAGCGCAAGCTCTATTTATAACCAGCGCGACTTAGCGATTCGTGAATTATCAGAGCTTGTTGATATAGAAACACTTGATGGCCCTAATGGCGAAAAACTCGTCTTTATGGGCAGCGGTGAATCTTTAGTTATGGAAAACGGTACATTTAACTTGTTTTCACTGTCGGGCGACCCCGATCCTAATTTTAAAGAATTGACGCTTGACGTTAATGGCGGCAAAGCTGTGCCGCTAGAAATAGATGCAACTAAATTAAAAGGCAAAATTGGCGGCTTGTTGGCTTTTAGAGACGACATACTCGTGCCTGCACAAAACCAAATTGGCCAAATGGGATTGGCCATTGCAGATGCGTTCAACGAGCAAAATAAATTGGGTATGGATGCTAACGGCGAGCTAGGCGGTGATATATTTAATATACCTACCGTGGGTGCTTATGCATACCAAGCTAATACCGGCGGCGCCAGTTTAACTGCCACGCTTGAGGCTGGTAAAGGCAGTGAACTGCCTGCCAGCGACTTTATTGTTACTTATACCGCTAATGCAAATGAAGTGAGCATTCAGCCTATAGATAATAAAGGGGAGCCGATAGGCAGCGCCTCTTTAGCGACGATACCGCCATCTGGTGTTATCGACTCAGATGATATTACGAGTGGGGAGTCGTTTGGTTTACAAATTGATGTAGCAGGTACTGGTAATACAGGTGATCAGTTTCAAATCAAACTTAACTCTGAGGCGGCAACCAGTATTTCCCTTGCGACAAGCCGCGGTGAAGACTTAGCACTTGCATCGCCTATTCGTACAGCTAACAGCATAGATAATGTAGGTACAGCGACTATTTCAGCCGGAGAAGTAACAAGTGTTACCTCGGGTGGCTTTAACACTACCCCTGGTTTAGCCAATGGCGATATCACGTTAGTTAAAACAGGCACTGCAAACGAATATCAAATTACAGATGCAAATGGCACCGCGACGTTTACAGTAACGCCTCCAGCAGAGGGCGTACTGGCTCAGGCTGGCGTACCTTATAGCAACTATGGCTTTGATTTTGACATTGAAGGCACGCCAGCCACTGGAGACACCTTTACCCTTGAATTTAACGAAGGTGGCTTTGACGATAACCGTAATGGTTTAAAACTCGCTGATTTACAAAATGGCGAATTAGTGCGTAAAAATGTAGTGACAACAGCCACTGCCGACAATCACGAAACGTTTAACCAAGCCTATTCAGGGTTAGTGAGCGATATTGGCGTAGTCACTGGCCAAGCCATTACCAGTGCCAGCGCATTTGATGCGTTAGCAGAGCAATCAGAAGCGTGGTATGAGTCGCTCTCAGGTGTAAACCTAGATGAAGAGGCTGCCAATTTACTGCGTTTTCAGCAATCATATTCAGCATCAGCTCAAGTGCTGGCTGCAGCTCAAGAAATTTTTGACACCTTATTAAGTGCAGCGAGGTAATTATGCGTTTATCAAATAACTTAATGTACCAAAATAACATTAATAAAATACTCGATAGCCAACAAAGTGTTGCTAATGCACAAGAGCAAGTAACGACAGGTAAAAAATACTTAACTACCTCAGAAGCACCTGCTGCTATTTCGCAAGGCATGCTTTACTCAAATAAAATACAAACAAATGAGCAGCACGCTAAAAATATTGACCAGTTAAATGGCCGCCTAGAAACTGAAGAAACCATCTTACAAAGTATAAATACTAATATTCAGCAAGCCCAAGAGCTGGCTATTCAAGCGGGCAATGGTGCTTATACTCAAGATGATTTAGAGTCTATCGCTGCTGAGCTGAGTGAAATACAAAAAACACTCGTCAATTTAATGAATACCCGCTCAGAAGACGGCAAATTTATTTTTTCAGGCTACCAAGACAGCACCCAGCCATACCAGTTTGACTCTACAACAGGTGAGTACACCTATAATGGGGATCAAGGCCAGCATGTTATAACCATTGCTGAAGGTGTAAGTATTAAATCAAGCGATAACGGTTTTGATACGTTTGAGAAAAGCGATGCACGACTTGATGTTACTGATAATCAAGCTGCGATCCCGGTAACTACGCCTGCAAATAATATTACAGCAGGCACGGTTTATGTAGATGGTCAAACAGAGTTCGACCGGTTTCATCAAGATAATTACAACGCTGATCCAACCGCAGCGGCAACAGCGAACACGTATAATGTGGTAATAACACCAGGCGCTACGGCGAACGACCCTGATACTTATGAAATTTTGCGTGACGGCGTGTCGTTGAGCCCCGCACAAGTAGGCGAGGTAACGGATGAGCCAATCGATTTTGCAGGCATGAAAATCGAATTTGAAGGTGCAGCACCAGGGCAGCTTGATTTTACCCTCGAAAAGCCACACAAAGAAAACGTGCTTAATACATTACAATCACTCATTACGGGGTTAAATGATGGCACACTTGAAAACGATGATTTTCAGCAAGTATTAGCCGATGGTGTAGTACAGCTTCAAAATGCCAGTGAGCAAGTTGTGTATACGCAAGCGAGCTTAGGCGGGCGGATGAATGCAGTTGAAAGCGTGAGTGACTCAAACCTTGCGCAAGATATTCAAAACAAAAGTAACCTTTCTGATTTAGTAGAGGTAGACATGGCAGAAGCCATTAGTGAACTCACTAAACAAGAAACCGCACTGCAAGCGTCACAAGCCACGTTTGGCCGTTTAACAAACCTTTCTTTATTTGATTACTTATAAACAGATTATAAGCAGAAATACCTTGCCGCTTTAGTTAATACAAAGCGGCAAAAACCTCCCTCAAAATAGCGGCAATAAATTGTCGTCACTCCAGCTAACCAGATAACTTATTATTAACGTTTAATATTTTGATATAAAAAACTTTAAAAACATATAGTTATATTTATTTAAAAGTTGGCACAGTAAATGCTTTTCTAATAATTAGAAATTATCGAATAGTGGTTCCTGTTAAAACGTGCTGAACCACACTCTGTTTAAACCTAGGAGATGGTAAAATGGCATTAACAGTAAATACTAATGTGTCGTCACTGAACGCACAACGTAACTTAACAAAATCTGGCGAAGGCCTAGCAACGTCAATGGAGCGTTTGTCATCAGGTATGCGTATTAATAGCGCAAAAGATGATGCGGCGGGCTTACAAATTTCAAACCGTTTAACCTCACAAATAAATGGTTTATCAGTTGCTCAACGTAACGCCAACGATGGCATTTCAATGGCGCAAACCGCTGAAGGCGCAATGAGTGAGTCGACCAACATACTTCAGCGTATGCGTGAACTTGCTCTGCAAGCAGCTAATGGTTCAAACTCAGCAGAAGATAGAGAAGCACTGCAAAAAGAAGTGTCAGCACTCCAGGTTGAGTTAACACGTATTGCAGAAACTACCTCATTTGGTGGTCAACAACTACTAGATGGTAGCTACGGTAGTAAAACTTTTCAAGTAGGCGCTAACGCTAACGAAACAATTAATGTATCACTTTCAAGCGTTGCAGCAGAAAAAATTGGCTCAAACCAATTAAATTTACAAGGTATTGCAAATACAGGTTTTGGTACTGCTGCTGCAGCTGGCGCTACAGCACCTGCAAACTCAGTCGCTGCGGGTACATATACGATTTCAGGACGTGATGATTCAATAATTAATATTGAAGCAGGTACCACAGCAAAAGATGCCGCAGCTAAAATTAACCAAATGACAGGGACTACCGGCGTTACTGCGCAAGCGCGTACAGAGGCGGTTCTGGATATTGGTGGTGCAGCTACCGTTGCTGATGAAATAGTAAGCTTTGAGCTAAATGGCGAAAAAGTATCGTTTGTTGCCACTGCTAATGTAGACAGTGATGAGCAAGCAATGGCTGAAGCGATAAATGCGCGTACAGATGAGCACGGCGTTACAGCTGTAATAGAAAATGGCGTGCTAACTATCTCTAACAACCAAGGTGAAGACGTCGTAATCGAAGATTTCGAAACGACTGATGCTACAGGTACGCCGGTTGCTGCTACTTTAGCTGTTACCGCAGCATCATATGATGGTAACCCAGATACCGCAGTAACACTTACCAGTGGTAGTGGCACAGATTCAACACGAGTAATGGGAAGTATTCAGCTTAATTCTGCAGAAGTGTTTACTGCCACTGCAGGCAATACATCTTTAGCTGCGACTACCAATGAGACCACCAGTAAACTTGAAAATGCAGCTGATATTGATGTGACTACTCAAAAAGGCTCTCAAGATGCGCTTTCAATCATTGATAATGCAATAGCCAATATTGATGAGCAGCGTGCGGGATTAGGTGCTGTTCAAAACCGCTTTAGCTTTACAATTAACAACCTTGCAAACATTGAAGAAAATGTAACCGCATCGCGTAGCCGTATTCAAGACACCGATTTTGCTACGGAAACAGCAGAGATGACTAAAAACCAAATCCTACAGCAGGCAGGTACATCAATCCTTTCACAGGCAAACCAAGTACCACAGGCTGCGATTAGCTTATTAGGTGGTTAGTAATAAACGCTATTAATAAAACTTATAAAAAAGCACATCTTGATAGGTGTGCTTTTTTGTTTTTTGTCCATAAATAGCACGCTGTACGTGAATTAAAAACTTTTTTAGGGGGAAGTGAATTTATTATTCTCTTTAAAATTAGGTGGTTAGGTTTATTTAATAAATTACTTTAAAAATAAATCAAAATAACGCTAAAGATAAATTTTCTCCTGCCGTTAACTTAACCAGTACAGAGCTTGAACATACAATTGTGACAGCTCTTGGTTAAATCTAAACAGTCACATTACGAAAGTAATCAGGAGTTTTATTATGATTTCAGTAAATACAAATGTATCTTCATTAAACGCTCAGCGTAACTTATCTACTTCAGGCTCTGACCTTGCAACGTCAATGGAACGTTTATCATCAGGTATGCGTATCAACAGCGCAAAAGATGATGCGGCAGGCCTACAAATTTCAAACCGTTTAACTTCACAAGTAAATGGTTTAGCAGTAGCACAGCGTAACGCTAACGATGGTATCTCAATGGCACAAACTGCTGAAGGTGCAATGAGTGAGTCTACAAGCATATTACAACGTATGCGTGAACTAGCACTACAATCTGCTAACGGTTCAAACTCTTCAGAAGACCGTGAAGCACTGCAAAAAGAAGTGTCTGCATTACAAGTTGAATTAACACGTATCGCAGAAACAACATCATTTGGTGGTCAGCAATTATTGGATGGTAGTTTTGGTTCTAAGTCTTTTCAAATTGGTGCTAATTCTAATGAAACAATTAACGTGTCACTTTCAAGTGTTGCAGCTAACAAAATTGGTACAAATCAAATAAACCTTCAATCAGCAGCAGCAGGTGGTTTTGGTCAAGCGACTACTGCAGCGGGAACGCTACCAGCAACAAGTGCTGTAGCAGGTAGTACTATTGATATTTCTGGTCGTGAAGATTCAACTGTAAATATTGCAGCTGGCGCAACCGCAAAAGAAGCAGCTGCGGCAATCAATAGTGCGACAAGTACAACAGGCGTTACAGCACAAGCAAGAACAGAAGCAAATTTAAGTTTTAATACAGCAGCTGCGGCCGATGAAACAGTAAGTTTAGATTTAAACGGAGAAAAACTTTCTTTTGTAGCAACAGGTAGTGCTGATGGTGATAACCAAGCTTTGGCTGAGGCAATAAACGCTAAAACAGACGAACACGGTGTTTCAGCTTCTATCGACAACGGTGTGCTGTCTATTTCAAATAACGATGGTGATGATATTACCATTGAGAATGTTACAGATACTGCAGCTACTTCAACGGTTAGCATTGCAGTGACACCTCAAGGTTATGATGGTACTGATGGCATAGCAACAAACTTGGTTGATGGAACTGGCGCTACGCGAATTACTGGCGGCGTACAAGTGAATTCATCTGAAGTATTTACTGTAACACCAAATGATGCGTCTTATGCTCCAGCAGCAGAAACCACAAGTAAACTTGTTGATGTTGATTCAATTGATATTCTGTCTCAAAAAGATTCACAAGATGCACTAGCAATTATCGACAACGCAATTGCGAACATCGATGCTCAGCGAGCTGGTTTAGGTGCGGTTCAAAACCGTTTTGACCACACTATTAGTAACCTTGCTAACATTGAAGAAAACGTATCTGCATCACGTAGCCGTATTCAAGATACAGACTTTGCAACTGAAACTGCAGAGATGACGAAAAATCAAATCTTGCAACAAGCAGGTACGTCAATCTTATCGCAAGCGAATCAGTTGCCACAAACAGCACTTAGTTTACTAGGTTAATAAGTAAAACGTTATAGCTTAATGTGTAGCTAGCTAGTACATAAAGTCAGTATTAGTTTTAAAACAAGGAGGTGGCTTTAGCTACCTCCTTTTGTGGTTTAAGGGTATAAATTAAGCTATTGTTAGTTTAATAACTATACAAGTTCGGCAAAATTTAGGAGGCGTTATGAACACTATTACTTCAAACGCAGAAGTTACGATAGCATCAACATCTTTAACTGGTGAAGATAAACAAGTAGGGCAGTCTGGAGCGACATTGACTCAGCGCGCTGTTGATGACGTAAATAAAACGGATGAACAAGGCTTGCAAAACCAGTTAAACAATCAATATACGCAGCAAAGCTCTGAGGGCAATAGTTCACAAAACCAACAACTTGAGCGTGAACAGCTTGAAAAAGTGGCGCAACAATTGCAGGAGTTTATGGGAGAGATGAGCCGTAGCCTGCAATTTCAAGTTGATGAAGACTCAGGCCGTGACGTTATTAAAATACTTGATAAAACCAGTGGTGATGTCATTAAGCAATACCCTTCGGAAGAAGTGTTAAGCTTAGTGTCAAAGCTTTCTGAATCTGCGGGTATTTTAATCGATCAAACAGTTTAGTCTTCGTATAGTTGATATATTATTAGTTACGTTTTTTGGGGTTTAAAGAGGTGAAGTATGTCTATTTCGTTTAATGGTTTGGGCTCTGGCTTAGCCGTGTCAGATATAGTTGATGCGCTAGTTAATGCTGAGCAGGCTCCAGCTGAGGCTCGTTTAAACACTCAAGAAAGCAATTTAACTACCGACATTTCTGCTGTAGGCGCTCTAAAGTCAGCTTTGGAACAAGTGCAAACAGCAATGGAAGCGTTAGGGGATGCAGATAACTATCAAAAGCGCAGTACGTCAGGCAATGATGATTTTGTCTCTATCAGTGCTGATGAAGACGCCCAGCCAGGTGGTTATTCTGTAAAGGTTAATAACCTTGCTACAGAGCATAAAATACTATCAGAAGCATTTGATGCTGACGCTGCAGTGGGTGAAGGTACTATGACATTCAGTTCAGGCGAGAATAGTTTTGATATTGAAGTATCAGATACCGCTACCTTAAGTGAAATAAGAGATGCAATTAACGACAGCAGCGATAACGACAGCATAAACGCAACAATAATAACAGATGATACCGGTCAGCATTTAGTGCTGGCAGCTAAAAATAGTGGGCTTGAGAACGAGATTAAAGTCGAGGTAACCGATACTGATGGTAATAACACCGACACTAATGGATTGTCTCGTTTAGCCTTTGATTCTGCTGGTGTTCAAAATGCCTCAGAAATTATTGCTGCAACCGATGCATCAATTACTATCGATGGCTCCCTCACAGTTAGTAGTTCTTCAAATACGTTTAATGATGTTATAGACGGTATAACAATCACCGCTAAAAAAGCTCAGGGTACTGATGATGATTTAAGTGATATATCGGTAACCGAAAATAATAACAATATCCAATCGGGCTTAAACAATTTTATTTCTAGTTACAATGAATTACTTGAACTTAGTAATAACTTAGGGGCATCAAGCGAAGATGGTGCTGGTGTAATGGCCGGTGATTCGTTACTACGCGGTGTAATGTCTAAATTGCGAGAGCAGATTACCGACTCTGTAGATTTAGGCAATGGCAACTCATTATCACTTTCGCAATTAGGTGTTGAAGCCGATCGTTATGGAGTATTGACGCTTAATACCGAGACTTTAAATGAAAAAATTGATGAAGATGTCGACTTAGTGCAGCAGTTTTTTGTAGGCTCTGATGAAGACGAAGGCGGCTTTGCCCAATCGTTTGATGAGTTAATGAGTTTTTATACTGACTCTGACGGCATTATCCAAAACCGTATCGACAGTAAAACAAATCAATTAGAAGATATTGATGAACAGCGCGAAAGCCTGACAAGTAAAATGGAATCGTTATCTTCTCGATTATATGCTCAATACAACGCCATGGATTTATTGGTAGCGAGCTTAAACTCGACAAGTAGTTACGTGCAAGCGCAGCTTGAAAATATGCCTGGTGTGGTGAGTAATAATTCTTAATTTTCCATATTAATTATGAACATAAAAAAACCGTTTAAAAACGGTTTTTTTATGTCTAAATATTGCCTTTAAGAAGCTTAGTAAGTTTAAAGTTGCTAGAGGTAGCTAAACCGATTTATAAGCCGAGATTGCTTTACCTGTTTTTTTTTGCTTAATTATGGCTTTAGATGATTCATTTTTTACAGCATTTGCCTGTTTGCTAATGTTGTTGATGTTGGCTTGCACAACCATAAGTTGCTCGGCGGTAGGCGGGTTATCGCTTTCGCACCAGCGCTTAAGCTCACTATTTAAAGTATCCATAATAGGGGGAGCTTCATCAGCGTTATTGCTTTGCACTAATAATTCGATTCTGCTGAGCAATTGATTAATATGCTCAGCTTTGCTTGTTTCCTCTAAAGCCATTAGCTTATACCGCAGGATTACGCTGATCGACAGGAATGCTATCCCACCCTTCTTTAATTTCTTTAATAATGCCAGCTACTTCAGAAATAATCTCAATATCATTGTCAACATTTGCTTGCACAAGGCGTCTTTGGCAGTAGTCATAAAGTGCTAATAAATTATTTGAAATACTCGGATCTTGTTCCACTTCTAAATTAAGCGCGTCTTGTAATGCACCTAAGAGTAAAATACAGGCAGAGATGTTTTCGCCTTTTTTTTCTATTTCTTTGCGCTCAATAAACCCTTTAGTAGCGGCCAAGCGGCCAATTATGTTACTAAAAATAAGGTTAATTTGCTCATAGGGCGCCATTTCTGCGATGTTGCTGGCGCGCACTTGAGAATATTTTTTTAATGAAACATGAGCCATGGAAAATCCTAAATAAATATGTGAAATCGTCTGTACGTAACAAAAGCAATATTAATGCCAAACATATTGCATTTATTTAGTTATCGGCATTGTTGCTTTCAACTTAAGTTAATTATAGTTTATATTTTTGACCTACGTAGATTTATGCACTAAGTAAAAAACAAGACATGGCATTAGCTTTAAGTATTAAACAACAAAACAATACTTAAGTTTTAATTATTAAGTATTATTGTTTTATAGCGATGTCTATTTTTTGGCGTTTATGTCAAAAAACCGCCGCTATTACTTGCATCCATACAGATCTCGCTTACAATTTAGCTAATAAAATGAATTAGTGAAATTATGGCTCGCTAACTATGATCTTGATTTTAGATAATAATAATAACCGTGCAATAGGATTACATGCATCACTTACCTTTATTGGGGAAGCTGTGAAGTTACTTGACGAAAGTGATTTTGAGCAAGTATCTAGTAAGTATCAACAACAAGAATGCATTGTTATTTTAGGTGCATTGCAAGGCTTAGATCATGAAAGCTTAATTAAGCGTTTTCCAACCCTGCCTTTTTTACTGATTGGTGAAACACTCAAGCCCTTATTAAGTATTGCTAATGTGGTGGGCTTAATTTGTGAGCCGTTTAATCACGAAGTAACCACACAGTTATTACACGACTGCCAACAGTACCAACGTATGTTGCCTGGTAGCCACAAGCAGCATAAACCACACAAAACATTTGATGGTTTAGTTGGCGAAACCGATGCTGTTAAAAACGTACGCTTTTTAATTGAGCAAGTGGCTAAAACCGATGCAAATGTGCTTATTTTAGGCGAGTCGGGTACAGGTAAAGAGGTGGTTGCGCGTAACGTGCACTTATTATCTAAACGCAATACAGGGCCGTTTGTACCAGTAAACTGTGGTGCCATTCCAGGAGAGCTTCTTGAAAGTGAGTTATTCGGCCATGAAAAAGGGGCGTTTACCGGCGCTATTTCTGCACGTAAAGGGCGGTTTGAATTAGCTCAAGGCGGTACGCTGTTTTTAGATGAAATTGGCGATATGCCACTGCAAATGCAAGTTAAGCTACTTCGCGTATTACAAGAGCGCAGCTACGAGCGTGTAGGTGGCACAAAAGCTATTCAAGCAGATGTACGGGTGATTGCCGCTACTCATCGCAACCTTGAGGAAATGATTGAAAAGGGCAGCTTTAGGGAAGATTTATATTACCGTTTAAACGTGTTTCCTATTGAAAACCCGTCTCTTAATGAACGTGCTGATGACATACCTTTATTACTTAAAGAGTTAATGCGCCGTGTTAATGAGCAAAGTGGTACGTCGGCTAAATTTACAGAACGCGCGGTTGAGAGCCTAAAAGAGCATGCTTGGCCTGGTAATATTCGAGAGCTTGCTAATTTAGTGGAGCGCATGGTGATTATGTTCCCTGAAAAAGTAGTGGATGTACCCGATTTACCCAATAAATATCGCTACATCGAGGTAGACGCATACGAGCCAGAGTACCCTGAAGAGCTACTTGAAAAAGATGCCTTTAACGATATTTTTAGCTCAGGTTTTAGCGATTATGATAATGAACCTGAGCCTGAATTTAGCCAACCGGGATCTGGCATATTACCCGAAGAAGGTATAGAGCTTAAAGAGTATTTAGCAGAGCTTGAAATAAGCTTAATTACCCAAGCGTTAGAGCGTTTTGATTACGTTGTTGCGCGCGCCGCAGAAATATTAGGTGTAAGGCGTACAACGCTTGTTGAAAAAATGAAAAAGTACAATCTATCGCGAGATTAGCCAAACTTAGCAAGTGCCGAACCATTACAAATTACCGAGTTTGGCTCTTTTAATTTCTTGCTTACAGCTTACAGCTTACAGCTTACAGCTTACAGGTTACAGGTTACAGCTAATAACTTTTAATAATCTCGGCTCTTCTAAA
>NZ_PNCY01000046.1:0-36542 GCF_005887105.1 Pseudoalteromonas sp. S2893 | reverse complement strand
AGGTATGCATTTATTATATGTTATATGAACTATTTTGCGAGAGCAAGCTTCGCGCCTACAACTTTCACTTCTCATTTTCTCCTTATTCCCTTCTCTTTGTGCATTTTTGTATTAAAGCTCAATTAATCACAAAGAGGCTCAGAGGCGCGTCGCTTTTAGAGAAGTAACTAGCATCTTGCGCGAGCAAGTTTCGCGCCTACAGCTTTCACTTCTCATTTACTCCTCTTTCTCTTCTCTTTGTGCATTTTTGTATTAAAGATCAATAAATCATAAAGAGGTTTAGAAGCGCGTCGCTTTTAGAGAAGTAACTAACATCTTGCGAGAGCAAGTTTCGCGCCTACAACTTTCACTTCACGTTGCGGGTTATATCCTTTTAAATTTAAAAAATAAGTTTCGTTAACCCTACTTTAACCCTCTGTAGTTTAAGCTAGCTGCATTAATGTAGATTATTCAATTGTACACGCAACTAAGCGCCACTTTTTAAGTTAGGAATAACCACAATGAAACTTACAAAAGATACAACAAGTACGTTAAGCAAAACCACCATAAGCCTGCATTGGATTGTAGCTATTTTAATTATTGGGTTATTAGGCTCAGGCCTATATATGGAAAACTTTAAAGCGTTTTTTCTAATGAGTTGGCACAAATCATTTGGCGTAATGCTGCTTGCTTTTGCGTTATTAAGAGTAACATGGCGCATTGTAAATGGTTGGCCAAAGCACGATGTTAAACACCCAAATTATGAGCAAGTGTTAGCTAAAATTGTGCATTACGTTCTTATAATAAGCATGTTACTTATGCCTATTTCGGGGCTGATTATGTCGGGCTTTGGTGGGCACGGCGTGGAGGTGTTCGGGCTAGAGCTGATACCGCACAACCCCAACCCAGAAAACCCACAAAAAAGCCTCGCTTTTAACCAAGGCTTAGCAGAGATAGGAAAAACCGTTCACGGTATTACAGCAAATGCGCTTCTTATCGCGTTAGGTTTACATATTGTGGGCGCTTTAAAGCACCATATTATTGATAAAGACAACACCCTTACGCGTATGCTTGGCAAAAAGTAGGTAGTTAAAAGTCTTATTTGATCGGTGCTATTTAAGCCGCGATTAAATAAGACTCTCGTCCTACGTGTTTGTTATTGCGCTTAAACGAGCCTTTCCCTTTTTTAGCTTTAACCACTTGAGGTTTAAACACTTTAGAGGTTACTAGCGCCGCCAGCGCATTATGATTAATAACACCTCGGCCGGTGTCTACCGCACTATTATTTGCGGCTTTGGTTTTCGATTTTTTAGCCATTTTATTTCCTAACTATTTATAACAATAAGAACCTTAAGAAGTGGCGATTGTATGCCTAATTTTCAACCTTGCAAGTGTTTTAACGCTCTTTTTTCATAATAAATAAACATAAAAAAAGCGCAGTAAATAACTGCGCTGAGTAACAAGTTTTAGCTCAAATAATTAAAATTCAAAGCTTACTTTTGCATAATAAGTACGCCCGTCAAAGCCGTAAGGCAATGCACGTACAGGGTATTTAAACGCGCCGTTGGTAATAAAATTAAGCACTTCGTCATCACCTAGCTCATCTGGGGTTTCATCAAAAATATTATCAGCCCCTACCGATACGTTAAATATTTCGTTAATTTGGTAGCTAACGTTTAAATCCACTAGTACTGCTGATTCAACTGAACTTGTTGGTTTAAACGACCCCGTAGGTGAAAGCTCACCCGGTAGTGAAATATGGTCATTACCAAAGTATTTAACGTCTGTTTCGCCAAAGTAATTAAAGCGAAGCGTTGTTTCATACGCATCACGTTCGTAGTCAAACGTTAAAGTTGCGCGCTCACCTGGCTGGCCGTCGGTAAAAAAGCTACGTTGTAAATCATCAAACGCCACCGACTCAGGAATACCTTCTTCTGCGTTCACGTTATCAATTTTAGTGTCGTTTAAGTTACCCGCAAAGGTTACTCCAAAATTACCGCCCTCTACATCAGTACGATAAGAGGCAATAATATCAACACCTTGTGTAGTTGAATCTACAGAGTTTGAAAAGTAATTAGCTTGCACTGCGCCGGTTGCTTGAAGCGCGGCTACGGCTTCATCGCTAAAGGCAACATCCTCTGCAGAAAGTAAACTACCAAGCGTAATACGGTCTTTAATTTCTACGCGGTAAAAATCGACCGTTAACGAAAGCTCACTTGTTACATCGTAAACAAAACCAGCACTGTAGTTAGTTGAGGTTTCAAGCTCTAGGCTATCTACACCTAACGCACTTGGAAAAGCAGTCCCCGTATTTGCAGTGAACGACTGTGTAAGTGTACCGTCTGAGCCTAGGTTAGTTGTAAATGCGGTATAACCACTTTGCTGAAGCGATGGCGCTCTAAAACCAGTAGAAACCGCACCACGTACTGCAAAGTCATCGTTAAATTCATAACGTGTTGCTAATTTACCAATTAAGTCATCGCCCGCATCTGAAAAGTCTTCATAGCGCAGCGCACCACTTACGTTCCATGCATCCGTTACCATGGTTTCTACATCTACATAAAACGCATAGCTGTGGCGATCGCTCTTGTTTGTTGCCTCTGGGCGCAAACCGTTATAAGCCTGAAAACCACACTCAGCAAATTGATCAGGATCGTTCACTGAAGGGTACGAAGCATCGGTATTTGCCAAGCCACATGCATAAGAGGCTTCATCGCCAGGGACTATTTCGTAGTTTTCTTTACGGTATTCTGCACCAATAGTTACATATAAAGGCTCATTGCGGCCAATATCAACGATGCCGTTAAAATCAGCATTAACTGTTGTTTGATCAAATCTAAAACCACCAGAGTAACCGCCGCTTGGGCCTGCATTTGCTGCTATATCGGCATCGCTTGCATCTGGGTTGTTAAATACGTACTCCGCCGCATAAGAGGCATTTATAGTATTACGTGAGGTAAAGTCGTATTTGTTTTCGCCATACACTGCCGATACATCGTATCCCCAATCTGGGTTTATATCGCCTCTAAAACCAACCGCTACTGAAATATCTTCAGCTTCGTTATAAATGCGGGGTAAAAAGCCATCGCTGTATACTTGCGTTACATTTTTAGACGCTTCGTTAAAGTTACGGTAAAAACCATTACCCAGCGCGGTGCGCTCAGAGTAGCCACCAAATGAGTACAATTCGCTGTCGCCCATTGGCAAAGCCATGTTGTAAAACAACGAGGTAAATTCACTTTCTGAGTTACCTTGGCTCCAACGTACATCTTCACTCAGCGTGCCTGGCTCAACATTTAACGACCCACCGGTATCTCGCTCTGCACGGTTAGTGCCATCGGCATCACGATACTCAAGCGATAAATTAATAAAGCCGCCTTCGTTACCTAAGTCAAAACCACGGTTTAAACCTGCAGAAAGCGTATCGCCGTCGCCTTCACTGGTGCCGCCGTACTGTACGTAACCCGTTGTTACGCCAGTTGAATTATTAAGCGATAAGTTAATTACGCCAGCTATCGCGTCAGAGCCATACTTAGCTGCTGCACCATCGCGTAGTACTTCTACACCTTTAAGCGCAGTTAGCGGAATGGCGTTCATGTCGGTGCCGGCAGCGCCTGCACCTACAGTGCCGTTAAGGCCAAAAATAGATTGATTATGGCGGCGCTTACCGTTAACCAACACTAACGTTTGATCTGGCTGTAAGCCGCGCAGCGTTGCTGGTCTAAATAAATCAGAGCCATCAGATACTTGCGTACGAGAAAAGTTAAACGACGGGGCAGTAGCTTGCAGACTCTGCCCTAGTTCTGTAAAGCCGCCTTTGTTTAAATCATCAGCGTCTATTAAATCAATAGGTGACGAAGACTCAGTAGAGGTGCGGTTAGAAACGCGCGATCCTAATACAGAAATTTGTTCGATATTTTGTGCAGCCTCAACAGGTGCTTCTTGAGCGCTTACAATGCTTGGTGCGCTTACGGCAAACGCAACAGCGGCAGCTAATGTATTTAAACGGTATGTTGACATGGTGACGACCCTGTTTAGTGTGTTCTTTAATATTTGTTATTGCGATGTAGCGCATCGCACTGGGGAACATCCTAGCAACATATGCAAATAAAAAGAAATGAAAAAAACTAAATAATAGGTCTAACTATGCAAAAAAATGTAAATACTAAAAAATAACACTTAAACTTGTTCAAAACGCATACAATTAAGGATTTTAATTTCAACCCCAAACTAAATTAACACTTTATTTACAATGGGTTTATTACGCTTTCTTGTACTTTTACGGGTAACCAACAACAAATGGTAGTACCTGTTCCTAAAGTACTGCTAACTTCTATTTTTCCGCCGTGATCTTGCAAAATAAAGTTAACAACGGTCATTCCTATTCCTAATGAGTGGGTTGTTTTATGTGTAGTAAAAAAAGGCTTAAATAAGTGCGCTTGGGTATTTTCATCCATTCCACAACCGTTATCTTTCACTTTTATACATACACCCTCATTTTGCTGCGTTACGCTTAGTTCAATAATGGTGCCTTTTTCTAATTCATGTTCGCACGCTTGTTGAGCATTTAATAACAGCTCAACAAAAATTTGATGAATAGACGACAGCTCCCCCCAAATTAGCGGCACTTGCTCAAAATTGGTTTTTATTTCGCAGTATTTAAGCTGCCCTTGCAACACGCCTAAAGCAGAGCCTGCAACCTCGCTTGCATCTAAATATTGCTTGTTATGGGTACTAGTAAATTGGCTAAGGTTTAATAAATTATGCACGGTTTGCTTTATGCGCTTTAAACCATCTAGGCTTTCGCTCAACTGCGAGTAAATTTCGTGTCCATTCCATGCCAGTTCGTATTGTTTTTTTAGATCCACCAACACGTTTTTAAATTGCCCTGCATTTAATTGGCCGGTTAAAAACTGCTCGTTATAATGAAGAGATTTTGATAAAAGAGGGCTAACATATTGCAAGCTTTCTATATTACTAATTACATACGAAAGCGGGTTATTTATTTCATGCGCAATACTGCAAGACAAAACACCCACACTTGCCATTTTGTCGGCCTGAACAAACATTTGCTGATACAAAGACAGCTCAGCAACGTTTTTGGTTAGTTCACCATTTAACACAACTAACAATTGGCTTTTATCGGCAAGCAGTTGCTCTGCGGCTATACGCTTTTGCTGCTCATCTAAAAAGGCTTGTTTGTAGTCGTCGGTTAAAGTGCTCATCCTATTCGCTCCATAAATACGCATCCATGTATAACGTTTAGTTTGCCATACGTAATTATGCAAACTAGGGGCACTTTTTAGGCTATGCTTATTATTTTAAAAGGTAGCACTATGACCAAACCAGCAGACGCTGCACATTCAATCACTGCCGTAGATGTACTTTGTGTTGATGACGACGAAATTGTTCTGCGCTCACTAACCTCCTTATTAAAAAATAATAACTTTAGTTTTATGACCTGTAAAAGCCCAGTGCAAGCGCTTGAGCTTTTAAACAGCCACGAATTTAGCTTAATTATTAGCGACATGAAAATGCCCACCATGAATGGCGCGCAATTTTTAGAGCAAGCCCGTAACAAAGCTCCCGAAACACAACGTATTTTATTAACCGGTTACGCCGAAATAGAAACCACCCTAGCAGCTGTTAATCTGGCACAAATTAACGGCTACATACAAAAGCCATGGCAAAACGATATGCTTTTGCACAGTATTAATGACAGCATCGAAAAATTTCAGCTAAAAAAACAAAACAAGCAACTCGAGCTGCAAGTAAAACAGCAAAACAAAGAGCTTCTCGAATTAAATAACTCATTAGAGCAACGAGTAGAAAAGCGTACAAAACAAATTAAGCAGGTACTTAAACAACTAGAAGATGCCAACGAGCGCGAAAAACACGAACACAAAGCCACCGTAGAGCTACTTTATAATTTTATAAACGCCAATCCATACTTAGATGGCAACAAAGCGCAAAAAATTGCCGACACCTGCACCCAAATAGCACTGTACTTAAACCTCTCGCAAAAAAGTATAGATTTAGCCCCCATGGCGGGTTACTTAGCGCAAATAGGTTTGCTTGCTATGGACCCAGAGCTCTATAAAAAGCCAGTGAGTCGGCTAAGCGAGCAACAGCGCAAAGCCTTTTATACACACCCAAGCACAGCACAATTAATGCTTATGCCTGCTATACATTTACATGATGTATCTGATGCAATTTATCATCAATATGAGCGCTTTAACGGCAACGGTTTACCAAAAGGATTAGCAGCAAACGACATTCCTATTGGCGCTATGGTGCTTAGCGTTGCTCGCGATTATTGGAACGCATTTGAACAAAGCCAAAGCCCTACAGACAAAGAGCGCCACAGCGATGCACTCGAAAGCGTTAAAATGTACAGTGGCACTTTTTACCACCCTAAAATTGTGCGCGCACTCGAGGCAAGCCATAGCAAATTAAATGAGCAACTTAATAATGCGGGCTCTATTATTATATGCAGCGCTCAAGAGCTAAAAGCCAATATGATTTTAGGCCATACGTTACACAGCCACAGCGGTATTATGTTGTTACCTAAAGGCCATGTGTTTGGCAAAAAATCCATCGAAAAACTACAGCAACTAGAAGCCAAAAAACCGACCCCATTTAGAATAATGGTAAAAAGCGCTAAATGAGTGATCTAAACTGTGGCTTTTTTCGTTACAATTACCGTAAATAAGCTAAACTAATTCAAACAGGTACCTGTTAATCTGGGTATAAATTTTAAACTGTTTAATACCAATCCGCTTAATTAAGTGATTTATTTTGAGGATGGAAAAACGTGTTGATAGCTAGGCAAAAAATTCGCTATTTAGTTGTTCTAAATGAGAGTTTTTTAACGCTGGTAGCGACACGTTTAGTCCCGCAAAATGATCAAGTATTATTGCGAATTGGTATCACATTGCTTTAAGGAGCACAGCGTGTCGCGATTTTCTGCAGTCACTGACAATCCCCACGACGGACGTTTTAATCAAAAAACGGGCATTTTACTTACCAATTTAGGCAGTCCAGACGCGCCCACCCCTGCGGCACTGCGTACCTACTTACGTGAATTTTTATCCGATCCGCGCATTGTAGAAATTCCACGTTTAGTGTGGATGATAATACTGCACGGTATAATTTTGCGTATTCGCCCTAAGCGCTCAGCAAAACTATACGAAAGCATTTGGACCGAAAACGGTTCGCCGCTAACACATATTACCCGCCTGCAACGCGACAAACTAAACGCGCTACTCCAAGAACAAGGTTACACCAATACCGAAGTTGTTATGGCCATGCGTTACGGCAACCCTTCAATAGAGGCGGGCCTGGAAGCGCTGCGCGATAAAGGCCTAACGCGCATAATTGTACTACCGCTTTACCCGCAATATTCAAGCCCTACCACCGGCTCAACATTTGATGCCGTATCAAGAGTATTGCAAAAATGGCGCTGGGTGCCAGAGCTACACTTTGTAAATGGTTATCACAAAAACACCGCTTACATTGATTCATTAGCTAGCAGCATTAGTGAAGATTTAGAAAAAAACGGCATGCCACAAAAATTAGTTTTTTCATACCACGGTATGCCAAAGCTATTTTTAGATAGAGGCGATCCTTACCACTGCCTATGTTTGCAAACCACGCGTTTAGTGGTTGAAAAACTAGGCCTTGATAAAGATAAAGTAATTAGCACTTTTCAAAGCCGCTTTGGTAAAGCCGAATGGTTAAAGCCATACACCGACGCCACGCTTGCATCGTTACCTGATGAAAACATTACCGACGTTGCAATTTTAAGCCCTGCTTTTAGCGCCGATTGCTTAGAAACACTCGAAGAGCTTGAAGAAGAAAACCGCGAAATATTTGAAAACGCAGGCGGCGAAAAGTACCGTTACATAGCAGCTTTAAACGACAGAGACGATCACATTAACGCTTTATATGATGTGCTAAAACCAATGCTTTAAACGCATCTTTATTGCCTTAACGTAAAAAAGCGGTGTTAAATTTTAACACCGCTTTTTTAATTGTAAGGTAAGCATTTATTAAATGTCATAGCCACTATTTTGCGCGAGCAAGCTTCGCGCCTACAACTTTCACTTCTCACTTACTCCTCATTCCCTTCTCTTTGTGCATTTTTGTATTAAAGATCAATAAACCACAAAGAGGTTAAGAGGCGCTTTGCTTTTAGAAAAGTAACTTGCATCTCGCGCGAGCAAGCTTCGCGCATACTGACAAAATTAACACCGAGGTAAATTACCCTTTAGACGCGCAGCTTGCTGGCGTTTTAAAAGCAACGCTTTTACCTGTTAAACCTATTCGTTAACGTTTTTCTTTAACTTTTACGGGTGATCATCAACGTACAAACGCCTGCAATTATTCCCCAAAACGCAGAGCCCACCGAGAGCATGGTTAAATCAGATGCGGTTACCAAAAACGTGACTATTGCAGCCTCTGTGTATTGGGCTGAGCTTAAAGCTTGCTGCAAGCTATTAGCAATGGTGCCAAACAACGCAATACCCGCTAAGGCTAAAATTAATGCCTGCGGCAAACTTGCCACTAAACCAACAAGCGTTGCCGCGCAAAGTGCCATAACAATATAAAATACGCCTGCGGCAATACTTGCCCAATAGCGTTTATCGGGGCTTTTATCGGCCTCATCACTCATACAAATAGCAGCGGTAATAGCGGCTAAATTAATAGAGTACGTACCAAACGGGGCTGTTAAAATATTAATAAAACCAGTTACATTAAGCGTAGCTGAGATAGGCGCTTTATAATTATGAGCCTTTAGTACAGCAATACCCGGTAAGTTTTGAGAGGTCATGGTCACTATATAAAGCGGTAAGCCAATACTTATACACGCTTGCAAGTTAAACACCGGCGCTATGTATGCAAACTCACTTATTTTCCAATGAATAGCGCCAGTATCAATATGCCCCATTTGCCACGCCAGTAGCACGCCTGCAACTAAAACGCTAAGCATGGCAAAACGTGCAAAAAATCGTTTTCCTAAAAAATACATAAGCACCATTAGGCCTATAACCAGTGGTAGCTCATTCATAAAATTAAATACATCTATACCAAAGGTGACCAATACGCCTGCCAGCATGGCACAGGCAAGTTCGCTCGGTATACGGTTCATTATTTTTTCAAACCAACCGGTAACCCCCGACACAAAAACCAATGTAGCGGCAAACATAAATGCACCAATGGCTTCGCCTAAATGGTAGCCCTGCGCGCTGGAAATAAGTAAAGCCGCCCCAGTGGTAGACCATGCAATTAAAACGGGCACTTTATAATAATACGACAACCCAATAGTGGTTATGCCCATTACCAGCCCTAGCATTAAAAGCCAGCTTGCGACTAAATCGGGCGTGCCGCCAAGGGTTATAACAACTTGATAAATAAGCGCAATAGAACTTGAAAAACCAATAATAACAGCCACCAACCCTGCGGTTGCTCGATTAAGCAGCTGATCGGAAAACGTCATAAAATCCCTCTTAATTTTAGATTTTTAAGCCCACAACATACGTTGCCTATTTACGCTTTGCAATTAGCGTTTACGCTATTAAGCGTGAAAAATATTCATTATTTTAAAATTTTTTTTACCTATAAAGATCGCACCTTTCATTGCCAAATTAAAAACAAAAACAATTATTAGCTTACGCTTACACCCCGCTAAAACTCTATAAAAACCCATCCTTTTCAGCCAAACAAACCAAACCCATTATAGGTAAATTGTTTATTTACAATCATTTACAATGTAAATAATTAGCACTTTTATACTACCAACACTAACTTGATCTAATTCTCCAGATGATATAAAACGTAACAATTAGTTAACTAAAAACCCCGTAAGAGAAACAAATGAAACGCGCTATTTTAATAATTGTTGCCCTTGGTCTATCTGCATTTGCTATTTATCAGCTGCTATTTAATACCGAAAAACCTCAGCAGGTAACGGCGCCTGTTGCAGTGGATATAGTGCCCGTTGACTCTCAATTTGCAGCAAATAAAAAAGCACCACAGCCCATTGATATGAGTAAAGATCCCGTTAACGTAAAACCTAAAACCATTGAGGCACCAGCGAAAAGCAACCAGTTTGAGGCTATAAACAAGGTATCTGAAAAAGCTAAAGAGGTACTTACCAACGCCAACGTACTACCAAGCGATTTAAACAACGAAGCCTACATAGAGTTCGACCTAAATACGTTACAAACCCTTGAAACTGGCGACTCGTTTGATATTTCAATTCCGCAAACCGCCGAAACCTACAGCGCCGAAATCACCTCGTTATCGGAGGCGAGTAATGGCGATAAAAGCATATTTGGCCAAGTTATTGGTGCCAATGGGCAACTACACACCACGGTTATGACCGTAGGAAACGATGCAATTTATGGACAATTTACCGCACCTAGCGGCAATTACGTTTTTGAAAGTAAAGGGAAATATGGTTGGATTGCAGCAAAACGCGACTTATACCAAAACCACATAGAGCATCATGTAGATGCGCCCACACCAAAAACAGATAAAACCATAGATATGTTTGCCCCAAAAGAAACTGAACAACCCAACACGCAGTAACCCAACTAAATCAATCAGCAGTAAAACTTCCAACCACTACATAAGTAAGGAAATATAAAAATGAAAAAACTAATCACTACGGCAGCCATTGCCAGCGCGCTATTTGCAACCAGTGCAGCACAGGCAGTAACGATTGATATTGGTATTTTATATACCGACCAATCGGCCGCAGCTACGAGTAACATAAATACTAAAATAAACCAGCTGATCGCCTTTAGTAACCAGGTTTATAGCCAAAATGGGGTAGACATTACACTGCGTTTAGCGGGCACAGAAAACCTAGGCGATTACGCAATTACACCGTCTGAAGATTGGTTAGATGCAGTAACTAACAGCAGCTACGTAGATGGTTTACGCACTAGCTGGAAAGCCGACATGGTTGCCGTACTTGGTACCGGCCAAAGTGCGGGTAATGGTTTAATCTCGTGTGGTTTAGCTTGGGTTGGCCAAGGCACTAACGGTAATTTATACAGCTCGATGAGCGACCGTATGTACTCTATTACTGCTATTGACTGTGGTGCCACTACGTTTGTACACGAACTTGGCCATAACCAAGGCCTAGCGCACTCACGTAAACAAGGCGATACATCGGGCGGTGTGTATGTTGATGGTATGGGCCACGGCGTACAAAACGAATTTGCCAGCATTATGGCCTACCCGCACGTTTACGGTAGCGCAACACAGTACGATTACTTCTCTAACCCTAATTGGAGCGTAAACGGCTTAGCTTTTGGTGTAACTAACCAAGCGTATGCTATTCGTACGGTTACCGACACAAAAACAAGTATTGCTAACTTTAAGTAAGTAATTTAAAGCAGACGGTATTTAGCCCACTTATAATTATTTCCCTTTAGAGCGCATTTGCGCTCTTTTTTATTTGGCTTAAGGTTTGTTGATCTTTCAAGGTTAAGTCACTAAAAGCCTAAAAGTGCGCAGCTAATTAATGCACTACTATTTTTTGTTTAATGGCAGGCATTAACGTTTTACCGTCACCATCTACTTTACTTAAAAGCTTAAGCCCCATTACTTTGGCAAGTACCGGGTAAATATCAAGATTATTTACCTTTTCAAGGCTTAGCCCTTGTTTAAAAGCAGGCCCTATAGCAATTAACGTAGCCGCCATATCATCGGTATAGGCATAGCCATGAGTACCTAAGTACATTGCTTTGCCTTCGTTAGTAAATACCGCTGGCGCATTAGTTTGCACAACAATATCGCCCACACAAGTGCCTTTATTATAATGATACCCAGCTAATTGCTCGTCGTTTAATACCGTATAACGCCCGTTTGCTGCTTGTTGCAAACGTTGTTTGTAAGTTGCAATTTGCTCGCTTGTTACAGCAGGCTTTGCATAAATAAGTAATCGCGGGCCGGTATTTTTAACTATAAAATTATCGTTTTTAGGCAATGTAGAAACATCAATACTTTGCTCTGGGTTTACATGCGCCATACCGTGATCGGATACAATAACAAGGTTAATCTCTTGCTCTAGCTTGCTCAAACGGGTTTGTAATTGGCCCATTAGTTCATCTAATTGTTTTACCGCATCGCGAGTTTGCGATGCGTCTGGGCCAAACTCGTGGCCCATGCTATCAACAAGTGAAAAATAACTTGCCACAAAACGTGGGCGCTGCGCTTTAGGTAAGCTTAGCCACTGTATTATTTGATCAACACGGCCTTGGTACTCACTGTATTTAGAATAATGAAAGTAATAGTCGGGCGTCATACCGTTAAAGCGCGCATCCGACTCTGGCCAAAAATAAGTAGCCGACTTTAGCCCCTGCATTTTTGCTAAATTCCAAAGTGGAATACCATTTACCCACGTGCTATCGCGCATGCCTTTACCCATGCTGTAGCACTCGTTTTTACGGGCTTTATCACAAAAGTTATTATCTACAATGCCATGATTTACCGGCAGCAACCCTGTAATAATAGAAATATGATTTGGAAACGTTTTTGTTGGGTAAACCGGCATTAGCTTTTGCGCGCGTACACCCTTAGCAGCCATTGCTTTTAAATTAGGCGCGCCGTGTTTTTCTATATAATCCCAACGCATGCCATCTATTGATATAAGTACAACGGTTTGCTCTTTTGCCGCATATGCCGCTTGGCTGGTTAACACTAAAAGAGCCAACATCATCGCCTTTAAAAATACATACTTCATTACAAATACTCGCCTACATTAAAATGCGTTAAATACTGAAAAATATAGCTTTATAATACAATTGCCAGGCCTTAAATGATACAAGCACCTGTACCTAACTCGTCTAGATGTATATATTAACTAGTAAGTATTTAAAACGAATGACAACGCGCATTTACTTTGCCAGTCGTCACCACTAAGCAAGGACTCCGATGACTATCGACTTTAGTAAAAAAATAACCCCAGCGCGCATGTATCGCACGACTGCAAATTTACAAATGGCGATGGAAAGCGATCGCGGTCGTATAATTAACAGTGCAGCTATTCGTAGGTTGCAGCAAAAAACCCAGGTTTTTCCGCTAGAGCGAAACGCAGCGGTGCGCTCGCGCTTAACTCACTCACTAGAAGTACAGCAGGTTGGCCGTTTTATAGTACAGCGTATTTTTGCAAATTTAAGCTTTGAGCAACAAACCGAGTTTGGCTTAAAAGGGCTAGAACGCCCGCTCGAAAGCCTAGTAGAAATGGCCTGCCTAATGCACGATATAGGCAACCCACCCTTTGGTCATTTTGGCGAAGCTGCCATAAACCACTGGTTTAATAATAATTTAGCAAGTGTTACCCCAGCGCGCTGCCAAGAGCAAAATACCGGTATAGGGGTTATTTTTAAGCACCTAGCGCACGATATTTGTAATTTTGAAGGCAACGCCCAAGGCATACGCATAATACATTCGCTACTGGGATTAAACTTAACTTATTGCCAAAGCGCGGGCATTTTAAAGTACACCCGCCCCGCGGGGTTAAACCCAAAAGACATACCGCAAAATAAAAACTACTTAATGAAAAAAGTAGGTTACTACTACAGCGAAAAAACCTTTGTAGAGGCATTGCAAAACGAGCTGGTTATAGAGCCATACTGCCGCCATCCGGCAAGTTATATTATGGAAGCCGCCGACGATATATCCTATTGCTTAGCCGACATAGAAGACGCCGTAGAAAAAGACATAATAACCACCGAGCTACTTTGTCAGCAGCTAAAAAGTGAATATAAAAAAGCCCTTATAAACCTAACCATTGACGACACCGAACACCTAAATTTTGTAGATAAAGCGGTAGATTACGCACTAGAGCGCGCCAACGCGCAACCTTACAACTTTAATAGCGAATTTTTTATTTACCTACGCGTGGCCTTGCTTCACCCGCTTGTAAACCACGCCGCCAAGCGTTTTATAGAGCACATTGAGACTATTTACCACGGCGACTTTAACCAAGCACTATTAGAAGATAACAGCCACTTACATGCCGTTACTAAAACCCTTAAACAAGTGGCGCTTAAGCATGTGTTTTCTCACAAAGAGGTAGAAAAACTCGAACTACAAGGCTATCGCATAATTAACGGCCTGCTCGATTGTTATAAACCACTGCTACAACTTAACAGCGACGATTTTAAACGCGCATTAAATGGCGACTCACGATTATTAATCGAATCGCGTTTGGTTAAAAAGCTCTCTAAAAAGCACTTAAATAGTTATCAGCACGCCATAGATGCCATGCAAGAAGAGCCCGATCACTTTGCCGCTTACGAGTTTTACTACCGCTGTAGGCTAATTCAAGATTACATAAGTGGCATGACCGACCAATTTGCCTACGACGAGTACCGCAGCCTAATGGTGATTGATTAACGAGGGCGTGTTGTTGGGTGGTTTTTGCTTATTTCACTAGGTTACAAACCTCACGCCGCGATTTAACCCCCTTAGATTGAACAAATTTTCAATCCACAAAGGTCAACACGCCCTTAGTGCCTAGATATATTTTAATTTTGCGCTTAAAATCAGACTATTGATACTTAAGCGCTGTGTTTTATGATTATTAGACTCTCTCAACTTATTTTTTGCTTTGCTTTATTTTACAGCAGCCAAAGTGCTGCCTATAACGAAGCCATGTGTATTTTAATTAAGCAAGAAATGCAGCAGTACAGTAATAATAAAGCCAGTGCCAAATACCGCAGCGCCGCACGCGATTTTAAAAGAAACTGTAATAAACCCAAGCAAGTACAAACAAAACCAAAACCTGTAGAGCCGCCAGTAGTTGAACAAGAGCCACAACCACTTGCCCTTACCCCCGAGCAAGAACAACAACTGCTTGAGCAAATAACTGCGGCCGAACAAGCTATAAAACAAAGCGCAAGTAAAGCAACTACAAGCTCTCAGCCTACAAACCAAATAAGCCAGCAAAACTCAGAAATTAACGAGCCAGAGTCTGCGCCAATTAATACAGTAAAGGATGCGCCAAGCACGCCTAAGGGTGAACTTGCGCCTAATAGCAGCGAGTTAACACCTACAACTAGCCAAGCGCAGCCGGTGGCCACTGAAACCGCCCCAAAAGCAGCGCCTACAATAGAGCCTAAAAAAGAGCAGCCAACGGTTAATACAACGCCCACACCCGCACCTGTCCTTATACCTGCGCCAGTTACAGAGCCACCAAGTTCATTATTGTTACCAAGTTTGCTACTGCTTATTGTGGTATTAATTGGCGCCATGGTGGTTATACGTTTACGCCGCGCTAAACAAAATAAGCCCGAGCCGCCTGTTGCTCCAACGGCTACAGCCCCAACTAAAGCGATGACTAAAAACAACAAAAGCGCAGCGCAAGCAGCACCACCCAAAACGGCTCCAGCCCCAAGTGATGAACTTTCAAAACCAGTTGTGCCCCCAATTTCGGCCTCGAGCGAGCCAGAGCCTGCAAGCTCTAATGCACCAATAAACGAGACAATTAACGAGCCACTGCCTGCCGATACGCAAGCCACAGAGGTTGAGCCAGAACAAGCTAAACCAGAAGAAGATGCACCGGCACCTAAAAAAGTAGCGCCAGAGCCAAACACCGCAGAGTTTGAAGCTGCCGCAAAAAATACATTAGCGCGTATTCAAAATGCAAAAGGCTTTGCAGAGCCCGAGGTAAGAGAGTTTAACCCAGACGCTCCTTCGGTTAAGCGCACGCGTAAACACAAAGCCGCCGCAGTAGAACAGCCAAAAGCAGAGCCCGTTGAGGAAGTAAAACCACAAGAGTCTACTCTTATAAACGAACCGGCTGCGCCTAGTAACCCTATCACTGAGCCTAATAACAGCGCGCAGCTGCATACAGCCGATAAAAACAGCGAGCTTGAACAAACCACGTTAAATAGCGAACACGACTTTAAAGAGCCCGAAATTCGCACCTACAATCCAGATGCGCCTTTAAAACCAAGTAAAGAACCTGCACAAGCTACAGTTTCAGCAAAACCAAATAACGAACCCACGTTAGATACGCCAATATCAACAGCTCACGAACCACAACCAGCTCAAGAAAAGCCAGCGCAACCAGAGCCTGAAAATACGCCCAAGCAAAGTGATTCTAGCAACCCATTTGCAAACCTTTCGCTAGATGAAAGCTGGGACCCAAACTCAGATAAAAAGCCCGTGATTGAGGAAAAAAAGAAAGCGCCTAAATCACAAGCCTTAATAGAGGCAGAAGAACGCGCTAAAAACATGCAAACAAAAGAATAGCCGAGCAAATAAGCTTGATATTATTGCTCTAAACAAACAATTTTTAACGCAGCAAATACGCTATTTAAAGATAAAACTGCCATTACTCAATTTCCAGCACAAAAAAGCGGCCACAAGGCCGCTTTGTCGTTTAAAAGTATAGAGTTGTATTAATGCGCTTAATTAAGCGAGCTATTTTAAGTATGGATTTAAAACTGAGAAAACGTTTTATTGCTACAAAAATGCGTTGTTTAGTTGTTATAACTAACTAGTTGTACATTGCTGTACTTTTAGCATCTTTGTATTTGTAACACAGCTAGCGCCAAGTTTGGCGGTTCAAAATAATTAACTATAATTGCGCTTAGTATTATTCGGGGGGCATGTTTTTAATATTTAAATCGTATTGTAAAATACCATCGTTATTAACCGCCACACCCGCTAATTGCACAGAGTGATTAGCAAACTCTTCAGACGCCGATAAATGCGCTAACACGCCAGCTATATCCTCGTGTTTAGGTTGCCCGTCGGTTGCCACAATGCCTGCATTACAATCGTTTTGCTTACACTCAAAGCTGTATAAAAATAGCGACTTTTCAGCAAAGCTGCTTTGCACTTTATCTAAAAACACTTGCTCTGACTGTGCTAAATCAAGCGTACTTTGAATTTGAGCAGCGCTTTCTAGCTCAGAGTATTCACCCACCTCTTGGGGAGTAATCACTATTTGCTCGGTAAGTGCAGTACCTTCTTTATTAGTTACATCGTGGCTACTTTGCATTGCTTGTATATCTACCACCAGAGGTTGAGCAGGCTGCACAGCCGTGGTGTTAGTTATTGAGTTGGGTAGATTATTTTGAGCCAAGGCGGTCAAATCGTTTTTAAACACGTACAAAGTTGCAGCAGTGATAGCGCATGCAATGAGTAATTTGTTCATAATACTTCCCTCCTTCAACCGATTTACGCAATACAATTAAGTGAAATGCTTTTTAAGTGCAGCCAATGTTAATATTATGTTTTGTTTGGGTGTGTACTGTCAATCTTTAATACTAGACAGTGCAAATTAAAAGAACAATTTTATCAATGTTAATATTTAATGAACCACTGGTAAGCTCAGCGCGCCACACTATAATGCTGGCAATAGCTACACGCTCATTTTACAACCAAGCAGCACGTTATTTATTTGTAACAAACTGTAAAAAGCAACTCTTTTTATGACCACACCCCAAGCAAAAAGTTTGCGTTTATTGTTACTAAAACTTAAATAAAATTACCCAAAGTAAATAACCGCATAATCAAAACCACACACAACAGCTTAAATTTTCTAAAAGAGGCAAAGATTACATAAAGAAAAGCACTAACATGTAGGCGCGAAACTTGCTCGCACAAAATGACATGAGCGTACCTCGCGTTTGGTAAGAAATTTTTCACGGCATATAAAGCCGCTGCTACTAGTTAATTGCACCACAAAGGGCACAGAGGCGCTTCGCCTACACGGAGAAAACACAGGAATAAGTAAGTCACTTCTCCTGCTCTTCTCGGTGGTGACATAATCACTTTTGAACAGAACCAATGCGCGTCTACCACTAAATTAAAATACTGTTTTGTAGAGCGAATTCTTACTTATGTGATCATTTATTAAATCACTTATGCTCTAGCTCTAAAAGCGCAGCGTCTCTTAACCTCTTTGTGAATAATTGGCTTAACTTGTTTTTCACCACCGAGGGCACAGAGGCGCTTAGCGCTACACAGAGAAAATACGGGGGTTAATTGGTCACTTATCACTGGTGACATAATCACTTTTGAACAGAACCAATGCGCGCCTACAAAGTTAAATTTTAAGCTGACGTGGATGTGTGGTGCGTAGGCGCGATTTTATATCGCGCTTGTAGATACAAGACGTTGAGCTTGCTCACGTTAGAAACGCAGCTTCTCATTACTTAAAAAATTAACACCGTAAAAGCCCTGCTTTTAAACGAAAGCAATGCGCGTCTACAAGGTTACACCAAGCTTTGCTGTTAGCACTCGATGTAGGCGCGAAGCTTGCTCGCGCTCTGAATTTTTAGTTCCCTATGTCGCGTTGGCGATGGCAACCAAGGGGCGAATACCGCCGTACGCCCCTTGAAGCGCCCCGAGCATTTTGCATTTTCCTCAAAGCCGAAATAGATATGAACGTAACCGCCGTGTATTCGCCGTCCATGGCGAGGCCACAGCTTTAATTGCATTGCCTAAAGGGATTTAGGTACTTGGAATTTGTCGGGAACAAAATTCCGCCATGCAATCAATTACTCATCAATTAAGTCCTTTCGGGCAAAATGACGGGGGAATTGTCTTGGCATTAGCCTTTAAGTTTGTTGTTGGTATTACCATTATGTATATTAAAGTTAACTTTACGTTTTACCTTGGCCAGTAAGTTACCTAACTTATCTAGCTCGATTAATCATCATCTCAAAGCTTTATGATGCTACCCAAAAATAACGAACACAGTAAACAGCGGCTTAAAATTTTAATCAGCAATTACTTAAGTTTAAGCAAACCGGCCGCTATCAAGCTTACTTTTATGCGTTAGATAATGGCGTTTATCAGCCCACAAATAAAGCCCAGGCCGACTAGTCTGGCGCTGGTTTAGAGCTACGAGCTAGGTTTTAGCAAAAGCCCGCTGCCTTCTCATTTCTTTTTTATGGTTCATAAAAGCGCCAACCAGCAAATGACCACTTAATCAGTCATTAACTATCTAATGAATGCTTAAATAATCTTTAACTTATATGAGGGATCACGCTTTCTAAGCGCTTTATGTCAATATCACTGATATTAGCAAAACGTTTAAAGTGCGTTGGCCACTGGCGAGTATAGCTTTCAACCTCTGCAATTATTTTTGTTGCTTGAGCATTGTTGAGGCCAAAGCGTTTGGCTTGCGACAATAAATTATCGATACTAGCATATCGGCCATCATCACCAAGCCCTATGCCGTGCTGCTTTGAGTTATTAATAGGAGTGATATCATAAGCGGGGCTCATACGCCACGTTTGCCCAGTAAAGTGATACAAAAATGCATGATTTCGGCTGTGATCATCGGTATTACCAATAAACACGTTAAATACCATTCGCTTGTAGAGCTCTGTAGCATCATCAGCGAACTCACCTGTGTGGTGGCGAATAAATTCTGCCAGTTCACCGTAGCTATAGTATGTTGCTAAGTCGCTTATCGCGACTTTTGGTTTTTGTAATAAGCTATTGGCGCTTAAAAAGTGATGAGTTGGTAAGTCATCGCTTACATCAAAACGCTCAACTAACAGAACATCGCCATTTTCTGTTTCATGAATACGGGTATTTGCAGTGCGAATCCCCAATTCATTAGCCATACGCATAGCGCCATGCTCAGCCCTAGCTAAATTAAACAAATCGTCTTGACGATTAAATTTTGCCAAATAAAGCTTATCATCAATTTTCACAGAGGTTTTAGGTCTTGCTCCCCCCATGCTTTGGCCAAATTCAAAGGCTTTTTTGCTTCCTGTGAAATCGCTTTATTGGCGAGCAAATCGTCCTTTGCTTGATCTAACAAGGCTAAATCGGCTAATGTATTTTTATTCGCTTTATGTTTTGATGCGCTGCGCGACAAACTAAATACCAAGGCGCCAACACCATACCCAGACCCCGCGAGTAAAAATTCTAGCTCATTCTTTGGCTCGGTATTATGTAACACAGTATAAGCTTACGCCCCCACGAATCAGCTCCCGCATCACTTAACACCCCAAACACACCTTTATTGACAGAATAGCTAACTATGCCAGGCTGTAATGGTAAATGCAGCGGATCGAGCGCAAACGCATCAGAGCGCGCAAGGTAACTTTTACCATAATTAAACTCACCTCGGCCAGTTTGTGTATTTAACTTAAAAAAACCACAAATTATGGGGCTGTCTTCTAAACCGTCAATAAATACATAAGCTTCAGAAGTCATCGTTAATCACCTGAGTTTTATTGCTTTTACGCTGTCTTGCATTATAACCGCCCACATCTGCGGCTAGCTCGTTAATTTCATCCAGCAATGAGCCTTGCAATTGAAGAACAACAAGGGCTTCAAACAATATATCGCTTTTTACTACCTCTCCTTGTTCAAGCTTTTGTACCGTGGAGCGAGATACACCAATCATCTTAGCGAACGTGCTCTGGGTATAAAGTAAAGTTCGATGCTGACGAATTAAATCACCCAAGCGACGCGCCAGCTTTAATGCTTGTTCTGATCTCATAAATGACTTCCTAATCGGTCATTAATAAACTAATGATTAGTTTAGCGGTATTTAATATGATTGCAATATTATTTAAATAGAGACGTAATGAGCTTCGAGGAGCGAACTTAAAGCGCCTAGTCCCTTTTGCGTTCCCTCTTCAGCGCAGCGCTTCATAACCTCTTTGTGAATAAATCACTTAAAACCATATATGCACAAAGAGAAGTGAATGAGGGTAAATGAGAAGACAGTAAACTATGGGTAACGAGCCGCGAGCAACGGGCTATAAATTCAGACTAACCCCTAGCGCCTTTAACCTATTCCCACCGTAGGCGTTAAGCTTGCTGACGCTAAAAAAGCTAGGCTTTTAAATTGCTTTACTTTCATGCAGTGAACGCTGAACTACTTGATAACAAATCGCACGTTGCTGCTCTTGGTTTAAATTTACTTGTCGCATCGAAAGAATCGTTTTCACTATTTGTTTATGCGAAACAATTGGAAAGAGTGGGCGCTGTTTTAATTCGACAAACCAACCAGGAAAGCACAAAACAGGGAAAACTTGAGTGTTAAAACCCGTTGCCTCTTGTAGCCATTTGTTCACCCAATTAGCCTGCTTTTGGGCTTGTTCTAGCGGCTTACTTTCAAACCAAGAGGGAAATGCTAAATGATTATTCTCAAATTTAACTTTGTAATTTGTATCGTCTTTTATTCGTTTATGCCTGCCCTTTGTTTCAATAGCAAAAATACCATTTGGCCCTACCACTAGGTGATCAATATTAAACCCATCTGCTTGTATATCATGAAACACTTGGTACCCATGTGACTGTAACTCTATAAGCTCCGAGGCAACGGCAAGCTCCGCATCTCGTCCAAGTTTAAGCTTTATCAAAAGGTTTGATTTAACCCAAAGCTTTCTTGCTACATAAACTAAACCCAATGCAATTAAAATAACCAAAAAGTAATTTAGCTCGCCGCTGGCAAATACTTCAGCAATCCCTTTAATGGCAAAAGGCATCATAACGATTAAAGCAGATAAAAAGATAAGCCCTATTACATCAACAATCTTGTCATTTACTTGCTCACTAAGTGTTTGTGCAGCAACACGTTTAAGCTTTTTACGATCTACAGGTAGTTTTGCATTTTTTTGATGAAGCCATATTTTGAGAAACAAAACGCCTAATAAGGAATAAACACTACCTACAATAACTAAAAGGCTTAAACCTTGGTTTAATAAATCATCCATGGGGAGTTCCTATAATCACAATGTTTACGTTATACCTTAAACGGATACATGTCACACTAGTTATGTCTATTTTAAGTCCAATATTAAAGTTTCTGAAATCGAAACTTTTTCTTTTTAAAAGTAATCAAATCATTTAGTCTAAATAATTTTATTATACTGATTTTTAAGGACTAAAATGATAAATGAAATAATAAGTGAAGCTAACAGGTTAAAGCAAGAAGCAGGTCAAGACCTATCCGACCAATTAGCATTAAAATTCGGAGAATTAAAATGTGAAGGAATAATAAAGCGATTTAAGAAAAGTGTTAATTTCCCACATTCAAATTACCAATATCAAAAACAATACCTTGCGAATTTTCTAATTGAAACATTAGATGATCAATATATCGTAATTAATAGCAGTACATCATTTAGAAATGATCGATTCAAAATACAAGCATATGATCTAGAAGGTATAAAACAACATTCGGCTATAGCTGAAAAAATAATTGCCTCAATAATGCTTTATCCAGATGATCAAGCAAAGAACAAAACATTCAATGCCTTTAAAGGCTTGCTAGAAAATAAAAAAGCTTATACTCCTGCCACCCACACACTCCTTTTAAGTGAGTTCATAGAGTTTTTAGAAAATCATAAAACAGCAACTGAAGAGGAGAAAGAAAAAGAGCAAAAAGAAACTGAATTACAAAAAAATCAAGTAGCTGAAAACATAGCCAATTATAATCCTGCTAAACTAGGGAGCTATTATGGGCTGAAAGGTAATGCATTTGAAAAAGAGATAGTACATAAGCTAAATGATACTCAGCTTCTAGAGAGTTTTAAGTTATTCAACAGCACCCCAGATAAAATTTTCAACTTAGTGATAAAAACCTTATTAGCTGATAGCCATATTTCACCTAATGAAATTATCAAGATAAAGGTTTCAAACACTATTACCAAATTAAAAAATGGTGGGAATGCTAAAACTGATCTTGTAGTAAAATTGACTACACAAAAAGGGGCTTTCGAAGCTACTATTTCAATTAAAAATACTACGCAGAGCAGGGTGTCTTGTCATGACTACAAAGCTACTGACTTTATTAGAGTGTTGGACCCTCAAAATATAAGACTAGCTTACTACCTAAACTTATTTCAAAAAAGTGGCTCCGATAAGGACTTCATTAAAAACCTAAACGAAAATGACAGCGTAAGGGAGTTCGAGGAAATACTTACTCCTTATAAACAAAAACTAATGGAGTGGGTATTAACAGGTGCCCATGATTCGGAAAATCTAATCGAGCCAAAACTTCAAATTTCACAATATTTACTTATAAATAAAAATGGCACTATAAAAATGGTAACATTTGAATCATATATTGCTGAGTTAAATACTAATATAACTAACTTAAAATATGGGCTACCGCTTAGTTGGACTTACCCATCAAAGAACCGAGGAAAAAGAATACAATTAAAATTACCCATTTTGATTTAATCTTTCTTTTTCCTCTAATTGAGAAAGGGATTTCTCAATGCTTTTTGCGATTTCTGTAACAACTTTAATCACTACAGAGTTACCCATTTGTCGATACATTTGTGTTCTTGACACAGGAAAAACAAAATCTTTGGGAAACCCCATCACAGCTTTGCACTCGTTAGCACTTAATAAGCGAATACCTGTTTCACCGCCTCTAACAAAAGTTCCTGTCAATCTTTGGATCTTATGATAAGAAGAGACTAATGTTTTAATATGCCCCTTTGAGTTCTTATCGACTATTGTTGGGCGACCATCATCTTTTTTAAATAAGTAAGATTTTTGAAGATGCTCTGAAATAGTATACCCACTTACATCTTCCTCAATAAAATCGCCTATATCAGAAGAGATCATTGGAGGAATAGGAAAACTAAAATCAACTTTATCTAGAAAAGCTACTAGATAGAAACGTTTTCTATTTTGCGGTATACCAAAGTCCTTTGCGTTCAAGAGTGTATGATGGCAATCATAACCTCTCTTACTAAGCTCTTGTAAAATCACTTTTAAAGTATTGCCTTCATCATGGTTAACAAGGCCTGCAACATTTTCAAGGAAAACAACTCTTGGCTTTTTTGCATCTACAACTTTTACAACTTCGTGAAACATTGTCCCTTGTGTTGGATGTTCAAACCCTTGCCTCTTTCCGATTGAGCTAAATGGCTGACATGGAAATCCACCACAAATAATGTCATGGTCAGGTATATCCTCAACATCTATTTTTGTAATGTCACCAAAAGGCACTACGCCATAATTTGTGTAATAAGTATATTGAGCATGAGGGTCAATCTCTGAAGAGAAGACACACCCACCTCCAATTTCCTCTAAAGATTTACGAATACCACCTATTCCAGCAAACAGATCAATGAACTTAAATCGGCTATTCTTATTTTTTTCACGTTCTATAACATGTGTTTTTACAGCAAGCTCAAGATGATTGACCTTAAGGTCTTTAGGTTTGTAATCGGTATAAATTTGCTGCATGTAAAAATCTCAATACTAGATAACGTTAATTAGGAGGCGATACTTCTAAAATATTTAGACCGAATCATACACGTTACCGTTAAGAGCCTCAATGAATAACAAAAAATACTGTTTATCCATACAGAAATTTATTTGCCGCAGTTATTAAAAAAGCCAGGAAACGCATAACTCGCACTTATAAGTGATCACCTATATGTGCGATTGCTATTTGAGGGCTCTCTTCGTTTAAACGGTTAAAAAAGCCGAAGTAAATACGATTAAAAAAATAAGTACCATTCCCGTTAGAGTTGTCGACTCTTTCAAGCTTATAATGATACTCACAATTTACGTTTTTATATTCAACATTATTAATATAAAAATCTCTCTTAAGAGCTTTTAGCTTTCTCTTATTTTTACCACTCCCTTCTGGTGTTACTGAAAAAGGCAAAGCTGCATTAAGGGTGTGTATATTAGAATGAGAATTATACGGAATGACTTTATATGTGTTCATATAATTAAGGCAGTCTGTTATTCCCTTTATAAATGACTCATAACCTCCTTCGATTTTTCTAATACTATCGAACGTTTTATGAGCAGCATGACCTGGATTGTCTAAAAATAACAAGTTTCTATATACTTGCACAAATGCTTTAGCGTAGTCCTTATGACTTCGCGTATTTTTTACTAGTACTTCTGAGGAATAATGAACTAAACACTTCTCGGTCGTTATGGTACGTTCTGGTTTATTGGTCAACACTGAGTCTATATTAGAAGAATATAAAGAAAGCCAAAAACCATTATAGTATGGAGGTTCAGAGTCCACGATAGCCTTTACCGCAGTCTCGTTTTTAGAAATCGTACTGGCTTTACTCATTTGCTGATCATAGATTAAACTCATAATAGCTCCAGCATCAATAGAGTCTACTTGTTTATAAATATCTATGGCTGCACGCTCATCGAAGTCGTTAGACTTAAAAAAAGTTACAAAACCTTTGTCCATCTTGTTTATCAAACTCGATACAACTTTAAGGGAATAAACTACATCATTTTCTGGTAAATTAAAGTCAAAGCTTTCTGGTGTAAAACAAACGCCCGCTTTCATGAATCAACTTCCTTTATTTGGTAATTCACTTTTACCAGTCATAATAGTAAATAAATCTTGTGCTTGCTGATCGAAAAAGCCTTCAGGCCAGGCAGATAGCTTCCCATCCTTACTGATTAAAATGAGTTCTACTTTACTTTCAAGTTTACCTTGTGAAATATAATATAGAGAGAAGATCGAAGGGTCGAACTCTGTATCTGTTTTGGTGATTACTCTAATTCCATTTAAAAGGTGATCACTATGTGTTTCGATTATAACTTGCACACCAGCCCTTGCTGTTAGTGCAATTAATCGCCCTAAATAACTTTGACCTTTGGGGTGTAAATGAGCCTCAGGGTTTTCTATTATCACAACGCCTCCTTTCTTTGTGTAAAGCAATGCAGTAACAATTGATAACGCATAGCTTATACCAAAGCCAACATTTTGTGGTTTAAGTGAATCGTGTCCATTTTGACCAAAAACATTAACCACTGTTGAAGCTTCTTCAAATAACCTTGAAGTTACAGAAATGCCGGGACTTATCTCACTCATCCATGCATCGATTTGATTATGCAAAGCTAACTTGGGCTCATCATGATGTATCCGAGGATCTGATATACAATCTTGAGAACTGGTTACAGAACCTACAAATAGACGCCTTGAGCTGAGTGTTTGGGATAAGAACTCAGCTGTAAATTCTCCTTTTGCACCCAACCAATCCTTGTGAAAGCGATTAGACTCAGTGATATCAAAATTACTTTTAGGACCAAAACGTTCAGCTTGTAAATACTGAAAGTTTTCCAATAATTCATTGTATGATTCTGAAGAGTCTGTACAACTATCTGACATTCTTCGTAAACGATCATTAGCCAAATTTTCTTGAGTACCTCGATCTTCATATCCCCAACATTTTAGAACTCCATCAATAACTAATTCGATAGATAATTTTTCATCTTCAGCGAATTTATTTTGTATATCTTTAATAAAACCAACTTCAGTTAAACTACCATTTAGCGTAACCTCTTTAGAGAACCGTGATTGTAGAGGTATTGACAATGCTTGAATCGCAGTACTTTTCCCCACTGAGTTTGAGCCACAAAAGACTGTTAGTGGAGTAAGAGTAAAAGTTCTTGATTGATAACACTTGAAATTATGGAGCTTTATTGTGTTAATCATTAGTTTATTTCCTTATAAAGTGGCATTAACTCAATATCCAATCCTGTACTTTGCTTCAACATTTCTCTAAATGCAGCAAACCGATATCTAACAGTGACACTTTTCCCAGTAGAAGTGCTAATAGAATAAAGAAAACCACGACCTTCTTTTTTATAGATGTCTGACTCCCATTCAGCAAAGTCTGTTGAGTCATTTGCGATTGCTTCATAAAGTATATCTATTAAATCTCCACCTGATTGAATAACTTGAGCTTTTTGATGAAGATCTAGCTGGGAGAAATAAGTGATAATTAATTCAAATAGTGGTTTGCTAATCGGTATCTTACGGGCTTTTTCGGGAGTTTTCTTGAAGGCATACTCACCAAAAACCGCTCTAGCTATTTCTAGGCCAGTTAAGAACTTTTTTGCTATTTCAAGGTAGGCTCGACTATCTGGCTTAATAATAGCTTCACCATTATCAATTGCTTCTGAGTTTTCTAGGCTTAATTTGTATGTGTTCATCAAGTCCATAGATTTAGATAAGAAGCTGTTATATTGGTTTTGAAATTTCTTATAACCTTGCAACATAAAAGAAATCGCAGATAAACATAACTCCATATCTTTTTGCCTGTCTGATTTGACTTTGTCCTGAGTAGCTAATCTAAATTCAGGACTTGCAGCTAAGAAACGTAAAAATTTGACGCTACTTCCTTGGTTTAACGCAGAGCGAATCTCCTGGTCACTAAGTTTAACACCATATGTATTAATCCTATGAAAAAGCTCAACAATAATGTTGTCTTTATCTGATGCCATATCAATTAAGTGGGCTGTTAAAGGGTATTCTCTAATTTTCCTCTGCTGGGCTCTTTCCAATTCACTAAACACTTTCTCATTAAATTCATTTAGAACTTCTAACCCTTCGAGTGGAAACTCACCGCGCATGTAATCATAAATAGTAGTGATTCTTTGAAGGCCATCTACGATAATCCAATCACCATCAGGTTTTTCTGCAAAATAAAAAACAGGCAATGGCAAACCCATCAGAATAGATTCAATTAACTTTGATTTTCTCAATCTAGGCCACACTCTATCTTTTCTTTGAAAGTCTGGCTGTAATTCAATTTCTCCAAAACTTAATCGATCATAAATAAGTGAAACTACAGGCGTAAGTTGCCTTATCTTCGTTCTACCTGTACTAACTGATCTGTTACCATCTTCACTTGAATCGCTTGAATCACTTGAATTTTCAATACCCGTTATAGTCTCATCATCAAGTAAATCACCAATTGATTTACCAGTTTGATTTTCAACTTCGTCTTCATCATTGCCTGCACGTTGAGCTATACTACCATCAAGTGTAACAATAGAGTTGATGACTTCTTGATTAAGCTCCATAAGCTTGTTGAGTGAGCTTGCAACAACTTCTATTTGAACATCTCCGGGGTATTTTTTAACAATTGCGTCAAAAGAGCTCTTTAGCGTATTGAATATACTAATTTGGGAATCAGAAATTTTTTGATTTGAAAGACTAGTATAGTTATCTATTTTTTTTCTAATTATTCTAAGTTCTGAGGTAGGAAGTTCTGACAGGTTACCTATTTCGCTAACTGGCTCATTGCGAAGTAAAAGGTGCTTCCTATTTTTATATTTAAAGTGTTGGATGTATGGTAAATGCGCGAAAATAGTTTCAGGTTGATTACGACTACTGCCGCCGCCATATAGGGCTTGATCAACATTACTAAATCCCTTAATTGTAAGCTCACTCCATATGTCTTCTAACTCTCTAAAGGAACGAGCTGTTCCTTTAGAATTTGGGCTATTTGAAACAAAATATTTACCAAGATTTTTGTCTATAGATGTTAAATATATAGAAGGAGTTTTTGGATTAATTGAACAAAGCTCTTTATCAATTAATTTTTCCATATCGCTTAAGATATCTTTAAAGAACATCCCTTGGCCTTTATAATTACTTTTGGTATCAATAAGTTTAGCACAGCATGATTTATATATGCTATATGGAAACATGGACATTGGAACCCATCTAAAGATAAAACCAAAATTCAAAATAACATTTGAGAGCTATACCCTTATTTAGTGAATTAGCTAACTAGATCTATTTACCTATAATTTAATCCTTTAATTGTACAGTTCAGCACTTGCCGCATAAATCACTTAAAATTTCACTCCTAAAAAGCTTCACTTTCCACGCCAGCAAGCTACGCGTCTACAAGTTAAAACGCGAGGTAAATTCCCGCCCTCATTCATAAACACCAATCTACCAACACACTCCTACCCCCCGTGATCACACCCGAAAGTTATAAATTGATGAGTAATTACTTGCATGGATGCAAGTTAAGCCGTGACTTCGCCATGGATGGCAAATACACGGCGCTTACGTTCACATCAATTTTTAACTTGAGGACACAGTGTGATCCTCGGGCGCGCCGTGGGATTCCAAAGGGTGGACGGCGGTATTCACCCTTTGGTTGCCGCCAGCAATCTGGCATAAACCTCGAATAGAGGTTATTAAATCCCTAAAGCTCTCACGTAAAAAACCTATTTTGAAAGCTTCGCTTTTAACGCCAGCAAGCTGCGCGTCTTGTATCTACACGTTAAAACGCGATATAAAATCGCGACTACAAAACCACTTGTTTAAAGCGTGCGAACGTTCGCATACTTTCATCTGCAATCATTACCTCGTAATCAGGGTTTTGAGCGATTAGCTCATATTGCCCGTTTGGTAATTTATTAACTTTGCGCAGTAAATACTGCCCGTCTCCGCTTATATCGTCTCGCTCTATCGCGACTATTTGGCCGCGAAGTGATCCGGCTCTATCGGAAGTTATAAGCTCAAGTAACAATAAGTCGCCATCAAGTATTGGGTGTTTACCGCCATTCATAGAGTTACCCGAAGCACGTGCTAAAAAGTGTACGTTTGGGTCAAGCTTGCCCGCGCCAAGTGGCGCGTCTAAATATTCAACATCGCTGCTATCGCCAGTTTTAAAATGCCCACAGGCAACTTTAATATTAGGGAAGTACGGTAGCTTTAATGCTTCATCAACTGATTTTAAACTAATGGCAGGTTCAGCAACTTGATTTAGCTCAGGCTGTGGTGCATTTGGAAACGTAAACAATTCTGCAGTTGGTTTTGCTTGTTCGAAATAGTCTTTATTGGCAATCCATAATTTAGCGCTGTTTGCTTGCGCTACTTGGTAAGCCCAATTGCTTACAGCGAGAGATTTATCGGCATCGCAATGAAAATAGGCACTTAGCTCATTACTAATAGTTTGGCTATTAACGACCAAATTTTGGTTTTGCCAGCGTTCACGGTGCTGCTGTGCGGCTAAAAAGTCGCGTTTGTTGTTATTACATTTGCGGTGCGCGGCCACAAAATTATGGCCAAGATCGTTTGCATAGCGGGCAAACGGTATAAAGTGATCAACCTCAACATCGTTTTTCATTGGCTTTTGGCAATAAAAACAGGTGTTTGATTGCAGCTCTACTAAAACAGGCTTTGCCTTGGTAAGTGCATTACGGTCTACCCCAAATAAAAACTCTTGCAGCTGACTTTGCGGGCCAATAAGGGCTTGGTTGTGCTTTATACTTTGAATTTTTTGAAGCCATGCATTTTTAGCCAAGTATACAACTAGGTCATAAAAGCGCCTAAAGCAGCTAGCTATACCTGCATTTAACGTAATAAATTGAGTGCTGTTTGTATGTGGGTATAAAAAGCATTCTTCTTGTTTGGCGAGAATTTGTAAGCGCCAAAGCGGCCCTGATTTTAGTGTTGCCATAGCAGCATTAAACGTGGGCTTATAAAACGGGCTTTGCTTAAGCTGGCGAAAGTTACGTATATTGTTTTGCTGGCATTCAAACAATACGCTAATTACTTTTGATTGCGCGCCTGTATTTTGCTTAAGTAAGGCGCTTTCGCCGGTGTGCTCTGACGAAAACGGCATTGCATGATGCCAGTATAAGGTAATGAGTTTATCGGCAAGGGTTGGTAGCTCTATTACTAATTCACTTTGCTCAGATAACAGCGGTTGCTCTACGCATACATCGGCAATAGCGTGTAAAAGTGCAAACTTGTAGGTAGCGCTAAAATCGCCCTCAACCAGCATGCGTTGTATGTACGCTATAAAGTCGAGCTGTTGCTGCATTGCGCTAATCATAAAATGGGAGCAGCCTTTATTATGGCATTTAGCCATACTTCGCTTTCGCGCCCTGGGCGCTGATCAACACTTTGCCAGTGCTTAACTATGCTTAATTGCGTGTGTTGATTTAATAAATTACTCAATAACTGCTCGGTTAAATCGGTAAATTCACGGCCATTATGTACACGCTCTTGCGTGCCATATTTAAACGATACATATAAAACGCCATTGGGTTTAAGCGCATTTTGTAGCTTTAAAAATACTTGAGGAAGCGCGGCCTTTGGCACATGTAACAAACTGGCGCAGCACCAAATACCGTCGTATTTATTAACACACTCAAGCTCTTGAAAGGTTTTAACCTCTACTGGTTGTTGTAAGTAACTGCTTGCAAGCTCTGCAAGTGCAGGGCTTGCATCAAAAGCCGACACACTAAACCCTTGGCTTTTAAAATAGGCGGCATCGCGAGCTGAGCCACAACCTGCATCGAGCACATGACCATTTTGGGCAACATAAGGTAAAAACTCACGGTAAAGCGCCGACATATCAACATTAAGTGTTGAGTAGCTAAAGGTTTGTGCATTTTGGTTATAATAATTTAGTGTGGTATTGGGCACTGCTTATACCGCTCCTTGGCTTTTGCGAGTTTGCAACGTTAATGCTGCATTCATGTTTGTTTAATCTACAGGAACAAGCCGATAAATTAAAGAACTTATAAGTAGGTTTTTTTAGCTTAATACGCTGTTTGTATTGAATTTAGCAATAATTATCTCCTTAAAACCTTAACCCTCTCCTTTTTAGATACATTTTTTTACAACTTTAATGATTCCTTCACCATTATATTATTTTGCTAGGTTATACTGTTTTAATAACGTACAAAAAAGCTTACCTCAGAGACTTAATGAATAAATTAATAACCTTACTATTGTGTGTGTTGTTTAGTACCTCTTGGGGTGTGTTTGCCTGCGAAAGAACGCTTAGCGTTGGCGCGCATGATGCTTTTTGGCCGCCTTATGTAATGGGCATTAGCGGCCAGTTACAGGGTAAAGAGGTGGATGCGTTAACTGTTATTTTTAAAGACTCGCCTTTTTGTTTTGAAATAAAAATGCTGCCTAATTCTAAACGGGCTTTTACCGAGCTGCGCCATGGCCGAATAGACATAGGCTGGGCGGCAAGTTACACCAGTGAGCGCGCTAAATATGCTCATTTTACAAAGGCCTACCGCACCGAGGTAATGCGTTTATACGAAAACAAAAACAATCAACACAAGGTTAAAAACTTAGCTGATATTTTTAACCAAGGTTTAACCATAGGCGCTAACTTTGGTAGTTATTATGGCGAAGAGTTTGAGCAGTATAAAAAAAGCCATAAAAAACAAATAGAATACACCAGCGCAACCAGTAAGCGCTTTGAAATGCTTAATAAACAGCGTATAGATTACGCAATAGAAGACGAGCTAGTAGGCAATTATTTAAGTAAGCGTGGTAACAGCTTAATGAAGGCGCCTACCGTACCCGCTATTAATAAAGACCAAATACACCTAATGCTGAGCAAAAGAACAGTAACGCCTGATGAGGTTAAAATTATTAACGCACATATAACTAAAAATAAAGCAGCACTTAAGGCGCTGTTTGAATGAATGTTTTGAGCTGTACGCGTGTGTTTTTATTGGTGTGGGTAACGTGTTTGGGGTTATTTAGCGCTAAAGCCCAAGCATGCGATAAAACCATTAATGTAGGCACTAACGAGCGCTACTGGCCGCCATATGTGGTACTAAAAAACAATACGTTAACGGGTATTGAAATAGATATAATTAAAACCATTTTTAAAGACTCCCCTTTTTGTATAAATTTTACGTTATTACCTAACTCCTTACGCGCATTAGAAGAGCTAAAACACGGCCGTGTAGATTTAATGTTTGCAGCAAGTAAAACCCGTGAGCGCCAAGCTTACGCCCACTTTAGTTTGCCTTATCGCGAAGAGATAATGTTGTTGTATAAACATGCTGGCTCGGCAAGTATTAGTTCGTTAGAGCAGTTATTTAAAAAAGGCTTAACAGCCGGCGTTAATCGCGGCAGCTTTTTAGGGCACACGTTTAAAACGTTAAGCGATAAATATAGCAAGCAAATAGTACTTACCAGCGATGCCGATAAACGCTTTGCTTTATTAAATAAAAAGCGGGTAGATTTTGTAGTAGACGATTCGTTAGTGGCGCACCATTTTGCTAATAAATACACGGCTATTTTACCCGTTGAGCAAGTAGCGCCTATTAACGTAAATAATGTGCATTTTATGATGAGCAAAAAAACGATTTCTTTAGAAGAAGTTAACACTATTAATGCGCATATTGTAAAAAATAAAGCGGCGATTAAGGCGTTATTTAAGTAATAATACCAACCCACATTAATACTTAATCATTTTCAGGGGCTAAATGTGTCGCTATCTGCGTTAAAAAATTCTCATTTAGAACAACTGAATAGCGAATTTTTTGCCTTGCTATCAACACGTTTATCCATCCTCAAAATAGATCACTTAATTATGCGGATTGGTATAAAAGGACGTTTTATGAAGATGTTACTGTTAGCGTTTATATTTTTGGTGGCGCAATTTAATGTACTGGCATGCACTAAAACATTAAAAATGGGCACCAACGAAACCAACTGGGCGCCCTATTTGATTAAACAAGGCAACGCCTTTGTAGGCGCAGAGGTAGATACGGTTAACGCTGTTTTTAACGATTCGCCTTTTTGTATTGAGTGGGTTTATTTTCCGAGCTTATCGCGGGTTCAGCAAGAGCTAAAAACAGGCCATATTGATATTACCTTTGCGGCAAGTTATACAAAAGAGCGCGCCGAGTACTCTTATTTTACTGATGTTTATCGCGATGAAGTTATGCTGCTTTATAAGCATGAAAACGCTAAAGATGTAATTAATTTGGCGGCGCTTTTTGAACGTGGCTTTATTGTTGGCGTTAACAGAGGCAGCTTTTTTGGCGCTGAGTTTGAAAAAATAAGAAAACACTACCCCAACCAAATAGTACTGACCGCAGATGCAAATACGCGCTTTGGTATGCTAAACAAAAAACGAGTTGATTACGTGATTGACGACTCTGTTGTCGCAAAATATTTTGCTAAGCGCTACAACACCATTTTGCCGGTAAAAACGGCGCCAGCTATTAATGTTAATGGCGTACATTTTATGATGAGTAAACAGTCGGTCACGCTTGACGAAGTCGCTGTAATTAATCGCCTTATTAAAAATAATAAAGCGGCCATAAAGCGCATTTACAAACCCTATTAACCTGCGGCTTTACACTTATATAGATTCATAGCCCAGCGTGCTGCCATTTTAGGTATGTATCTTTTACCTTTCATTACCATGGGGGGATCTGTATAATTCGCCAGCTAATTTACCCTATTGCTTGGTCTTGTTTGTGGCGTTTTGCTGCAGTTGGCCCCTGTCAGTACTCATTCTAGGACTAACTTTTTGATCTCCACCGCAAATATTACGATGCAGTTTGGCGCAGAGCCGTTGTTTGAAAACATTTCAGCTAAATTTGGTAACGGTAACCGTTACGGTTTAATTGGCGCTAACGGCTGTGGTAAGTCGACCTTCATGAAAATTTTAAGCGGTGCGCTTGTGCCAAGTGCGGGTAATGTGTCGATTACGCCAGGGCTTAAAGTAGGTAACCTAAGCCAAGACCAGTTTGCGTTTGAACAATACAGTGTTGTAGATGCCGTAATTATGGGCGACGTAGAGCTTTGGAAAGTAAAGCAAGAGCGCGACCGTATTTACTCATTACCAGAAATGAGCGAAGAAGACGGCATGAAAGTGGCCGACCTTGAAAGCGTTTTTGCCGAAATGGACGGTTATACAGCCGAAAGCCGCGCTGAAGAAATATTATTAGAAGCGGGTATAGATAAAGAGTTTCATTATGGGTTAATGGCAAACGTTGCCCCAGGTTGGAAATTACGTGTGCTTTTAGCGCAGGCGCTGTTTGCAAACCCTGACATACTGTTACTCGATGAGCCAACCAATAACTTGGATATTCATACCATTACGTGGCTTGCTAATGAGCTTAATAAACGTAAATGTACCATGATTATTATTTCCCATGACCGCCACTTTTTAAACTCGGTATGTACACATATGGCCGACATTGATTACGGTGAGCTGCGTATTTACCCTGGTAACTACGAAAAGTTTTTAGAAGCGGCAGGCTTACAGCGCGAGCAATTATTAGCCGAAAACGCTAAAAAAAGCGCTGAGATTGACGAGCTTCAAGACTTTGTTAACCGTTTTGGTGCTAACGCGTCTAAGGCTAAGCAAGCCAGCTCGCGTGCTAAAAAAATGGATAAAATTAAGCTTGATGAAGTTAAAGCGTCAAGCCGTATGAGCCCATCGTTAAGTTTTGACGAAGGCAAAAAAATGTACCGCCAAGCGCTTGAAGTTAATAAACTTGGCCACGGTTTTGATGGCGAAACATTATTTAGCGGCGGCGACTTTTTACTAGAAGCGGGCGCAAAGCTTGCGGTTATTGGCGAAAACGGTGTGGGTAAAACCACCTTTTTACGCTGTTTAGTAAACGAGCTTAAAAGTAATGAAGGCGAAATTAAATGGTCAGAAAACGCTAGCTTTGGCTACTGCCCGCAAGACAGCACAAAAGATTTTGATAACGATTTAACGTTATTTGATTGGATGTCGCAATGGCGTACAGCCAAGCATAACGATTTAATGGTTCGCGGCATGTTAGGGCGTTTGTTGTTTACTGCCGACGATTCCAACAAAAAAGCACGTAACTGTTCAGGTGGTGAAAAAAACCGTTTGTTGTTTGGTAAGCTAATGATGCAAGACGTAAACGTACTTGTAATGGACGAGCCAACCAACCACATGGATATGGAAGCCATTGAAGCGCTAAACAATGCACTTAAAGACTTTGCGGGTACGCTTATTTTTGTAAGCCACGACCGCGAGTTTGTATCGTCTTTAGCAACACGTATTATTGATATTAAAGACAAGCAGGTCATTGATTTTCAAGGTACGTTTGACGAATACCTAGCAAGCATAGAAGAGAAAAAAATCGCTTAAGTTGTAGCAGCGATTTTATATCGCGTCTGTTTTAGGTTTAAGTTTTTAGGTTAAAGCTTTTAGGTTTCAAAAACTAAAAATAGAGCCTAAACCATTTTAAAAAGGTGCTGTTTAGCGCCTTTTTTTGTGGGTGTTTGAATAGGTGAGCGCGCATTGTTTTTGTTTAAAAGTGATTATGTCACCACAGAGAAGTGAAGGAGAAGAGCAGGAGAAATTGCTCACCAATCACCGTGTTTACTCTGTGTAGCGCGAAGCGCATTTATGTCCTCGGTGGTGGTATTTAATTTACAATTAATGAAAAGCTGTACGTCAACCCTGAACAAGCTTGGTGCCCACAATGTTAACATTAACACCAGAGCTATACCTTACCTTGTAGACCCTCAGCTTGCTGGCATAACGAGCGATAGCTCGTAAATATTAAACCAATACAATCACAAAGAGGTGTAGAGGCGCTTCGCTTTAGAGAAGTAACTTGCGCGAGCAAGCTTCGCGCCTACAACTTTCACTCCTCATTTTCTCCTCATTTTTTTCTCTTTGTGCAATACATCGTTTGAATAATGAGATGCTTTGCCTTTCGTATGAACAAGCTTCGCGCTTACAAGCCAAATTAACCACCGAGAAGAACAGAAGAAGTGATTAACCAATCCCCGTCTGTGGTTGAATTAATGAGTAGCAGCGGCTTTATGCCGCGAAAAAATTTAATACCAAACGCGAGGTAAGCTCCTGCTACGAGGTTAGTTCATAGTTTTTAGGCGCACATTGCTTTTGTTTAAAAGTGATTATGTCACCACCGAGAAGTGAAGAAGAAGAGCAGAAGAAGCGATTAACCGATCCCCGTGCTTTCTCTGTGTAGCGCAAAGCGTATTTGTGTCCTCGGTGGTGGTATTTAATTTACAATTT
>NZ_PNCY01000045.1:0-21630 GCF_005887105.1 Pseudoalteromonas sp. S2893 | reverse complement strand
CTGAGCTAGTGCCGCTTCATATTTAGTCAGTAATTTGTCCGTTGGTGCGCGACAAGTCGCGTTAAACGTTCTGGCAACTAAGCTAGTGCCGTACTTACTGATGGTATTTAAACCACTCAAACACACCAACCCCGCGAGGGTTATCATCTTGAGCGGGGCAGGATTCTACAATAATCTAATGTGTTTGCAAGTGTTTTTTACAAATTAAAGAATTTTTCTCTATACACCTTTAATTCCATAATAGAATCTTTAATGTCATCGAGAGCTAAATGAGAGCCTTTTTTATTTACCTGTTCTAGTACCTCAGGCTTCCAACGTCGGGCAAGCTCTTTAATTGTGCTTACATCTAAATTTCGATAATGAAAAAAGTCTTCAAGCTCGCGCATATACTTATTCATAAAGCGTCTGTCTTGACCTATAGAGTTACCACACATCGGTGATTTACCCGCAGGAACCCACTGCTTTAAAAAATTAAGCGTTTGTTCAACCGCATAAGCTTCATCATATGTACTGGCTTTACAACGGGCAGTCAGACCTGATTTCCCATGCTGTGTAGTACACCATTCGTCCATGCCATCTAACAACTCATCACTTTGGTGAATAGCTATAGTAGGCCCTTCCGCGAGTATATTTAAATCGGCATCAGTTACTACTGTTGCAATTTCGAGTATTTTATCTGTGGCCGGCTCAAGTCCAGTCATTTCCAGATCAAGCCAAATTAAATTAGATTCATTAATAGTCATAGTAACCTTAAACAGTGCTTTTCTTTAGATCCAACGCATTTCGATATATCATATTAGCATCAACCGTCGAGCTAAAGCTTTTTTATACGCAAAGCCGACATTTAAACCAAGGTTATAGGCCAAAAGTGGCAAAACAGAAAAAATTAAGTAAAGGCCAATCTCGTAGGATCAAGGCTAATCATCAAAAGCGCTTAAATAATGCCGATACAAAATTGGCAAAAGGTGGCGCACAAGAGTGGCAAACAGATAATCTGGGCGCAACCGAAAACGCTGTCGTGATCAGCCGTTTTGGCCAACACGCCGATGTAGAAACACAAGAAGGTGACGTATTACGCTGTAATATTCGCCGTACCGTTACTAACTTAGTGTGTGGTGATGAAGTACTATTTCGCCGCGCAAAAGTAAGTGAAGGCGACTTAGCGGGCGTTATTGAAGCAACACAAGAACGCCGTTCACAGCTTACGCGTCCCGACTTTTACGATGGCGTAAAAGTAATCGCAGCAAATATTGACCAAATTTTAATGGTCTCAGCGGTACTGCCAGAGTTTACGCCCAGTATTATCGACCGTTACTTAATTGCCTGTGAAGACATGGGTATAGAACCTATTTTAGTACTTAATAAAATCGATTTAATCGACGACGAAGGCCTAAATGAAATTCAAAAAGTACTCGATATTTATCGAGGCCTTGGTTATCAGGTACTGCTTGTAAGTAGTGTAACCGGCGAAGGCATAGATGATTTAAAAAACGTACTGGTTGATAAAAATAATATTTTTGTTGGTCAAAGTGGCGTAGGTAAATCAACCTTAGTTAACACTGTGCTTCCTGATGCCGAAATATTAACTAAAGAAGTATCAGAAAACAGTGGCTTAGGGCAACATACCACCACTGTATCGCGCTTACATCACCTACCAAGTGGTGGTAACCTAATTGACTCACCGGGAATACGTGAGTTTGGTTTATGGCACTTAGATGTTGAACGGGTAACCTGGTGCTTTAAAGAATTTAGAGAGTTTATAGGTGGATGTCGTTTTAGAGACTGTAAGCATTTAAACGACCCAGGCTGTATAATTCAACAAGCGGTAGCCGATGGCGATATTTCGCAATTGCGATTCGACAGCTACCACCGTATTTTAGAAACAATGGCCGATGGCCGTGCTGGTGCACGCGCACCTCGCGTTTAATTTAGGAAACAATCTGTGAGTTTAGACAAATTTAAAATTGCAATGCAGTATGCAATGCCAAAACACTTTATTTCACGCGTAGTAGGTAAATTAGCAGCAGCAAAAGCAGGTGCTTTAACTACAACGCTCATTAAACTATTTATTAAACAATATAAAGTAGACATGAACGAGGCTTTGTATGAAGACCCAGCGCACTACAAAACGTTTAATGAATTTTTTACTCGCCCATTAAAAGATGGTGTGCGTCCAATGGCGCAAGGCGAGAACGTAATTACTCACCCTGTTGATGGTGCAATTAGCCAACTGGGCGACATTGTTGATGGGCAGCTAATACAAGCAAAAGGTCATGACTACAGTCTACAAGCACTATTAGGTGGCTCTGAAGATGATACAACACCATTTTTAGGCGGAAAATTTGCTACCATTTATTTAGCGCCAAAAGACTACCACCGTATTCATATGCCTATAGACGGCACACTAAGTAAAATGATTTACGTACCGGGCGACTTATTTTCGGTAAACCCGCTTACAGCGCGAAATGTGCCTAATTTATTTGCTCGTAACGAACGTGTAGTGGCTATTTTTGAAACCGAAATTGGCCCACTTGCTATGGTACTAGTAGGCGCAACCATTGTAGCCAGCATAGAGACCGTTTGGGCAGGCACAGTAACACCACCCGCCGGTAGCGATGTGTTTAGCTGGAACTACCCTACTAAAGGCGAAAACGCCATTACCCTTAAAAAAGGTGAAGAAATGGGCCGCTTTAAACTAGGCTCAACAGTGGTATTAGCATGGGGTGCAGATAAAGCAGACATTTTAGACGACCAACTGCCAGAAACAGTAACGCGTTTAAACACCGCATTTGCAACAATTAAAGAAAGTGAAGAGCTTTAAGCTGTAAGTAAAAATAAATATTAAGCACCGCGTTTACCATAAACGCGGTGCTTTTTATTGGTAGGCGTGAAGCTTGCTCACGCAAAAAAGAAAAAGCGTAAATAGATTTTATATCAACGCGCCAGCAAGCAAGGCGCCTAAAGATTAATCAAACCACGATGCTAATTTTAGCTGTAGACGCAGAGCTTGCTTACGTTAGAAGTGCAGCTTCTCATGGCTTAACCCCGAGTTTAGCCCCGCGAATTACCTCATACTTTATTCACCGCACTCTTTACAGTTTATATCTTTAATCATTTTAAATTGCTGTTGCTTTAAGCTCAGCGCATCAAAGCTGATAAACACACTACCTTCAACATGCCCTAGCAGCATATTAAGCGTAAGCTGTGCCTGCATAGAGCCAATAATTCCTAACAGTGGGCTTATTACACCCGCATTACTACAATTTACAGCAGGAGCGGCGTCACTTTTTACAAAAACACAGCCATAACATGGGCTATTGTTTTGCCTAAAGTCAAAGCCCATAAGTTGCCCACGACTTGCAATCGCGGCACCTGCAATTAAAGGCAACTTATGAGTAAAGCAATAACGGTTAACACTGTAACGTGCGGCAAAATTATCAGAGCAATCAAGTACTATGTCGGCATTTTTTAAAAGCTCCCCTGCGTTGTTATCATCAAGCTTTTTACAATGCGTCACTATTTCTATTTGATTATTAAGGCTTGTTAATACTTTGCCAGCAGCGGTGACCTTGCTTTGCCCTAAGTGATTAACTTTATAAAGCACTTGGCGCTGCAAGTTAGAAAGCTCAACCGCATCATCATCTATTAAAATAAGCGTACCAATACCTGCCGCAGCTAAATACAGAAGTGCAGGGCTACCTAGCCCGCCAGCTCCCACTACTGCAACGGTGGCAGCTTTAAGTGCTAACTGCCCTTCTAGCCCCACTTCTTTTAATAATAAGTGGCGACTATAACGCAGGGTTTCTTTATCGCTAAGCTTATTCATTAGGCTGATTTATAGCACTTTTTAGCGCACTAATTGCAGCAATATAATCATTCGCTTCACTAATCGCTCGTACTACCGCAACACTGCCTACTCCTGTACTTGTAACCTCGCTTGCGCGGGTTAAATCTATGCCGCCAATGGCAACAGTTGGGTAGCTTTGCATTAATGGCACACACTTTTTAAGTTTATCGAGACCTTGTATTTGCCCTGTCATATCTTTGGTTGTGGTTGGGTAAATAGCACCAAATGCCATATAACTTGGTCGGTAGTTGTGCGCACGTAACATTTCGTAAAAACCATGGGTAGAAAGCCCAAGCCTTAAACCTGCTTCTTTAATCGCTGCTAAATTAGCGGTTTCTAAATCTTCTTGGCCTAAGTGTACGCCGTAGGCACCGTGCTTAATTGCCAACTGCCAATAGTCGTTTATAAATACGTGAGCGCGGTACTTTTTACCCAGCTCTACGGCCTGCTTAATTAACTCATCAAGCTCAAGGTCGGTTTTATTTTTAACGCGAAGCTGCGCCGTAGTAATACCTTGCTGCAAACATTTATCTAGCCAATCTAGGCTATCGACCACAGCATATAGGCCCAACTTTTTGCTCTCACAAGGTGCAAAATCAGCGGCCATATTAAATTCCAGCGGCACATCAAAATCAAGCTCATCACCAAGCCAGCTGCCAGGCTCTATTACTTGCGGGTAGTCATCTAACTGTGTAGGAAAAGCAGTATGTGCAACAGGGCCTATTCCTTCGCCGTATCTAACCGACTGCTTTAAGCCCTGATTTATATAAGCTTTAGCTAAAATAAAAGCATCTTTTAGTGGGTAGTCTTTTGCTAAACACGCGGCAATAACCGAGGCCATGCTACAACCTGTACCATGACTATGAGGGCTTTGAATTTTTTTATTCCCAAGCCAATACTCTTCGCCGTTTTGTGTGCAGTAATCAATACAATAACCAGTTGGGTAATCCCAGTGCCCGCCTTTAATAACAACCGCTTTTGCGCCCCAACTTAATAGCTTTTTAGCTGCGTCTTTCACGGCGCTTGGGCCAATTAAATATACGCCTGTTAATAATTGCGTTTCGTGCGTGTTAGGCGTTATTACATCCACCAGCGGCATTAAGCATTCTTTAATGGCACTTACGGTATCTTCCTCTGTTAATACATCACCACTTGAAGCAATTGCAACGGGGTCGTAAACAATTACAGGCGGTACAGGCCATTTAGCTTTGTAATGCGCTATATGCTCGCTTATTAATTGAATTTGCTGCACATTAGCCAGCATGCCAATTTTAATTACTTTCGCTTTCATATCGCTTTCGAGTGCTAGTAATTGCGATTCAATAATATCGGTAGATACCGCGTTAATGGCCTCTACACCTAAGCTATTTTGCGCCGTAAGCGCGGTAATTGCAGTACAGCCATGCACGCCAAAACTTTGCATTGCTTTTATATCGGCTTGAATGCCTGCGCCACCACCTGAGTCTGAGCCTGCAATTGTCCACACTAAATTATTCATACTCTTTATTTCCTTACTGCTGATGCCAAAACGGCATACCCATTGTAGGGGTTGAGGGGGCTGCTAAGTCTTTTTCAGGCATTGCTTTGGCATTATACGCAAAGCGCCCTGCCTCTACCGCGGCTTTAAATGCACGGCTCATCGTAATTGGGCAGCCAGCCCCTGCTATCGCTGAATTTAATAATACCGCATCATACCCTAATTCAAGCGCTTGGCAGGCATGCGAAGGCAAACCAAGCCCTGCATCTACAATTAATGTTGTGTTTGGTAAGCGCTCACGAATTGTTTTTAAATTATAACTATTTAAAAGCCCCTTACCGGTGCCAATAGGCGCGCCCCAAGGCATAAGCACCTCACACCCTAGCTCGTTTAAACGCTGGCAAAGCACTAAATCATCGGTGCAGTAGGGTAATACTTTAAAGCCATCATCAATTAATATTTTTGTGGCTTCTAACAATGCGAATGGGTCGGGTTGTAAGTTGTAGTCATCACCTATTAGTTCAAGCTTAATCCAATCGGTTGCAAATACTTCACGGCACATTTTAGCAAGTGTTACGGCTTCTTTTACACTGTGGCACCCTGCGGTATTAGGCAGTATTTTAAGGCCAGTGTTTTTTATAAGCTGCCAAAAGTCATCCCCTGCGGCAGCGCTTTGCTGGCGCCTTAATGATACCGTTACTATTTGTGCGCCAGAGGCTTTTATAGACTCTTCCATCACCGCTGGAGAGGGATAAAGCGCCGAGCCTATTAATAAACGGCTATTTAGTTGCTCGCCATAAATAGTTAAGCAATCGTTACCTTGCATAATGCTACCCACCTTGAATAGGCGATAACAATTCAATGCTATCCCCTTCGTTAATTGCGGTGCTGGCATGCAGACTTTGTGGAATAAATTCGCCATTTAGTGCCACCGCAAATGGCGGCTTTGCACCAAAATTTTGTAATACATCAACAAGTATTGCGCTTTTAATAGTTAGCAGCTCACCATTAATTGTTATAGTCATTTATTACTCACCCTATTTGAGATAACGCATCAGCCACTAAGGCGGGTCCTAACATATAGCCATGACGATATAAGCCATTAATGCTAATTACGTTACCTGTTTTTAAAACCGCAGGGCGGTTATCGCTAAATGCGGGGCGTAACCCGCTTTGAATATTTAACAGCCGCGCTTCGGCAAACCCGCTGTGCACAGTGTAGGCCGCCGAAAGTAGCTCAAGCGTAGAGCGCACCGTTGCAGGGCCGCTATCATCAGACTCTATTTCAGTTGCACCAATTACATACTCATTATTTGGTTTTGGCGCTATATAAATTGGGTAGCGCGGGTGCATTAAACGCACCGGCCGCGTTAAATTAACCTCAGGTGCATGTAATCTAGCCACTTCACCGCGTACGCCTCTAAGGGGTTTATCGCCTTTAGCCCCTAAGCCACGACAATCAATAATGTAATCAAACGCGCGGTTATTCACCTCGCCGTTTTGAATGCTAACGCGTTGATTAAAAACAAACTTAACCTTACGTTTATTAAGCATGGTAAAGCTTGCTTTATAAAAGGCCTGGTTATCTATATGCCCTTCGCAGGGTAAAAACACACCTTGGTTAAAACGATTAGCTAATTCGGGTTCTAACTGTGTTATTTGCTGAGCATTTAACGCCTGCGCGCTGTGCCCTGCTATAGGCTTAATACGCTGGCTAAAGCTTTGTAAGTCACCTTTATCTTGCTGGTGCGCCACGACCAGTGTGCCTTTTTGCTGATAAAAAACCTCGCCTTCAAGCTCGCTCACTATCTCTGGCCAGCGCTTGAGTGAATTTAGCCCCATGATGGCTAAATCCGTTTCACACAATACCGACTCAGCAAGCGGAGCAAGCATTGCCGCAGCCACTTTACCGGCACTATTTTGTGTGTGTTCGTCACTGGCTTCAAACACGGTTACATGATGCGACTTACTAAGCTCAAGGGCAGCTAAGCGCCCTGCTAAACCAAACCCCACAACAGCAATGTTGTAAAACATAAAACCTCCTTTTAATAACAGGCTAGCAGCCATAAGCCGCTAACCTGTTATTGGCTTATATTGCTTTGTGGTAAATTTCTGAGCCCGTTTGTTTAAACTCTTCAGATTTCGCTTTCATTTGCGCTTCTACATCAACCATTTTGATCTCAATTGCATCACCAACATTGTTAGGATCGATCCCGCGTGATTCGAGATCTTTGGCGTAATCGCGTACTTCTTGGGTAATTTTCATTGAGCAAAATTTAGGGCCGCACATAGAGCAAAAGTGCGCTACTTTGCCAGACTCTTGCGGTAGGGTTTCGTCGTGATATTCACGGGCACGATCTGGGTCTAAACCAATGTTAAATTGGTCGTGCCATCTAAATTCAAAGCGCGCTTTAGATAACGCATTATCGCGCTCTTGCGCGCCGGGGTGGCCTTTGGCTAAGTCGGCAGCATGTGCTGCAATTTTGTAGGTAATTAGGCCCTCTTTTACATCTTCTTTATTGGGCAAACCTAAATGCTCTTTTGGTGTTACATAACACAGCATGGCACAGCCGTACCACGCTATTTGTGCAGCGCCTATACCCGATGTTATATGGTCGTACCCTGGTGCTATATCGGTCGTTAATGGGCCTAATGTGTAAAAAGGCGCTTCGCCACAATGCTCTAATTGTTCATCCATATTGGCTTTAATCATATGCATTGGCACATGGCCTGGGCCTTCAATAAATACTTGTACATCGTGTTTCCACGCAATTTTTGTAAGCTCCCCTAACGTACGTAGCTCACTAAATTGTGCTTCGTCGTTGGCATCAGCAATCGAGCCTGGACGAAGGCCATCTCCAAGCGAAAAACACACATCGTATTGTTTTAAAATTTCACAAATATCTTCAAAGTGCGTATATAAAAAGTTTTCTTTATGGTGCGCTAAACACCACTTAGCCATAATTGAGCCACCACGCGATACAATGCCGGTTACACGCTTTGCCGTCATTGGCACGTAACGCAGCAATACACCGGCATGAATAGTAAAGTAATCAACGCCCTGCTCGGCTTGTTCAATCAAGGTATCGCGAAATATCTCCCAGGTTAGGTCTTCGGCCACTCCGTTTACTTTTTCAAGCGCCTGATAAATTGGTACGGTGCCAATAGGCACCGGCGAATTACGTACTACCCATTCACGGGTTTCGTGAATATAACGCCCGGTTGATAAATCCATTACGGTATCGGCGCCCCAACGCGTAGACCACACCATTTTTTCTACTTCTTCTTCGATTGATGAGCTTACCGATGAATTACCAATATTTGCGTTAACTTTAACTAAAAAGTTACGGCCAACTATCATGGGCTCGGTTTCTGGGTGGTTAATGTTATTTGGTAAAATAGCGCGGCCGCGGGCTATTTCGTCGCGTACAAATTCAGGGGTAATAAAATCGGGAATACTCGCCCCAAACGACTCGCCTTTATGCTGTGCTGCTAGTAGCTCTTCTCTAATTTGTGCACGGCCCATGTTCTCGCGTATGGCTACGTATTCCATTTCTGGGGTAATAATGCCTTGGCGAGCATAATGCATTTGCGTCACGTTTTTGCCCGCTTTACCACGGCGAATTTTAGGTAAATGATCAAAGCGAATATGATCAAGGCCGTCATCGGCCATACGTTGCTGAGCAAATTGCGAAGTGACCGAGTCGAGCACTTCGGTGTCGTTGCGCTCTTTTATCCACTGCTCACGAAATTTAGGTAACCCCTTACGTACGTCTAACTCAAAGTTAGAGTCGGTATACGGGCCTGATGTATCGTAAACACGCAGTGGATCGTTTGGCTCATACACAGGGTTTTGCTCATCGCCACCAATAAACGTATCGCTTAATGTAATTTCGCGCATACCCACGCGTACACCGCTTTGGCTGCCCTCAACATACACTTTTTGTGAGCTTGGAAATGGCTGACCCGTTAAATTATAAATGTAATCTGACGCAGCAGCGCGCGTTTCTCGACGTGTAGACTTATTTGTAGTGTTTGACATGACTTACCTCATTGCTAAAGGGTTGTCTTGTCAGATATTCCATAAGGAATAGAGAAAGATCGTAAAGCAGTGGTTACGCTGCTTTGCGGCCTAAAATGGCTAGTTATTTTGTTGTGCGCATAAAAAAAGACGCACAAGCGTCCCATTTTAGGCAGCTTGTTCCCTACGCAGGTTTTAACCTGATCAGGTTCACGGATCCCGCTTTCGCGATCTCAGCCTTAATTATTTAAGGCACTCCGACAAGTAAAATTATGTTCGTTGATTTGCTATTTTGATCAAATCAGCGTTGAGTGTACGCCAGTTAAAAATTGCCTGCAAGGGGCAGTTTTAAATACTCATGCCACTACTTTGCAATAAATAAAAAAGTTTGATCGCCCTGCATAACTAACTGTGAGCCTTGCATGGTAAGCGTTGCACCTTCTCGTAGCGCTTGTAAAAACTGCTGCTCTAGCTCATCAACGTCTGCTCCGCACGACTTACGCGTCATGCCAAGTTTATTAACGCTAATACTGCTGTCTTTAAGCTCGCCTTCACCAAAAAACTTATTACATCCTGCAAACCCGTTTACTTGCAACGCTTCAATAAAGCTCATTGATGCATTGTAAGAGGCCGGCACAGCTAAACCATCAACCTTTGATAGTTGCCATTGTGTGTACTTTAGCTGCTCAGTGGTCACCGTCCCTGTGGCTGTACAACCAATACATAAACCGATTAAAAGCATCGGTAGTGCTGCTAATTTCATGCTATTTCTAACTAAATATTTAATTACCGTAATAGTAACAATTTTTATGCGGTTTATCCGTTAAAAATGCATGTTTTAAATGTAAATTTTTGTTCTATGATAGTTTAGAGAGTGTTGAACTTTGCAGATTAAAACGTGTTCACATTATGGGCGCTTTAATTGCTTTGCTTGGTTTGTAACTTAGTGGGCTCGATAACAGCACCTGCGCTACCCGCTATTTACGATAAACAATCCCACTGCCTAGGCGCTGCTATAAAACAAACTAGGTTAAATTTAATCCCAAAGGTCACAGCCCCTAAAAATTATACGCGCTAATCTTGGGTGTAATTTTTAAATAAATTATCTATTTCGGGAGGTAAAAAAGGGCGCCCTTTTTCATTAACCGAAGTGCCTATAACCTTGGCTTGTAGCATTACTTTATTGTCGTGTTTACGTACTAAGGTTTGCTTAAACGCAAACTTTATACGGCTTATACGCTCAGGTTCAACTGCTATATAAAATTCATCATCTGGTACAAGCGAATGTTTATAATCAACCTCACTGCGTATCACCACTAAATTAACTTTTTGCTTTGCTAGTAGTGCAAAATCAACCCCATTTGCAAATAAAAACTCATGGCGAGCATGCTCTAAATAATTAAAGTACACACTGTTATTTACAATTCCTTGTAGGTCACATTCGTAATGGCGCACTTTAAAATCAACTTTAAAGGTCATATTAGTAATCCTGATTATTTAACGTATAATCGCTGCGTTATAACACAAGTATTAAAATAATTGCTACCATACGAGTCCCCAAAATGGAGTTAAGTAACCTAATGAACTTACGTTTGTCTTTAATTACTGCGGCATTATTACCGCTAATTAGTACACCACTTATAGCAAACGCTGATGACAGCGACCTAGAACGAATTGTTGTTACAGGCGACTTTCAACGTGAAAGCATTCAAACATTAAGCGCTAGCGCTAGCCTATTTAGCAAAGATGAAATTAATCAACGTGGTGCAAGTTACTTAGACGAAATGCTAGGTAGTACAGCCAACGTAAACTTTACATCTGGTGCCTCTCGTGGTCGTTATATTCAAATTCGTGGAGTGGGACTTCGTTCACAATTTGTAGATCCAATTAACCCATCGGTTGGCTTAGTTATTGACGGAATTAACTACTCGGGTTTAGGTGGCAGCTCATTATTATTTGATATAGACCAGGTAGAAATTTACCGCGGCCCACAAGGCACTCGCTTTGGTGCAGATGGTATGGCCGGTATGATCCAAATGGAGTCAGCTCAGGCAACTGCCGATCCTAGCTTAAAATTACAAGTGGGTATGGGTACTTATAACTCGCGCGAAGCAGGCCTTGCAGCAAGTACTGGATTAACCGACGACACAAGTGCCCGCGTAAGCTACTTTCGTAGAAAATCAGACGGCTACGTAGATAACCTATATTTAAACGACGAAACTCAACAACAAGATGAGCAAGTAGCCCGCTTTAAATTAAACAGCCAACTTACTGAGCATTTAAACACAGAGTTAAACCTGCACTACATAGATATAAACAACGGCTACGATGCGTTCACGCTTGATAACAGCCGTAATAGTGTAGCCGACGAGCCAGGCCAAGATAATCAGCAAAGCTACGCCATTGGTATTAATAATACCTACACAGGCTTTGATGCCTTTGATGTAAGCTTAAACCTTTCAGCCATTGATACAGAGCTACTTTACAGCTTTGATGAAGACTGGGTATGTAACGATGCAAGCGAGCCACAATTATGTGCAGCTGGCCTACACCCTTGGGGTTATAGCTCAACCGATGTATACACGCGTGATCGCGATGATCAGTCGGCTAATTTACAATTTAATTCTAAAACAGGTAACTGGGTTGCCGGTGTTTACTATCAAAACCGCGACGTAGATTTAGAGCGCGAATATACTTGGCTTGCAAGCCCATTTGCATCAACCTACGAAACCAGTAACGTAGCTGTTTATGGCCAAGTAGCCACACCTATCGGCCCTAAAACCACGCTCATTACCGGTTTACGTGTAGAGCAATACCAAGGTGATTACACCGACAGCAACGGCTTTATTGAAGAGACTGACGACGTAATGGTTGGCGGTAAAATAGCACTTGAATACCAAGTGATTGACCGTACTATGATCTACACCAGCATTACCCGTGGTTATAAAGCTGGCGGCATTAATTCAGAAGCATTAGCAAAAGCTAAAGATGAAGGCTTAAACCTAGATGCTGATTTTTTCCAGCAGCATACAAGCTTTGACCCAGAATACCTTTGGAGCGGCGAGTTTGGCGTTAAAGGCTCATCACTTGATGATAAATTTACCCTGCGTTTAGCAGCATTTTATATGCACCGCGACAACATTCAGTTAAAAGCATGGCAAGTAGAAGGTCAGCAATTTACAGGCTACGTTGATAACGCAAGCTCTGGTAGCAACTACGGGCTAGAAGTTGAAGGTAGTTACCAACTTACCGAAGATTTATTCTTAACAGGTAGTGCGGGTTACTTAAACACAGAAATTGACGACTTTGTAACGCAATCTGGCTTAAATCAAGACGGTCGTGAGCAAGCGCAATCACCTAAATACCAATACGCATTTAGCGCACGTTACAACTTTACTAATGAGCTGTACGGTATGATTGGTGTTGAAGGTAAGGACGATTACTACTTCTCCGATAGCCATAATTCAAAAGCACCCAGCAGCAATTTAGTAAACCTAAGTTTAGGCTACGAAGCCGATATGTGGGCTGTACGCGCATGGGCACGTAACGTATTTGACGAAGAAGTACCAACCCGCGGCTTTGAGTTTGGTAACGACCCACTTGATGGTTACGCTACACACACCTACGTGCAATTAGGTGAGCCAAGAGTAGCGGGTATAACGTTTACGTTAGAGCTGTAAGCTGTTAGCTGTTAGCTGTTAGCTGTTAGAAAAAATAAATATTAAGCACCGCGTTTACAATAAACGCGGTGCTTTTTTATTGGTAGGCGTGAAGCTTGCTCACGCAAAAAAGCAAAAGCGTAAATAGATTTTATATCAACGCGCCAGCAAGCAAGGCGCCTACAGGACAAGCATCACGCCCTATCTACATCAAACGCGATGACTTCTTTTATTGTATCTTTAGCGGTGGCTAGCATAACTAACCTGTCTATACCCATCGCAACACCTGCGCATTGCGGTAAGCCGTGCTCAAGTGCGGCGATTAAGCGGGTATCCATAGGCACGTGGTTTAACCCATTGGCAGCGCGATAGGCGTTATCTTCATCAAAGCGCTTTGCCTGCTCTTTAGCATTAGTTAGCTCATTAAAGCCGTTCGCTAATTCCATATTTTTATAATAAAGCTCAAAGCGCCCTGCTACGCGGTTATCATGCTCACAAATCTGTGCCAGTGCCGCTTGCGATGCCGGAAAGTGATACACAAAACACGGCTTAGTTTGCCCAATAGTTGGCTCTACTTTCATACAAAATAACAGCTGCAGCAAGGTATCTTTATTGGTTTCGTTTTCGGCTATATCGGCAAAGCCGTGATCGCAGGCAAGTGTTTGCAATTGCCTAAGCGTAGCTGTTAATGGGTCAAGCGCTAACACTTGCTCAAATGCTTGCTGGTAAGTCAGACGCTCTGCAGGCTCTACATTTAAAATGAGCTGCATTAGCTCATCCATTTCATCCATTAATGCAAACTCATCAAACCCAGGGCGATACCACTCAAGCATAGTAAATTCGGGGTTATGATGGTGCCCCGCTTCTTCGTTTCTAAATGCCTTACAAAGCTGAAATATGGGCCCTGAGCCTGCTGCTAGCAAACGCTTCATTGCAAATTCAGGCGATGTTTGTAAATAAAGCGGCAAGCCACCAGCGTGGCCTGGGCCTACAAACTGTGTATTAAAACTTGCTAAATGCACATCAGTTACACTGGCACTGCTTAAGCTCGGTGTTTCTACTTCCATTACATTACGAGTATAAAAAAACTCACGAATGGTTCGCAGTATGACTGCACGCTGCTTAAGGGTGTTTATGCTTGCACTAGGTGCCCAAGGTGTTGCTGACATATTTTCTCCAAAAAAAATCCCAGCTTAAGCCGGGATTTTATAAACCGTACTCAAGCTTACTTAACACGGCCTACGTATTCACCGCTACGGGTGTCTACTTTAATTACTTCACCAATTTGTACGAATAATGGGACACGTACTACTGCACCGGTGCTAAGCGTTGCAGGTTTACCGCCTGTGCCCGCTGTATCGCCTTTAAGGCCAGGATCAGTTTCAGTGATCTCAAGCTCAACAAAGTTAGGTGGAGTAACCGCGATTGGGCTACCGTTCCATAATGTAATAGTACATACATCGTTTTCAACTAACCATTTAACGGCATCGCCAAGTGCTTTTTCGTCAGCGGCAATTTGTTCAAATGTTTCGTTGTTCATGAAATGCCAAAACTCACCGTCTGTGTATAGGTACGCTAAGTCGGTATCCATTACATCGGCGCCTTCAACTGATTCACCCGATTTAAAGGTTTTTTCAAGCACCTTACCAGAGATAAGTTTGCGGATACGAACACGGTTAAACGCTTGGCCTTTACCAGGTTTTACCATTTCATTTTCTAAAATACTGCAAGGTTCGCCGTCCATCATAATTTTTAGGCCGCCCTTGAACTCGTTGGTGCTATAATTCGCCATCGTTTCCTCTATTTAATTTTTTTCGAGTAATCTACGTGCCAATGATACAAAGAAATGAAGCAAATTTGCATAAAAACTGGCAAAAAGAATTAGCAAATGTAGTTACCTGCCCAAAAACCTTGCTTGAAATGGTCGGTTTATCGAGCCAAGCCCATGAAAACGACCTAAAAGCCCGCAGTTTATTTCCGGTACGCGTGCCAGTCCCTTTTATAAAAAAAATACGCAAGGGCGATGCAAACGACCCCTTATTGCTACAAGTTATGCCACGCCACCAAGAATTTTTGACCAAAACAGGTTTTAATAAAGATCCTCTGCTTGAGCAAGACAACGAACAGCCTGGGCTTTTACATAAATATAAATCCCGTGTTTTAATTATGTTTAAAACTGGCTGTGCAGTAAATTGCCGTTACTGCTTTAGGCGCCACTTCCCGTATCAAGAAAACCAGCTTAATAAAAAAAGCCTGCTTGAAGCGCTGAGCTATATAAAATCAGATGCCAACATAAACGAAGTGATTTTAAGTGGTGGCGACCCACTTATGGCCAAAGACGATGCCATTAGCTGGTTTTTAGGTGAGCTTGAACAGTTACCTCAAATTAAACGCATGCGAATACACAGCCGTTTGCCTGTTGTTATACCTGCGCGTATTACCGATGAGCTGTGCGCGAGGCTAAAGCAATCACCGCTAAAAATTATATTTATTAACCATATAAATCATGCCAACGAAATAGACGACGAGTTTAAAGCCGCCATGCAAAAGCTAAAGCAAGCAGGCGTAACGTTATTAAACCAAGCAGTTATTTTAAAAGAGGTGAACGATACCGTTGAGGCACAAATAAATTTAAGCGAGGCGTTATTTGATGCAGACGTACTGCCTTACTATTTATATTTGCTAGATAAGGTTGAAGGCGCAAGCCACTTTGATATAGAAGAGCCACAGGCAATAAAAATAATGGCAGAACTATTAAAAGCCCTGCCTGGATTTTTAGTGCCTAAATTAGTAAGAGAAATAGGCGGTCAAAAAAGCAAAACACCTATCGACCTTAAGTTAGGGCGTGTTAACCTTTGATGGTTGAATTTGCAGCAGTATGTTTGGCTTTTAGGCAAGGCTGAGCCTGTGTAGTGTGGTTATTCCCCATAAATAGGCGATAACGCAGCATAAATGCCAAACATGCGCTGCCCTTCGGGTTCTTCCTAGGGGCGATGAACTCTTTGTTGCCTACATGGATGTAGGTAAGGGGCGTGAGCAGGACGCGGAAGCTTTACTCGGTTTTTACTTAGCCCACTAGGTTACAAACCTCGCGCCGCGATTTAATCGCCCCTAGATTGAACAAATTTCAATCCGCAAAGGTCAACACGCCCTAGTTTAAACGTATACATTCACATTGTTACCCAGTGTTGCAGTGACCGACTGAGCCGGTGATTGCGCACTTGTTGGTTGGGCAGCACCTTCAATTAGTGCAAGTGCTGCTGCGCCATCTGCTAATTGCTGCTTTTTAGACAAAGCAGCGGTATATACTTCACCACCTTGGCCAGAGCTAGACATAGCGGGTAGATTTCCACCTGATATATTCATCGTTATAAGCCTTAATCAACCTGACATTTAAATGTAATCCAAGTACTATATCGGCAATGCAGTACAAAGCTTTAGGAAATCCATGGATTCTATAATTGAACAACTCAACGCTAACTTAAAAATTGTTTATCGCCAAGCACTTGATGCCGACAAAAAACTAGATGAGCTACAGCAACAAGGCCACGGTAAATTTAAAGCCTTGTTCCCAGCTGATGCCGGATTTAGTTTTGAAGCTAAACGCTTTAAGCCATACGTACTTGATGTAGCAGCCGATGTAGAAAGCTTAAGCACAGATGGTTTTGATGAAGAAAAGCTTAAAACAACGGTTATTAAGCTACAACAGTTACTTACCCTGCTCGCTACGTTTAAGTAGCTAAAAATTAAAGTTTAATTTAGTAAACATCAAATACAAAAAATGCCGATAATGTTTATCGGCATTTTTTATTTATTCTGGAACTGTATTTAACTTATATTAGATAAAACTTTTGAATGAAACCAGTTAGTTACTAAGCGTTTTTCATAATAAAATGATCTAGAGGTTGAGCGCTTAATTTTATCTAAATAGCCTCTATCTTTTAATAACACTTCTGTGGCGTGGTTCACAACTTCACCCTGCGGATTAGTTACCGTGTAAGACAGCTTAATTTGTGGGTAATGAAATGGTTGAATTACTCTTATTTTTTTAGCGCCAGAAAACTCAATAGCACCTGCTAAATCAAGATCTGCAACCTCTACATTTAATTTATATCCACTTGGTAATTTTTCAGCTAACTTCGCAAAATGCTTTTCAAAGTTAATAGTAATTTGCTTTTCAAAAGAAGTTGGTGATTGATTTGCTGCACGCACATCGCGGTAATTGTCAAAATCTTGCCATTTAACTGCAGACTCACCAGCTTGTGCAATACCAATAGAACTTAAACCCATTACTAACGTTAGTAATTTTAAACTTTTCATAATCTTCTCCATGTGAACTATCAAAAGTCAACGCAAGTACAGCACATTCAATTTAAAACAATAAACCAGAACACTTACACTGATGACATTAGTTTAAATTAGCAGCAAAAATTTTTAATGTAAAGTTGGGTACATCCCTATATTGATAAAAACACAATCAAAAAGTAATTTAATCACTTAGTTGCCAGCTTGAAATGCAAAAGCTAATAACTCTCTTTGTACGCATAATCACAATGATAAAAAAGCCTACTTATATTTAAGCTCTGCTTGATAAAACTAGATTTAATAAGGAAAACTATAAATCGCTGTTTTTAGTTTGCAATAGTTGCTTACTTTAGCCGCTACCTTTAAGTCATTTTGATTTTGTAACTTGCCATTGTTAGTGGCAAGTTTAATTTAATCAATACTTGCTAAAATTTGCTCACCAAACCATTCGGTTATTAAGCGTTTTTCATAAAAAAACGGCTCGTCGCGACCCATTTTAATTTTATCCATAAAGCCCATGTCTTTAAGCTCTACATCGTCCTCTTCACTCACTACACTCCCTTTATTATCGCTTAGCGAGTAATTGAGCTTAATGCGCGGAAAATAAATAGGTTTTACTACGCGTATTTCATCCATGCCGCCATAGCGTACATCCCCTGCTAAATCGATATCGGTTATTTCTAAATTTAGCTTGTAGCCTTTTGGCAATTGCTCGGCCAGTTTAGAAAAATGTTTTTCGAACTGAGTAGCAATTTGTTTGTGGTACGACGCTTTACCCTGGCTAGAAGCGCGCACATCGCGGTAATCTTTAAAATCTTGCCACTTAACTACAGATTCTCCAGCGTGTGCAAATGCAGGTAATGTAATACACATTGCCATAGCGATTGTTTTAACTGAATTCATAGCATTCTCCAAAGGGGCAGTACTAATTATTTAGACTTAGCCCAGTAATAGACCATACAAGTTTAACACTAGTTTATTAACCATTACTTAATTAACCTATTTTAATACGCTTTTAAAATAAAGCATGTAAATAGTAAGAATATATGATGAAATTAAGATAATTGAAAAAAGGTATCCACGGAGCATTCATGGCAATTTTAGTAACAGGCGGCGCAGGCTACATAGGCTCACACACCGTTTTAGAACTTTTACAGCAAGGCAGCGAAGTTGTTGTTGTTGATAATTTAAGTAACGCATCAAAAGAGTCGCTTGCACGCGTAAAGCAAATCACAGGCAAAGAAGCCACGTTTTACCAAGGCGACATTCTTGATAAAGTGTTTTTAGATGCCATTTTTACAAGGCATACCATAGAGAGCGTTATTCATTTTGCAGGCTTAAAGTCAGTGGGTGAGTCGGTAGCTAAACCTGTTGAGTACTATCAAACAAACGTACAAGGTACGCTTACACTTGTAGATGCCATGCGTGATGCAGGCGTATTTAAATTAGTATTTAGCTCATCAGCCACAGTTTACGGCGACCCTGCAAGCTTACCAATTAAAGAAGACTTCCCGGTAGGTGGCACAACTAACCCGTACGGCACATCAAAACTGATGGTTGAGATGATGCTGCAAGATATTGCTAAATCAGATGAGCGTTTTGCATTTGCTATTTTACGCTACTTTAACCCAGTGGGCGCACATGAGTCAGGCTTAATTGGCGAAGATCCAAATGGTATTCCTAATAACTTATTACCATTTATTGCCCAAGTTGCAGTAGGTAAATTAAAGCAGCTTGCTGTATTTGGTGATGACTACGACACCGTTGATGGCACTGGTGTGCGCGACTATATTCACGTTGTAGATTTAGCGATAGGGCACTTAAAAGCGCTTGAAAAAATTGCTAACAACACCGGCGCACTCGTGTATAACCTTGGCACAGGTAATGGTTACTCTGTCCTGCAAATGGTTAATGCCTTTATAAAAGCCAGCGGTCAAGACGTTCCTTACCAAGTATCGCCTCGACGCCCTGGTGATATAGCGGCCTGTTACGCTGCGCCGGAAAAAGCCCTCAATGAACTTGGTTGGGAAGCGGTGCGTGGGATAGATGCCATGATGGAAGATACTTGGCGTTGGCAGTCAAATAATCCAAATGGTTATAAAAGTTAATTAAAAAATACTTTATAGATTTTGCCTGTTTCACAAGCAGGCAAATCACCTGTAAACAATTTTGCTACCGCGCTAATTTTTTAATCTAGACGTAGAGCTTGCTCACGTAGAAGCGAAGCTTCTCATAGCTTTATCAAAGGGGTTTAACACAACGTAAAAGCGCTGCTTTTAAACGCCAGCAAGCTGCGCGCCTACAAGAGCCACTGCACCTGTGTTATTTTAGTCGTAGGCGTGAAGCTTGCTCACGCACAAAGTTGAAATACCAGTATTTTTATACCAACGCGCAAGCAAAGCGCCTATAAATAAACTTAGCGTCAGCGCTAATTACCAATTTTGCATTTCGACAATACGCGACTGCGTTCGCGCATATTCAAAGCTCAGCTTTTGCCCCTGATACAAAGACTCAACGTGCGCGTGGGCGTTTATAACTAATAACTTTTGGCAATCGTAAAACTCGTCCACCAATGCAATAAAGCGCCGCGCTTCGTCATCTAAATAATGCTCATTGAGGGTTTGTTTTTCGCGTTGATAACTGTCTTCAATACCATGCACTATTACTTTACCTGTTGCGCCTACACCCATTTTTGGCACATTTTCTATATATAAAATATCAAACTGCTTGGCTAAAAACATATAATCGTAAGCGCTACGCGCTCCTGAGCAAAGCGCCATAAAATCGATCATTAATGCATTATCTGCGGTTAATAAACACGGTAAGCTGCGGGAGTGTACCTGTAAAACTTGGTTTTCCTTTGCTTGTGGATACTGAGATAAAAACTGCTTTTTAAACTCGCTTATAGGTAAATTAATAAAATAATGGCGGCTATTTTTACCATACCTAAAGCGATGGTCATCCTGCCCTTCAACACTAATAACATGGCAATAATTTTTAATTAAATCGATTGTGGGTAAAAACCGCGCGCGCTGTAGGCCATTGCGATAAAGCTGCTCAGGTTTTGCGTTAGAAGTTGCCACCAGCACTACCCCACTATCAAACAAGGCGTTAAATAATCTTGCCATAATCATTGCATCGCCAATGTCGCTAACAAAAAACTCATCAAAACACAGCACTTTTATATCTTTCGCCCATTGTTTAGCAATTAACGTGAGAGGGTTTTTATGACCTTGCAGCTGGGCAAGTTGCGTGTGTATTTGCGCCATAAAGTGATGGAAATGCAGCCGCTGCTTACGCTCAGTGGGTAAATTTTTATAAAATAAATCCATCAACATGGATTTACCCCGTCCCACCGGCCCATGCAAATAAACCCCTTTAATCAACTGCACTTTTTTCCACCAAGGTGTTTTTGTGTGTAACTGTATACTTAGGTTATTTAACGCGTTTACCGCATTTTTCTGAGCGCTATCAACACACAGTTCACCCGCATCTATTTTTGCTTGGTAAAGCCTTAAAATTTGTGGGCAGTTTACTGACATGGGGTTTCACTATCGGCTATAATCGCCGCCATTGTAGCCGACTAAAAATGTGAACCAAAATGAAATTCCCTTGCCGCTTAGATAAATTTATTAGCCACCTAGCCGAGCTACCACGCTCAAAAGCTCGCGCGGGTATTAAACGCCAAGAAGTGCAAGTAAATGGGGAAGTTGTTAGCGCGTTCGATTTTCAAGTAACCCAGCAAGATGAAGTAACATTTGCTGGTGAGCCTATGGTATTTTTAGGCAAGCGCTACTTTATGCTACACAAACCTGTAGGCTACGTGTGTGCCAATGTAGATGAGCTACACCCCACCGTATTTGATTTGCTCGATGAGCCAAATATGGCCGACTTTCATGTAGCAGGTCGCCTTGATATAGACACCACCGGCTTAGTACTTATTACTAACGATGGCGATTGGTCGCACCGTATTACCTCGCCAAAGCACAACAAATTAAAAACCTACTTAGTAGAAACACAAGAGCCTATAACCGAAGAAGCATTAGAGCAACTACGCAGCGGCGTACAACTTCACAACGAAAAAGATCTTACCCGTCCAGCTAAAGCAGAAGCACTTGCCACCTACAGCTTACGTTTATCAATCAGCGAAGGTAAATACCACCAAGTTAAACGCATGTTAGCCGCGGTAGGTAACAAAGTGGTAGAACTACACCGCGAGCAAATAGGTAATATTATACTGGACGAAAACTTAGCAAGTGGAGAGTATAGGGAGTTAAAAGAGGGAGAGGTAAAACTATAGAGCGGTCAGCGGTCAGCGGTC
>NZ_PNCY01000044.1:0-41149 GCF_005887105.1 Pseudoalteromonas sp. S2893 | reverse complement strand
ACTAGGCGATAACGCAGCATAAATGCCAAACATGTGCTGCCCTTCGGGTTCTGCCTAGGGGCGATAAACTCTTTGTTGCCTACATGGATGTGGGTAAGGGGCGTGATCAGGACGCGGAAGCTTTACTCGATTTTTACTTATTCTTACAGGGATGTAAGTCATTAGAATAACGCAGGAGCAGTTATCGAGCCCACTAGGTTACAAACCTCGCGCCGCGATTTAATCGCCCCTAGATTGAACAAATTTCAATCCGCAAAGTGCAACACGCCCTAATTTGGCCTTTTTGTTTTTTCAAAAAAACCGACAACTTACCTTGAATTTGCAGCTATTCGACACAAGATTGCAACTCGAGCGATCTAAACGTCTATAGCGGGCGTAAACTGTCATTTTAGTTGTTAACAACTTAGAATAACTTAGACAGTTTTTATCTTTGCACACAGGTAGTGCCTTCTATATTATGCGCTCCTTTGAAAAATCAATAGTCAGCAGCCCTTAAGGGAATCAACATCATGTTAAAGCAATTATCAGCCAAAAAAGTAGCACTTAGCCTGGCCGTTACCTCTGCGCTTGGCGCGTCTTATTCTCCTGCATTTGCTGCAGAACAAGACACTCAAGCACAAGAAAGTATTGAAGTGATTTCGGTTACCGGTACCCGCAGAAGCCTGCGCAGTATTGCCGAAAGTACCGTACCTGTAGATATTATTACCAGTGGTGATATGCAAAGCACGGGTCAGCTAGAAATTAGCCAAATACTGGCAAACCAAGTACCTAGCTTTAACTACCCAAGCGCCACCATGGGTGATGGTACAGACCACGCTAAACCTGCTGTATTACGTGGTTTAGCACCCGATCACACCCTAGTGCTTATTAATGGCAAACGCCGCCATGCTGGCGCGCTATTAAACTTAGCGGGTGTTGTTGGCCGTGGTTCTACCGCTGTTGACTTAAACATGATCCCAACTTCAGCCATTAAACGCGTAGAAGTACTACGTGATGGCGCAGCAGCGCAGTACGGCTCAGACGCCATTGCCGGTGTAATTAACATTGTACTTAAAGATGCCTCAGAAGGGGGCAGCGTAAGCGTAACCTACGGCGAGTACGACACCCAAATGGCTGGCGTACCTCAGCTAGAAAGCACCTACGCAGATGCCGATGGCAACCTTGCCTTTAATACCGGCGCCGACCGCGAAGTAAACGACGGTGCAAGTCGTACAATTAGCGCAAACTCTGGTTTTGAGCTTTTAGATAACGGCTTTGTAAACGTATCAATTGAGTATCGTGATAACGACTCTACGCAGCGCTCAGGCTTTGACCCGCGCGAGCAATACGACCGCCTAGAAGATGGCAGCCTAGACCCACGCGAATTTACCATCGACCGTTACAACCACCGCTTTGGTAAAGCAGAGCTTGAAGACTACGCACTGTTTTACAACATGGGTTACGACTTTGATAACGGCTATAACCTGTACTCGTTTGGTAGCTACTCAAAACGCGAAGGTAACTCAGGTGGTTTTTACCGCCGTGCAAAAGACAGCCGCAACGTGTTAGAAGTGTACCCAGACGGCTTTTTACCGCAAATTGAAACCGACGTACAAGATTACTCATTTGCCCTAGGCCTGCAAGGCGAAACAGGCGAATGGACCTGGGATGTAAGTACCAACTACGGCCGTAACGACTTTGGTTTCGGCGTTGTAAATAGTATAAATACATCTCTAGGTGCCGACAGCCCAACCGAATTTGACAACGGGGCATTGGTTTACGATCAGTTTTTAGTAAACGCTACGGCAAATACAGTGCTAGATTTTGGCTTGCCAGATGACGTATTTTTCACTGTAGGTGCAGAATACCGCCACGAAAGCTACAAAATTGAGCAAGGCGAAGAAGCCTCTTACATTACCGCTTTAGATAGCGATGGCAATCCAATTGCTGCCGGTGGCGCACAAGTATTAGCTGGTTTTGGCCCAGAAAGCGTAACCGACGAAAGCCGCCATAACGTAGCGGTATTTGTTGAGTTTGATACTTACCTAACAGAAGACTGGAACCTTGTTTTAGCGGGTCGCTACGAAGATTACACCGACTTTGGCGATACGTTTACATCAAAGCTTGCGTCGCGTTACAGCATTAACGAAAACCTATCATTGCGTGGTGCAATTAGCACAGGTTTCCGTGCTCCATCACTTGCGCAAAGCTCGTACCGCCAAATCTCTACCGTGCTTGAGAACAACCAACCGTTTGAAGTAGGTTTATTCCCTACCGATTCAGCGGCAGCGCAAGCGCTAGGTGCTGAACAACTAGATGCCGAAGAGTCAGTCAACGTAACGGCTGGCTTTATGTACACACAAGGCAGCTTTAGCCTAACTGTAGATGCCTACCGTATTGATATTGATGACCGTATTGTATTGTCTGAAAACCTAGAGGGCGATGCCGTAGTAGAAATACTGCAAAATGCCGGCGAGCTAAACACAGAAAGCGTACGTTACTTTACTAACGCTATCGACTCGCGCACGCAAGGTGTTGATATTGTTGCTACCTACAACTTAGATTTAAGCGATTTAGGTGACTTACGCTTAAACGTAGCGGCTAACTTTAACGATACCGAAGTAACGCACGTAGACGACAACCCAAGCGAGCTAAATTCACTAGGCGATGACTATGTTGTATTTGCACGCCGCGAAGTAGGCCGATTTGAAGAAGGCACGCCAGATAGCAAATGGAACCTATCAGCAGTGTGGAACTTTAACGAATGGCAAACCACCCTTCGTGCAACGCGCTACGGTGAAGTGGCTGATATTTCAACTACCGCCGATCGCGATGAGTACATAGACCCTAAATGGATCACCGACCTAGAAGTAGCCTACCGCCCAGATGAATACTGGAAATTTGCAGTAGGTGCAAACAACTTGTTTGATCAGTACCCGCAAGCAACGGTAGATAACATTGGTTACTCTGACTTTGGCCAAATATTTCCGTACACGCCATATGCACCGTACGGATTAGACGGGCGTTTCCTATACGGTAATATTACTTACAGCTTTTAATAAATAACCTAAAAGCAAAGACTTAAAAAGGATGCCATGTGCATCCTTTTTTAATTACTTCTTAGTGTATTTAACCACTTATTAGTAAATCCACTTTTCATAAACACATCCCACCCCAATAAAATCAATAACTTACAGTTGGTCTTGTTTTTGCTCTACTACGCTTATACAAAACAAGCATAAATAACAAACACAAAGGACTAAACATGAGTTCATCAACTGTATCAGGCATTACAAAACCACTTTCACTTATTGGCGGCATTTTATTATTAAGCGGCTGTGTGTTTCATATATCGCCAAGCGTTGCCTCAGTAAAACAAACTCAGCAGTTATCACTGCCAAGTAATAACCTAGAATACTTAAACGTATTAAGCGGTGCAGGCTCTCTTGAAATAAAAGGCTCGCCCAATGCCACCAGCATAAGTGTAGATGCCACAATTTTTACCGCCGACATTGAAGACGAATACACACTCACCCTTGAGCAAAATGGCAAACAAGCTACCCTAGTTGCAAACAACAATACTGCCAGCGGTATGCGTTTTTACAGCGGCCAATCGCCACACATTGATTTAGTGGTTACTGTGCCAAGTAATTTAATGCTCGATATTGATGATGGCTCTGGCGACATTGCAATAAGCGCCATGCAAAATAACATTAACGTAGAAGACGGCTCTGGCAGCTTATCTATCAACAGTGCTAAAAACCTTACTATTGAAGATGGCTCAGGCGATATTACTCTTGAAAACATCACCGGTAACTTAGCGCTTACCGATGGTTCTGGCAGCGTAAATATTAATAATGTTAGCGGCAACGCCGTAGTTGATGATGGTTCGGGCGATATGCGCATTAGTAATGTGCGCGGCACCTTAACTGTTGAAGACGGCTCAGGCAGCATTGCTATTAACAATATTAATGGCGCAGTAGATGTAGACGATAACTCTGGCGATTTAGTCATTGAGCACGTGCAAGCAAGCGTAACCATTGAAGATGGCTCGGGCAATATTCGTGTAAACCACGCTAAGGGGCTTACCATTACCGAATCGGGCTCTGGCGATGTAAGCATTGATAACATTAACGGCCCTGTAAAAGTAGCCGATTAATTATGACTAAATGATCCATTTTCAGCCACATGACCCATTGTATTTTTAAAGCCACTAAGCCATGCTAAAAGCCTTGATACTATTAGGATATACGCGTGTTAGAAATAGCTTTAATTTACTTAGCGGCGGCCATAGTGGCTGTACCTATTGCCAAGCGAGTGGGACTTGGCTCGGTACTTGGTTATTTAATTGCGGGCATACTAATTGGCCCTTACGCCCTGGGTATTGTGGGCGATCAAACAGATGTAATGCACTTCGCCGAATTTGGCGTAGTGATGATGCTGTTTTTAGTTGGCCTTGAGCTACAACCAGCCCGTTTATGGAAGCTTCGCCATTCAATATTAGGGCTTGGCGGCTTACAGGTCGTACTTACCGCCGCGGCTATTTTTGCGTTTTGTTATTGGGTTTTTACCATGCATTGGCAAACCGCCCTCGCCATTGGCTTAATGCTGGCGCTGTCATCAACCGCTATTGTACTGCAAAGCCTTGAAGAAAAAGGCTGGCTAAAGCAAGAAGCCGGGCAAAACGCATTCTCGGTTTTGCTGTTTCAAGACATCGCCATTATTCCTATTTTAGCGCTCCTGCCACTACTGGCTTTTGCACCGCAAAGTAGCTCCAAAGAAATTAGCGACTCCATTATTGCAAGCTGGCCGGTATGGCAACAAGTTGGCGTATCGGTAGCGGTTATCGCCGCTATTATTGCCGGCGGAAAATATGTGTCGGCCCCGTTATTTAGATACATAGCGCAAACCCACATGCGTGAAATATTTACTATTTTTGCGCTATTTTTAGTGGTGGCTATTGCCCTTGTAATGCAAAGTATTGGCTTATCACCGGCACTCGGTACATTTTTAGCCGGTGTAGTCCTTGCCGAAAGCGAGTTTAGACACGAGCTAGAAGCCGATATAGAACCCTTTAAAGGCCTACTGTTAGGGCTGTTTTTTATCACTGTTGGTGCATCAATCAACTTTGAATTATTAGCGGATGAATTTACAACCGTTATTGCACTCGTTGCGCTGCTTATTGTAGTAAAAGCCTGCATTTTGTTTGCCCTTGCAATCACCTTTAATATTAGTAAAAAGCAGCGTTTACTGTTTGCACTAGCGCTGGCACAAGGCGGCGAATTTGCCTTTGTACTTTTAAGCGTAACCACTACATTAAGCATATTAACGCCAGAGCAAACAAGCTTAGTCACGTTAGTGGTGGCTGTTTCAATGTTGGTTGCGCCACTGTTATTAATGGCTTACGAGCAGCTACAAAAACGTACCAGTAACAGCGCGCCCGAGTTTGATAAGCCCGAGCAAATTAGCAGCGCTAAACACGTTATAATTGCAGGCTACGGTCGCTTTGGGCAAATTATGGGTCGCTTATTACACGCCCAAGGCTACGAAATTACTGTACTTGATCACAGCCCAAGCCAAATAGAACTCCTACGCCGCTTTGGCAATACCGTATTTTATGGTGATGCTGCCCGCCAAGAGCTGCTAGAAGCCGCAGGCGCGCACACCGCGCAAATGCTAATTGTGGCAATAGATGATGCAGACAAAACCCTCGAAATTATTAAGCTTGCACATAAAAACTACCCGCAGCTCAAAATTGTTGCCCGCGCTATCGACCGCCGCCACGCGTATCAATTACTTAATTTAAAAGTAGATGCCTTTAACCGCGAAACGGTCGACTCGGCCATTAACCTAGCGGTAGATGCATTAGAGTTATTAGGAAACAATAAAGAAGATGCCCAGCGCGCCGGAAAACTATTTAGAGACCACGACCGCGCTGCTGTATTGCAACTTGCCGAACTGTGGGGCGACGACGCCAGCTACGGCGTAGCCGTGCGCCAACGTATGGAAGATTTAAAACAAGTACTGCAACAAGACAAGCAGGCACAAAGTGATTTAAATACCTGCGACAGCGGCGACTGTGAAGACGGCCTAACAGAGCTAGCTGATAGACCTAAAAAGCCTGATGATTCTCATCTTGAGTAGTGTCAAATAGTTAGAATTAAGATAATAGCAGATCACGGTATTGCCTCGCTAAGGGGCAATAAGATGAGCAGCATAAAATATAGCTAACTGTTTTGTTAAGTTTAAAGATTTTGTTAAATGTCAAACATATCATTTTGTGGAGGTTTTAAAATGGATATATCTGATTCAGTGACACATTTAATAGCATGCCCATATAAACTAAAGTTACTTATTTCGAGCGGAGGAACATTCATAAAACTAGATCGGTTATTAGATTTAATTTGATCTCTTAGTTGCATCAATAATCTACCTAATGCATTTACACCTACATAAATACCCCTTTCCACAGGCTTTGCTCCCCAAAAATCATCTTTATCAGAAAGCTCAACTATTGGCATATTGTTACTTTCAATTAAGACTGAAGAGAAACGATTCCAATTTTGCGCAAGTTTTACACGTAAAGACCACTTCATAATTAAAATTTTCACCTCATCCCAGTCAGCACGAGAACTTTCTCGATAGGGCTTACTAACCATTTTTGCTGTCATAGGGCTGCCTTGAGATAGTATTTTTTCTTGTACATCAGGTAGATGAGGAAAACGACAAGCTTGGTATAATGCCTCAATACTTTTTATTGGAACTCCATTAACAGCAACAGGGAATCCACCAGCCATATTTGATAGCTCGCCCCATTTCTCTCTCGTTCTTTTAAATGCAGCGCAATGTTTAATATCATATTGCCTGCTTTCATAGCTCATAGCTTATCCATATGTTTTTCTTTGCATTAATGGGTACCACTTTGAAAATGGATGAAAAGGTGACGCAGTAGGATCACCCTACCAAAAGGCGAGAGGGTTGTTATTTGGACAATTTCTGAAACTAAAAACAGTTGAGCCAAATCCTAACCCTCGATAAATATCATACCCCAGAGGCTTTACAACAGAGCTATTTTGTACGGAAAACGAAAGTATTTTCAAACCATATTTCAGCATTATTTTCTCATACTCCTCACGACGAGAACGAGAAAATACTGGGTTTTCAACTCCTACAGGAGCCCTGTATGGGAAATCGCAGTTTTGTCTCTGTAAGAACTCGATCGCTTCAGGTAACTCTTTGATAATAGAAGTAGGCCAAAAGACTGTCGAATAATCCTTCCGATACAATCTATTTTCCAGCCTGTATTTACTAAATGAAGCAAATACTAAATGAATATCTTTTCCTAAACTTTTAGCAAAAGCTTTTAACCTTTTCTCTGTTTTGTATTGTCCATAAACATACCAACCGATAGTAATGACACACACCCTAGCTTTTAGCGGGGCGTCATTACGAATCCAAGACTCCATATCTGAAGTTAAACGGTTGCCTGAAAAAATAAAGTCATCTAGATAAATATACTCTTCTGATTGCTGACCTATTATATTGGGCATACCATATAATAGGTTAAGTTTACCTTGAAGAATTGCATTTAACTCCTTTTGACTATTCCCGTTCGCTTGGATATCAAGCAGAGATACTCTATTCCAATACGAATCCTTGTTCTCAACATATATATCTGGTGACTGGATAAGAGTGTCAATAAACTCTAAAAACAAGTTATAGCTTATAAAGTTTTTCTTTAAAATTCGATTTGTTTCTTCCAAAACAATTTGTTTTTCAAAATCTTCAAATTGCGATATCCAACGACTAACATGCACGGCATCATATTCGCCAAACTCTTTATTTCTATAACCATTAATTACATTAGAAATACTTTGGCAAAGTTCTTCATTCGTCACTTATCTACTCCAACTGACATTAATATCACGGGCATTTAACAGCTCTATCAGAGGACACTTCCATCTTTCTACACAATGTCCCTATAGTATGAACATCTATTAATATCAAATAGAGTAAATTATTACCAACTATAAATAATTTTACGTTGATGATCTGCTTTATAAAAATGGGAAAGTGTTTGCGGTATTGCTTGGGCGGGAATGGCTTAAATTAATCTACTTTTTGAATACTAGCTTGTAGCTCATAGCCTGTCATTCTTCCAGCTATGAGCTACTACATTTAAAAACGCTAAAATCTAGTGATGGTGCCCACCTTGAATCGCTTTACCTTGCTGGTTATAAAACCCCGTTGCGCTGTGCTCTATAAAACCAAGATTGATCATTTTTGCTAAAAACGGGTCGTTTTCGTTATCGCCAATGTCGGCGTAGTCGGTGGTTTGAAAGCGATCCCACTTGGCAAACTGTGCGGTTATTTCTGCTTTATTACTGTTTACCTCGTTAAGGCTTAGCAAAGTATGGGTATCGCTTTTTTTATTGGTTACGCTAAAGCTTTTAACCAAGTTTGATTTGGTAAATAAAGCGAGTTTAAATTGATTGTCGCCCTCAGAAAGTGTGTAGTTTTTTACCTCATCGCAGCCGTTGCCTTGGGTGTTAACTAGGGTCATTTTTTCGATTAAATGCGTATCCACCAGCTGATTTTTAGCGCTCCAACTTTGTACACCGCGTACCTCAGATGGCTGATACTCAATACCGCGTTGCTGAGCATTAAAATAACGAATTGGGCGAATTTGCTTATTAGCTAAGTGCTGCCAAAGCTCGGTAATAACCTCACGTTGGTGCGCAACTTGTGAGTTGTTTCGCCAAAGCGTAAGTGACTGCGTGCTTTGCTCGTTTTTATGAGTATTGGTAATTTTATAGTCGGCTTTTAAATGCGCGCTATCAATATTACATTGCTGCGCTAGGGTGCTGGTACTGGCAAGTGTTGCCATTAAAAATAATGCTAGTTTCATTAAATTATCTCTTATTTAAACGTCACTGTAATAGGCATTACCATACCCATTTACAGTGGCATTTTTATGACATAAAAAAACAACTCGCACAGCGTACGAGTTGTTTTTAAATACCTCATTTTTAATACGTACTTTATGTGCTGAGCGTACGTATTAAATTACTTATGGCGTTACTTTTTTATCAGCGGTAGTTACTAAGTCTGCTGCAAAGTCCATTACATGGAATAAAAAGCTTTGCTCGTTAGTGCCTGTCACTAAGTGAGCGCCTGGGCCCATTGCGTATACGCCAACATCTTCACCTGCGTGAGTTTCTGAGCCAAGTGGTACAAGTGCCTCTTGGTGAAAGCCCGGTGCAGTTGTTTCAACATCGGTTAAATCTACACGCCCTGTAACAGGTGCAAATGCATAACCTGCATCGGCATCGGTTTCATCGCCTAAATCTCTAAAGCCGCCACCGTTGGTGTAGCCAACTGTGGTGTATGGCATATCGTCGGCAGCTAGGCTTGGCTCGGTTTCGCCTACGGCAACAACTTTACCTAATATTGGGTTACCACGTTTAGGGTAGCCTGCAATAGTAAATACGTGACTGTGATCGGCAGTTACTACTATTAGCGTTTCTTCTGGGTTAGTGTTTTCCATTGCCACTTGCACAGCTTTTGCAAATTCTACTGTGTCGTTTAGGGCATTGTAGGCATTACCCGCATGGTGCGCGTGGTCAATACGCCCTGCTTCTACCGATAAGAAAAAGCCATTGTCGTTGTTATCTAGTACGTTAATTGCTTTTTCGGTCATTTCGCTAAGCGAAGGCTCGCCCGCTACATCGTTTGCGCGGTCGGCTTCGTATTGCATGTGCGATTCGTTAAATAAACCAAATACTTTAGTGGCATCGTCGCTGATTGCATCAAAACCGGTTTGGTCCATAACGTAAGTGCCGCTTGGGTAAGTTGTTTGCCACTCGGTTACTAGGTTGCGGCCATCAGTACGGTCGCCTTCTACGGCGCTTACTGCATCGGCTGAGTTTGCTGCTTCATCTTTTGGTAAAAAGTGACGACGTCCGCCGCCCATTACAACATCAATGCCATCTACATCAATACCTGCATAACGCGACTCTAAGTTGGCTTCAAAGTTTACTAGTTGCGATGCAATATCTTCACAGGCTTCAGTGCCCTCTGGCATATCTGAGTTATCTTCCCAGTTACGGTCAGCCGATTTAGCATACGTTGCTGCAGGTGTTGCATGGGTAATACGTGCGGTTGAAATAAGGCCGGTTGCTTTACCCGCTATTTCAGCAAGCTCTAACGAGGTAACCAGTTCGTTGCCTGTTACCGTGGCACAGTCGCCGCGTTCAATGTCTTCATCTACGCCAATTACGCCCACATCGGTTTTAACACCTGATACCATTGCCGTCATTGTGCCTGCTGAATCCGGCGTTTGTGCATCTACGTTGTAAGTTTTAACAAAACCTGAGTACGGCATTTTTTCAAAGCTTAACTGGTAGTCTTCACCTAAACCGCCTTCAAGCTGGCCTGCTAAAATACGTGCAGCTGTTACGGTAGAAATACCCATGCCGTCGCCAACAAATAATATAACGTTTTTCGCTTTGCCAGATTCAGTAACCACTTCGCTATTAGCTTGCTGTGTTGCCGCAAGCTTTGTTTGTGCATCGCCATACCATGCGTTAGTCGTTAGGGTGGCAAGTTGCTCGCTGGTAAGTGACGTAGCTGGTGCATTACACACTAAGTTAGAAGAGGTAACTTCGTCGCTATCTAGCACGCCGTTGCCGTTTGTATCTACGCCAGTTTGGGTTTCTACGCCGCCATTAACACATTGCTCAGAGCCTACTGCAATGGTGTTATCTACCGCGAGAATATTATTTTCGTCTTTGTCGTCGTCACTACAACCTGCTAGCGCGACCATTACTGCTAAAGAAAGTACTGTTAATTTGTTCATGTTAGCCGCCATTATTGCTGAGTTAGTTCAAGAGCTTGATTAATTAAATGAAATACTACGTTTTGCTCAATTACGCCTTGAGCTAGCTGTGCGCCAGGGCCTTTTGCATGCAGCGAAATATCTTCACCAGCATGAGTTTCTGAGCCAAGAGGGACAGTGGTTTCTTGGTGAAAGCCAACATTGGTAGTATCAACGCCTGTTAGCTCTACACGTCCAGCAACTGGGCCAGTTGTATACGCTGCATCGGCATCTGTTTCATCAACTAAGTTTCTAAACCCTAAACCATTTGCATAGCCTACTGTGGTGTAAGGCATATCGTCGGCAGCAAGGCTTGGTGTGGTTTCACCTACGGCAACTACTTGGCCTAAAATTGGGTTACCGCGTTTAGGGTAGCCAGCAATAGTGAATACGTGGCTGTGATCGGCGGTTACTAAAATAAGGGTTTCTTCTGGGTTGGTATTATCTACCGCAGCTTGCACGGCTTTAGCAAATTCAATGGTGTCGTTAAGTGCGTTGTAGGCATTACCCGCGTGGTGTGCGTGGTCAATACGGCCCGACTCAACGGTTAAGAAAAAGCCGTTTTCGTTTTTACCTAATACATCAATTGCTTTGCTGGTCATTTCGCTCAGCGATGGCTCGCCGGCAATATCGTTTGCGCGGTCTGCTTCGTATTGCATGTGCGATTCGTTAAATAAGCCAAACACTTTAGTGGCATCATCAGCAATGGCATCAAAGCCTGCTTGGTCCATAACATAAGTACCTTGTGGGTATTGTGTTTGCCACTCAGTAACTAAGTTACGCTCATCAGTACGATCGCCCTCTACAGCGCTAAGTGCATCTGCTGAGTTAGCTGCTTCATCTTTTGGTAAAAAGTGACGACGTCCGCCACCCATTACAAAATCAAGACCGTCTACGTCGGTACCTACAAAACGTGCTTCTAGGTTTTTCTCAAAATTAACTAATTGCGAGGCAATGTCTTCACATGCAGTTTCGGTTTCTGGCATGTCTGAGATATCTTCCCAGTTACGGTCTGCCGATTTTGCATAGGTTGCCGCTGGCGTTGCATGGGTAATACGCGCTGTTGAAATAACACCGGTTGCTAGGCCTTTAATTTCAGCCAGTTCTGTTGCTGTTAAAAGCTCATTACCCGATACAGTTGAACACACACCGCGTTCTATGTCTTCGTCTACACCAATAACGCCTACATCGGTTTTAACCCCTGAGATCATCGCGGTCATTGTGCCTGCAGAATCTGGTGTTTGAGCATCTACGTTGTATGTTTTTACTTGTGCTGAGTACGGGAACTCTTCAAAGCTTAAATAACCTTCTTCACCTAAATCGCCCGCTCTTTGTCCTTTTAAGATACGTGCTGCGGTAAGGGTAGATACACCCATGCCGTCGCCTACAAACAAAATAACGTTTTTAGCTTTTGTTGTTTGCTGGCTTTGTGCAAGCGCAGTTTTTGTGGCGAGTGTGGTTTGGGCATTTGTATACCAGTCATTGTCTGTTTGGCTTTGTGGTAATACATCGGCATGACTTGCAGCACTTAACATAAACGTTAAGCCAACTGCCGCAGCAACTTTTTTAATTTTCATCCTTTATTATTCCCATTGTGTAGTGGTTATTTTTTGCTTGAAGCGTAAACCTCAAATAAGTAACCGCTGCACTATAGAAAATAGATGTGACCTCTAAGAGTACTTTTAATTAAAAAACAATGACTAAACCATGACAAAATTAAGACACAAAAAAGCGCAGCGGTTAAACGCTGCGCTTAGCACAATTTTCACAGGGATGTATTTATAAAATTAAAAACGCGCCTTAAACGATACGCCAAAGTAGCGCTCTGCATCACGCGGAATTTGGTAACGGAAGTTGTCGCCACTGTAGGTGGTTACGTAGCTTTCGTCGGTTAAGTTTTTAGCAATAAGCGATACTCTAAATGCATCATCTTTAAACGATAAACCCACACTTGCGTTTAAAATACCGTAATCTGGCAGTAACGCTGCTGGGTTAAACTCGCCTACATTGTTTGGTAGGTCTGAGTATTGCTCGTCGGTGTAAATGTAAGAGCCGTTTATATGAATATTAAAGTCGTGCTCTGTTTCAATAAAGTAATCAGCACTTAGTGAGTATTTTAAATCTGGCGAAAACGGGACATCTAAGCCAGAGCGGTCAGTACATGAGCCTGCTTCTACTTCTGCCGGACAATTAAACTCGTCAATTTCGGCCTGAATGTACGCAATACCACCGGTTAAAGTAAGTGAGTCGGTAGCCGCCCACATAAAGTCAACCTCAGCACCTTGTGTACTTACATCACCGGCATTGGTTAAACGGGTAATACAGGTACCGTCTGAACAGTCAAAGTTATTGGCTTGAAAGCCTTCAATTTCGGTTCTAAATACGGCAAAGTTAAATACAAAGTCGCGGCTTGCGTATTTGTAGCCTAACTCGTATGCGTCTGACTCTTCTGGCGATATTTCGCGGCTATCGTTATCTGGATTAAAGTTGTAGTACACGTTAAAACCAGGGCCTTTATAGCCTTGCGAGTAAGTACCGTAAACCATTTGGCCATCGCCTAGGTCGTATTGCATACCTAAACGACCCGACACATTGGTTTCTTCTGCACTGCCTGATTCGTCAGTATTTAGTGCTGCTGAGCGTACACCTACACCGGTGCGGCCAAATTCGTCATTGCTTACGCGGCGGTGTGTGTACGACACTTCATCGTCGGTATAACGAATACCAAACAGTACACGTAAGTCTTCAGATAAATCGTAAGTACCATCGGCAAAGGCTGCCCAGTTGTTAAACTCGGTGCTCATGTACGCGGTTGCCGATACAATATCGTTAGCATTACAGCTTACACCTAAGCTTTGTGTGTAGCCGTCTAAGTCCGCCAATGCGGCATCAAGCTCTGCACCGGTTAAGTTATTTTGTGCGTAATACGCCATTGCAGCGTCTAGTTGGCCACCGTTATTTTGACAACTTGCGTCACGGGTAAAGTTACGTTGCGAGTCCATGTTCCAGTAAAATAAGCCAGCCACATAGTTAAACGGACCCGCTAGGTTTGAAGTAACTCTAAATTCTTGCGAAAACTGATCCCACTGCTGAGCACCTAAATCGTGTAATTGAAAGGGCGCGCCAAATACAGGTTCGTTACTGTCGCCAGCAATTGAGGTAAAGTCGCCTTCGCGGTATTCGGTGTTATCCCACGAGCGCTGCGCAGTAATAGAGGTGTATGTGTAGTCGCCAATAGTTTTATCAACCTGTACCGAAAACGCGCTGTGTTCGTCAATAGTGCGCGACTCATAGTCGTGATCAACTTTGCGCTGGTCTAGGTCAATATCGGCCACACCATCAACAATACCGTTGCTGTTAGGGGCTGCGTCTGAATCTGGGTTACGGCCACTTGGCAGGGCTTCTAAATCGGCACAACAGTCGTCGTCGGCGTTATAAAATTCGGCAATAAATTTAACGTTTAAGTCATCGCTTGGCTCGTATTTAAATACAGCACGTGCGCCTTCACGGTCGTAACCGTTTACTTTTTCGTTGTTGTAAACGTTATCAATGTAGCCATCAAACTTACCTTTAAACACGGTTAAGCTTGCTGCTAAGTCGTCGGTTAAGCCGCCGCTTACCACGCCCTTAAAGCGGTATTCGTTGTCTTGATAAAACGAGGTTTCTACGCTGCCGGTGGTATCGTACGAAGGATCTTTGGTTGTAATGTTTACCACACCCGCCGAAGCATTTTTACCAAATAGTGTACCTTGTGGGCCGCGTAGTACTTCAATGCGAGATACATCGTATAAATCGGCAAAGGCTTGACCAGAGCGACCTAGCACCACGCCATCAACTACGGTTGCCACACTTGGCTCAGCAGCAATACTAAACGAAATAGTACCAATACCACGCACTGTTAGCGCTGAGTTACGGGTTGTGGTGCCTTTTCTAAAACTCACCGAAGGTACAAGTGACTGCAGGCCTTCCATATTATTAGCAAACGCCGAATCAATCTGGTCGCTATTAAGCACAGACACCGCAAGCGGTACTTCGTTTAGGCTTTGCGTTCGTTTTTGTGAGGTAACAACAATTTTTTCAAACTGGTCGTTATTGTTTTGCTCTGCTTGTTGCTCCGTTTGCTCTTGCTGCGCATGTGCTTGCGTGCTTAGTGCTAAACCCGTTGTCATTGCTAACGTGACTGCCAAGCTTAAGACGGACTTTTTAGCTCTCATGTCATTCTCCAAATTGTGCGTGTGTGCTGTTAAATTACCGCGCTAGCAAGTGTGTGGGTTGCTAAAAAGCGGTGCCAGAGTGTTGTAGTTATTTTCCTTATATCTCTTATGTCTTATATAAGAGATATAAACTTAAACAAACTTATGTTCTATTGCAAACATTATGTGAATAAAATGTGATTTAAAATTTGTATAAAGAATATAACGCCGCGTTATACGACCTTAGCAACGCCAATATGCGCCAAGCTACTTGTATAGCGTGTATGCCATCGGCGTACGCTCCACCAGCTAAGCACAAAGGCGCTAGTCCAAACAGCAATTAAGCTTGGTACAAAGTACACGCTGGTGCCACCCACCAATCCAAGCGGAGAAAACAGTATGTACAAGCTTATAATTAAGCTCACTAATACAATCGCGCAAGGCAGTGCGTATTTCCATGGGCTTAGGTTTACCTCGGCTTTGCGGGTAAAGTTCCATGGTGTGGCAAGAGGTTTGTAGTAGCCAATACCTAACATAATGGCCAGCTCAATAAAGAATAATATGGCGTAAATATGGATAAAGTTAATATCTACATCCCACACAAATTTAAGCAAAGTGTAGGCAATAACATGAAAAACAATAGCCACTTTAGCGCCCAGTGCAGGCACTTTGCGAGTAAATAACCCCACGAGCACAATTGTGATGACCGGAATGTTGTAAAATCCGGTAAATACACGAATTATGTGCCATAAACCTTCTGGCGCAAACATCAGTAATGGCGCGGTAATAAACGATAAAACAGCAATTACAATACTGGTAATTTTGGCCACTTTAATCAGCTTTTCGTCGCTTACTTTGTCTTTTTTCATGGGTTTGTATACATCTAAACAAAACAACGTGGCGGCACTATTTAACAGCGAATTAAACGAGCTAAATACCGCACCTAATAACACCGCTAAAAAGAACCCAGATAAGTACTGAGGCAGTACATCTTTAACTAAATGTGGGTAAGCTAAATCTATGGTTTGTAAGCTTTCGTGCTTATAAAGGTGATACGCAATTACGCCTGGGATCATCATCATAAAGGGCACTAGCACTTTAAAGTACCCTGAAAACAACACGCCCTTTTGGCCTTCTACTAAGTTTTTAGCGCCCAGTGTACGCTGGATCACGTACTGATTGGTGCCCCAATAAAATAAATTAGCGAGGATCATACCGGTAAAAATGGTGCCAAATGGCACGGGTTCGTCACTGCTACCAATGGCGTTGAGCTTTTCGGTATCGGTGTTTACCAGTGTGCTTAGTCCATCGGCAAAATTGCCATCGCCAAGGGCAATTAGGCCAAGGGTAGGCACTAAAATACCAATAATTAATAACCCAACACCGTTAATGGTATCTGATACTGCAACTGCCTTTAAACCGCCGAATACCGCGTAAATAGCGCCCACAGAGCCCACAATAATAATGGTGACAATTAAGCTTGCTTGATAGCTTAAGTTTAATAAGGTGGGCACATCAAACAGACTAAGAACGGCGATTGATCCTGAGTACAAAACAGAAGGGATCGTTATAAAACAATACCCTACCATAAATAAGATCACCGTCATGCGGCGTACGGTATCGTCAAAACGATCCCGTAAAAATTCAGGCAAGGTAGAAAACGCGCCGGCTAAATACCGAGGTAAAAAGATCAACGCCATTATAATGGTTGATATCCCAGCTGTTACTTCCCACGCCATTGAACTTAGGTTGTAACCATACGCTGAGCCATTTAGGCCAATAAGTTGCTCGGCCGATAAGTTAGTGAGGATCATCGACCCCGCTATAAATGTACCTGTTAAACCACGCCCTGCTAAAAAGTAGCCGTCTTGGGTGTTAACTTCCCCTTTGGTTTTTTGGTACGAGATATATCCTACCAACGCCATAAACGCCAAGCACGATAGCAGTGTCATGGTAATGTTCATACCTTCCATCTTGCGCCCCTTTTAGCTTACTTTACTCGGTAAAAAGTAAGCTAATATCTTTATTATTGTGTGTGTTACGTGTGTTGTGTGTGTGTTTGCTATTAACCGAGTTTTATTTTGGCCATGCTGTTAGCTGGCTCATGTCTTGCTCTGTGTGTTGAACCTCTGGGCCTAGCTTGAGCGTATCGCCTTTACGAACAAATACGGCCATTTGTGTAAGCTCAAGTGTTTCTTCGTAATACTTGCCGCCTTGGTACGCCTGCCCATCAGGGAATCGCACCCACTCGCCTTGTGGTAAATAAAATTTAACTTTACCGTTTGGTACAACACATGGCACAACAAGGAGTTTTTCGCCGCACATAAATTGCTGATCAAAACTATGTGCCAGTACGTCATCAGGAAACGCCAGTGCCATAGCACGCTGAATAGGCAGCCCTGTTTGCTGCGCTTGCTCTGCACATTCTTGTAAGTACGGAATTAACTGATAGCGTAATTTAAGCGCTGCAAATACTGCGTCACTTGCTTGCTCGGTGTATGACCACGGTTCGCGTGGGCCAATGCCATGTAAACGCATGTGCGCACTAAATACCGACGCTTGCGCCCAGCGAACATAAAGCTCTGCATCGCGCGTATCTTTATAAAAACCACCAATGTCGGTTGCAAAAAATGGCCCGCCCGACATGCCCCACGCTAAGCTGCCGCGAATACTCGCCGCTAAGCCTTGCCAATCGGCTTGTGGGTCGCCACCCCATTGTGCAGGGAAGCGTTGGCTGCCAGTCCATGCTGAGCGGCTAAACAAAAATGGCCCTGTTTTACAGTATTTTTCGGCGGCTTCATAAACGCAGCGGTTATACAGCATGCTATAAACATTGTGTAGTCTTATGCCGCTGTCGCCACTGTGCGATACCATGTTTTCGTCTTCTAGCTGTTCGCCAAAGTCTGCTTTTATCATATCTACGCCAAGCTCAAACAATGGCTTGTGCGACTCCAGCCAGTATTCGTAAGCATCGGGGTGAGTAAAATCTAAAATACCCGACTCTGGTAATGGCGTAAGTACTTCGCCAAAGGGGCTTAAATCCCACTCGTATTGATACGCTTTACCTGTGCGTTTGTCTTTTATTAGCCAGCCGTTCTCGGCCGCTTTAGCAAATAATGGGTTGTTTACCGAGATCATTGGGTATTCCCACACGCAAATTTTAAAATCCATGGCTTTTAGTTCATCAAGCACAGGTTTTGGGTCGGCGTAACGTGTTGGGTCCCATTCAAAGGCAAAGCGGGTGTCGGTGTCTTGCCATGCGCGGCCATCAAGGGTAATTACATCACACGGCATGTTTTTAGCGCGTACTTCGCGGGCGACACTTAATAGCTCGTCGGCATCTTTGTAGTACGCTTTTGATAAAATAACACCCAAGCTCCACTGCGGTGGCACCGGTGCAAAACCAGTTAGCTCGCAGTAGCGATTTATACTTTGTGCAGGCGTTTGCTCTTGGTATAAAAATACATCTAATGCGTCGTCTTCTACTAAACACACATAAGCACGTTGCGACCAAAGTGCGTAGCCTACGCCATGTGTAACGGGCGCCGGCGTGTGTACAAATAAATTCCAGCCCTCTGGGCTCCAAGCGTATGGCGTATTTTTATAAGACTTTTCGGCGTTTACGCCCAGCGCATCGTGGTTGTATGAGCGAATAAGCTGGCCGCGTTTATCAAGCTTGCCCCATTTTTCGCCAAGGCCGTATACGGCTTCGTCATAATTAAGCTCTAAGCTTAAAATCCAGCCGTTATCGGTTTTCGCCAGTGGCGGTAAGCGGTGCTGGCGCACAAAGTGGCCATCAGTTGCTGATTGCTGTACTAATTTATCGTTTTTATAAAGCTTAAAGTAAAACGGGTCGCTGTAAAATTCTAAGCGGTACTCACCGGCGGTGGCTGCAAAGCCTTGGTCTAATTTATTAAGTGATAGCGGTAAGTTTGAAGGGGTGGTGGTTAATATTTTAAACGTCTCGTCATGCGTGGAGCCTGCATTTAAACGTAAACCAAACTGGCTTATGGTAACGCTGACCTCGCCAAATTGAGTTGGTAAAACTAGCACATGGCCTTGTAATTTAGGCTCTGCAGTTAAGCGTGCTGGCTCTATTGCGTTCCAGTCTGGCTCACGTAATTCAAATGCATTCATGGGAGTTCCTTAACCAATTATTAGTCTTGTATAAGATACAAGTTAAATAATTGTAATCCCCATGTCAATGTAAATAACCCTAAGATGAATTATTTACATCGATACTTTTAAAATATGCCCGGTGCCGATGTTGCCACCAGCGAAACGCCGCTTAGGCCAAGCAATGCAATTGCTATTATACGAATCCATTTTGCATCAACGTAAGGCGTTAATTTACGAGCAAATTGCGTTACTAATAATACCAGCGGTATGGCCGCTGCAATTAAAAACATAATGTCGAGCTCGGGTAAGGTGCCAAATAAGGCAATACCAACACGGACTAAGCCACCAATGGTAAATACCGCAAGTAAAGTGCTACGAATGGCCTCAATAGACCAAGCTTGTTTATAGCACTGAAACACCAGCGGCGGCCCCGACGTTGAAAACAGCCCGCCCAGCAAGCCACTTACGCCGCCGGCAATTAAAAACGAGCCACGCCCGCTTTGCTTATTTGCTCTATCACGGCCAATTAGCATTAAGCCACAACATAGCAAAATACTAATGCCTAAAATAAAGTTTAAGAACTGCGTTAAATGCGCCGACATATATTCAAGCAATATAAAACCTAACAGCATTAGCGGAATACCGGTATACAACATAAGTTTAAGCTCGGGCACTTTTACTGTACTGCGATTTTTAACCACCACAGTGGTTGAGTTAACTAAACCCAATAAACTCACTAAAAAGGTGGTGGCAGTGAGCGGTAAAACATCTAGCAACGTAAAGCTTGCAACCACCAGCAACCCAAAGCCAAACCCGCTAAGCGTTTGCATTATGGTGGCAAGGCTTAGGCACAATGCCATAAGCAAGATGAGTTCTAACGAAATACTGAGCACTTTAAATATCCTACGTGTGCGCTATTGTAGTGTAACGATTTGTTTTTAGGCATAATGTAAAAACAAACTACACGGCAATAGTTCACAATTAATTGAGCTTGCGCAAAACTGCGCAAAAAGTTTCACCTATGATATAAATACAGGTGGATTAAATTTAATGGTAAATAACAATGAGTAACTCTATGTTTGATCACAAATTAAGTGGCCCAAGCTTGGCTTTTCAACCACTTTACTTACAAGTGGCTGATTATATTAAACAGCTCATTGTTGAAAGACGCTGGGTACCTGGCGAAGTATTACCGAGCGAGTTTCGCCTTGCTGAAGAGTTTAACGTAAGCCAAGGCACTGTGCGTAAAGCGCTTAATTTATTAACCGACGATAAAATAGTTACTCGCCGCCAAGGTGTTGGTACGTTTGTATCTGAGCATACCGCGCAAGATGCCCTGTTTAGGTTTTTTCCGCTACAGGCCGACGGTAAAGGCGCCGACCTACCTAAAGCCGAGCTATTGTCGGTTGAGCTTTGCCCTGCACCACAAGATGTTATTGATGCGCTGCAACTTAATAAAAAAGACAAAGTCACTAAGCTTGTACGCAGACGCATTCTCGATAACGAATTTTGTATGAGCGAAACTATATATCTACCACAAAGTTTCTTTCCTGATATACATCAAAGTAGTGATATTCCGCACACATTGTATCATTACTACCAAACCAAATTTAACCAAACCGTGCATAAAACCCAAGACAGCATTAAAGCCGTTTTAGCAGATGAAACCGACGCTAAAATGCTCGCTATTAAAGCCGGTGACCCTTTATTGTTGGTATCGCGCATTACCGAATCAATCGAAGGTAAACGCATTGAATACCGTTTAAGCAAATGCCGTAGCGATCATTACCACTACCAAATAGAACTTGATTAATTAACCGCGCTTTAGCCGCGAGTAAGTTATATTAGCGCATACTTATTAAATATTTTTTAAAGGCAGCAAACGCTGCCTTTTTGCTGCCTGTAGGTTTTTTAACACCTTTCATTTATTGCCTTGCGGTTAACACAGTGTTGACACTGTTAGATTCGTATAATAACTTATGTCTTATACAAGACCAAAGTCATTATGCAATTTTAACAGGAATTCCCAATGAGTTCATTAAATAACATCCCGCCAGTCGGGTTCGGTTTATGGAAAGTAGCACAAGAAGATTGCGCGCAAACGGTGTACCAAGCTATTAAAGCAGGTTACCGCCATCTTGATTGCGCATCAGACTACGGTAACGAAGAACAAGTAGGCGATGGCATTGCTCAAGCAATAAAAGACGGCCTATGTACCCGCGAAGAATTATGGGTAACATCAAAACTATGGAACACCTTTCATGCGCCAGAGCATGTAGAGCTTGCCATTGATAAAACCTTGAGCGATTTAAAGCTCGACTACCTCGACTTATACTTAATTCACTTTCCGATTGCGCAAACGTTTGTACCAATCGAAACGCGCTACCCACCAGAGTGGTTTGTAGACCCAGATGCACAAAACCCACAAATGGAGCTGGCAAAAGTGCCACTGCACTTAACGTGGCAAGCAATGGAAGAGCAAGTACATAACAACAAAGCAAAACGCATTGGTGTGTGTAACTACTCAAGCGCGCTTATTCACGATTTAATGACCTACGCCACAATTAAACCCGCCATGCTGCAAATTGAGTCGCACCCTTATTTAACTCAAGAGCGACTAGTAAGGCTTGCCAAACAGTACGATATTCCGGTTACGGCGTTTTCGCCGCTCGGTGCACTTTCGTACCTTGAGCTTGAAATGGCCGATCAAACTGAGTCGGTGCTTGAGCAAAGCGTAGTAAAAGCTGCAGCGCAAAATCATGGCAAAACACCAGCACAAGTTGTACTGCGCTGGGGTGTGCAACGCGGCACCGCCATTATTCCTAAAACCTCTAAATTTGAACGCATGAAAGAAAACCTCGCACTGTTCGACTTTGAATTAACAGAGCAAGAAATGGCGCAAATTTCTGCGCTTAATAGCAACCGCCGTTTTAACGACCCTGGGCACTTTTGTGAAGCTGCCTTTAACCGTTTTCACCCTATTTACGATTAGGATAATAAAATGTCAGCTACCGAACTTAACTATGCCCAAGTGCCTACTCAATTAACGTTTGATGACTCGGTTTTTCCGTGCATTGTAGTTAATAACAATAACGCCAGCACCGTTGAAGAAGCGGTAGCTTTTATTCGCGCTAACAAAAGCGAGTTGGCTAAAAAACTACGCAGCTCAGGCGCTGTATTGTTTAGAGGCTTTCCTGTTGATAGCGCCGAAACCTTTGATACGTTTTCAGCGGGGTTTGATTACGACAACTTTACGTACCAAGAGTCGCTATCTAACGCGGTACGTATTAACTTTACCGAGCGTGTATTTACCGCTAACGAAGCCCCCAAAGATGTTGAAATTTACCTTCATCACGAAATGGCACAAACGCCTATTTCGCCAAGTAAGCTGTTCTTTTTTTGTAAATCGGCAGCTGAGGAAGGCGGCGCGACACCGCTTTGCCGCTCAGATAAATTATTTAGCGCATTAAAGCAGTTTGATAGCCAATTAGCCGATGACTTTGAGCAAAAAGGCTTAAAGTACACCACTTACATGCCCGCAGCCGACGATGCGACATCGGGTCAAGGTCGCAGCTGGAAAAGCACCCTAAGCGTTGAAACCAAAGAAGAAGCACACAGCAAACTTACCGAGCTAGGTTACGAGTGGGAGTGGCTAGAAGATGGCTCTTTAAAAGCAATTACTCCGGTTTTACCTGCGGTAGTTACGCTTGAAAACGGCGTACAGGTTTTTTATAACCAACTTATTGCCGCTTACATGGGCTGGAAAGGCGTTCGCGAAAACCCATCGGTTGCTATTACCTTTGGCGATGGTAGTGCCATTCCTAAACAAGGGCTTGAAAAAATTGTTGAGCTATCAAAAGAATTTACTTTTGATTTAGCGTGGCAAGATGGCGATGTAGCCTTAGTTGATAACGAAATGGCTATGCATGGCCGCCGCCCATTTACTGGCGAGCGTAAACGCCAAGTGCTTGTTGCACTGACAGCAGCTAACGCCTAATGCAAAGCTTAACCGGTGCACTAAAGGTAAAAGTTTCCCCGTTATGGCAAGGGGCCAGCATTGCTGCAATGACTGGTCTTGCTGCCTTATTTTTAAGTGAACACTATGGCGCGCCCGCTATGTTGTTTGCTTTATTATTGGGGATGGCGGTGTCGTTTTTATATCAAAGCGACAGCCCGTGCGCTAAAGGCATAGACTTTACCGGTACCACGGTTTTACGTGTAGGCATTGTTTTACTTGGCACCCGTATAGCGCTGGGCGATTTAATTACACTGGGCTGGCAAACAGCGCTAATGTTAGCTGGCGCTATATTTACCACCATTATTTTAGGCGTTGTACTTGCCCGAGTATTTGGGTTACAAAAACGCTTTGGCGCACTCACCGGTGGCTCAGTTGCTATTTGTGGTGCATCGGCAGCACTAGCTATTTCATCTATTATGCCAAACAGCGAGCATAAAGAGCGCGATACCTTACTTACCGTAATTGGCGTAACGGCCATGTCGACCATTGCAATGATTTTATACCCTATTGTGGTTAACTACCTTGAATTTGATGCACATAACGCCGGGGTATTTTTAGGTGGCACCATACACGATGTAGCCCAAGTAGTGGGTGCCGGTTATTCGGTATCACCCGAAACTGGCGATATAGCAACACTTACCAAACTAGTACGCGTGGCTATGCTGTTGCCTGTAGTACTTATTATGATGGTGGTTATTAATCGCTCAAATAAAGGTAACCATGGCGAGTTGCCAAAAGTACCGGGGTTTTTAATTGGCTTTGTAATTTTAATGATTATAAACAGCACCTTTAACCTACCCGCTATTGTGCTTGAAACCACAAATGAGCTTTCTCGGTTCTTTTTAATTGCCGCTATAGCCGCCATTGGTATGAAAACAAACCTAGGCAAACTCACCGATGTAGGCTTAAAACCAATAATTATGATTGTTGCTGAAACCATTTGGATAGCACTGTTAATACTTGGCTTTGTATTGTGTAGCTAAGTTGGGTAGCTAAGCATTAAACCTTGAGCGTATTGAGTGGATTGCCTACAATAGCGCATCACTTTTTAATAAAGATTAAAACCATGACCGATTCAACAAAACCAGCATTACCTGATCAGCTTTCTATTAACCCACGTAGCAAGCATTACGTAGAAGAAGTGTTTGAACACGAAATTGGCGTAAGCTTAAATGGCAAAGAACGCTTTGACGTAGAAGAGTACTGCATTAGCGAAGGTTGGATTAAAATTGCCGCGCCTAAAGCGCTAGACCGCCGCGGCCAACCTTTACTTATGAAAGTAAAAGGCACGGTAGACGTATTTTATAAGTAAGGTTTAGCCTACTTAAATAAGCGACTCTCTTGCGAGATGTCGCTTTTTTTATGCCTGTAAAAAAGCATTGAGCTTTTTTCATGTTAAAGGTGACGAAGTTTCATTATGAATCTAAAAAAATTATGGTTGAATAGCGCCATATTGTTTAGTTGTATAGAAATCCTTTATGAATAAAGTAACTATTTTAGATGGCGGCATGGGGCGCGAGCTTAAACGCATTGGCGCACCATTTACCCAGCCACTGTGGAGTGCACAAGCACTAATAGAAGCCCCACATTTTGTAACGCAGGCTCACCAAGGTTTTATAGATGCAGGCGCTGAAATAATTACCGTTAATAGTTATGCCTGTGTGCCCTTTCATTTAGGTGAAGCGCTATACCAAGCTCAAGGTGCAGCCCTTGCACAGCAAGCGGCCGTTATTGCAAAAGATGTAGCTCAAAACGCAAAACAAAATGTATTAGTAGCAGGCTCATTACCACCCGCATTTGGCTCTTACCGCCCAGAGCTATTTGAGAGCGAACGCGCTTTTACTATTTTAGATACGCTATACAAGGCGCAAGACGAGCACGTAGATGTATGGATTGGCGAAACCATATCGAGTATTGAAGAAGCGCACGTTATGGCAAATGTACTTAAAGGCTCAAATAAGCCATGTTATTACGCATTTACCTTAAATGATGTGGTAAGCGAGCAAGCGACTCTTCGCTCTGGTGAGCTGGTAAGTGACGCTGTAGCGGCTTTGCTTGAAAAAAATGTTACTGGTATTTTCTTTAACTGCTCAATCCCTGAGGTTATAGAGCAAGCCTTTAGCGATACCAACGCTGTATTAGCTAAACAAAATAAAAGCGTTGTTTTAGGCGCGTTTGCTAATGGCTTTACACCTATCGCAAGCGATTACAAAGCCAACGAAGGCTCACAAGCGTATCGTGATATTTCACCTGCAGAATACCTAGATTTTGCAAAAACGTGGTACAGCCAAGGCGCAAGCATTATTGGCGGCTGCTGTGGTATAGGCCCAGAGTTTATTGAAGTATTAGTAAACTGGAAACAGGAACTTGAAAGCGCTTAAGCTTTTAGTGCCTTTTAGGGCTTGTTTGCTGTTACCCAATCAAGCCCTTGTATAGCTGTAGTAGGAAAAGCGGTTGCATGGCTCGCCCCTTCAACAACAACGCTTTTTAATTCAATATTGTCACTGCTAAGTGCATTAATTTTTTGCGTTAATTGCTTTGCCCCTGCCACCATATTTTGCCCTTCACCAAAGCGTGGCGTTTCCTTTGCTCCCACCGATATATAAACCTTTGTAGGCACTTTAGGCTTATGTGCTTGTAGCGCTAAAATCGCATTGTTATTAAACCAAACCGATGGACTGCCAATAATATAATTGTTAAATAAATCAGGCATCGTAAATAAAATAGTCACGCCAAATAACCCGCCTAAAGAGTTACCTATATAAGTTTTTTGTGTGCTACTTGCTCGGTAGTTATTTTCTATATATGGCAGTACAGTATTTTTTAAAAACAGCGCATGGTTTTGCGCGTTACCTGTTTGTTTTTTCCAGCTTTGCGCCTTATTTGGTGTGTAGTCTCTAATTCGGCTATTAGACCCTCTAGAGCCTTTTTCGTAACTAATGGCCACAATAATAGCCTGTTGCATTTTACCGCTATTCATAGGAAACCGTGTAGCACCCGCCACAATAGGGAACGTATACGGTGCATCGGTTAAATAAATAACTGGATATATTTTTTTAGGATGCTTTTTATATGACTTAGGGAGCTGAATAAAAACAGGATATACCCGATTGGTCACGGGCTCAGTGAGCTCTATAACGCTGCTCCTAGGGATTTGGTACGGGGTATTTGCGCTTAATTTAAAACACATTAAAGCGCAAAGTAACAGCAGGGATTTTAAAGCCGTATTCATTAGGGCGTGTTGATCCTTGATGGTTGAATTTGCAGCAGTATGTTTGGTTTTTAGGCAAGGCAGAGCCTATGAAGTGTGGTTACTCCCCATAAATAGGCGATAACGCAGCATAAATGCCAAACATGCGCTGCCCTTCGGGTTCTGCCTAGGGGCGATAAACTCTTTGTTGCCTACATGGATGTAGGTAAGGGGCGTGAGCAGGACGCGGAAGCTTTACTCGGTTTTTACTTAGCCCACTAGGTTGCAAACCTCGCGCCGCGATTTAATCGCCCCTAGATTGAACAAATTTCAATCCGCAAAGATCTGCACGCCCTAACCTAAGCCAAGCGTAATAAACCAATATTGGATGATTACTTTAACTCACTTTTAGCTTTAGGTTATTAAAAAATTTAAACACTAGGGGATTAATTTAAAGTGCTACATGTTAGCTATTTGTAGCACTGATAACACTAAGCTACCTGATCAGATTCGGTGCTTGAACACGGGCACTTTTCGTCATTATGTTTAATACATTGCTGGTAATTAAACCAATGAGCCACAGCAATAAAAGCCGACCCAATTAAAGTAAACGCTTTTTCGGCAACCTCATGCCCTAGCAATACCGCACATATCATAAAGGCTAACCCAATAACGCCGCAGGCCATATAACGTAAACGCTTATGCTTTTTACAGCCTAAGCTTAATGCCAATAAACTTGTTGGCAGTACCGCCGCAAGAATCCATAAATGAAATTGTTCACTATCTATTTGCAGTACAGCAAAGCTTGGCAATAGCGCTAAAATAACCGGGGTTGCAAAACAATGTACAGTGCACATTAACGATAACCCAATCGCCATACGATCCATAACACTTTGACTCAACTTCATTACTTCCTCTACTAAATTAGTGCCTCTACTCAAAAGCGTTACTTTTAAGGAGACATTTTAGTAACAACAGTTAATCACTATTGATACATTATAACATTTCTCGCATAATTGATATAATATAACATCCAACAGGGTAGTTAAATGAAACGTAGATCACAATTAGCTGTGCTCATTGCAGCTTTATTACCTGCAAGTGTGCTTGCATCCACAATTGAAGGCGTTGTTCTAAACAACAAAGGTAAAGTAGTTACCAATGCAACCATAGAAGTTGAAGGCTCAGACCTTAAAGTCACCACCAATGAAAACGGTAAATTTGTAATAACCGAGCTAAACAATGGCTTAAAAGAGCTACATGTTGTGGCGCCAGGTTATGCCCACCTTCATCGCGATATAACAATAACGAATGATGAAAACCAATCGGTTACGTTTAATTTAAAGCGCTCGCCTATTGAAGTTATTGATATTGAAGCAACCCCTATTCATATGTCGGCAATGGAATCTGCATCACCTGTTAGTGTTTTATCTGGCGAACAACTAAGACGACAACAAGCTGCAACCCTTGGCGACAGCCTTGAAAAACTTCCAGGCGTTAATACTAACTTTCACGGGAAGGTAGCCAGTACACCAATTATTCGTGGTTTAAGCGGCCCTCGTGTACTTATTACTCAAAATGGCCTTGATGTAAGTGATGTGTCGCGCGTTGGCCCTGATCACTCTGTTGCATCAGAGGCGTCTACCGCACAACAAATTGAAGTATTACGCGGCCCTGCAACACTATTTTATGGCAGTGGCGCCATTGGTGGCGTAGTAAATGTAGTAGATAACCGCGTACCAACCGACAGCACAACACGCGGCGAGTGGAACCTAGAACATAACTCTGCTGATAACCAAAAAGTAGCCTCGTTTAATGCCACCACAGGCACTGACTCGGTGGCTTTTTACGCCGATGCATTTTGGCGTGAGGCCGACGACTACGAGGTGCCTGTAGCTGCCGATATAGATAGCGATGGTGAAGAGCATCGCGGCGATTACAAAGTTGAAAACAGTAATGAAGAGTCTGATGGTTTTACTGTTGGCGCTAGCTATTTAATGGATAACGGCTTTATTGGCTTAGCAGTAGAGCAATTTAATCGTCAATACGGTATTCCGGGCCATACGCACGGCGAGGAGGAAGAGGAAGAACACAGCGACGAAGAAGAAAGCGTATTTGCTGATTTAGAGCAAACTAAAGTGCAATTATTAGGTGAGTACAACCTAGATAATAAATGGCTAAACAAAGTAAACCTTCGCGTTGGCCACACCGACTACGAACACGCTGAAATTGAAGGTGGCGCTGTAGGCACCACATTTAAAAACGAAACAAACGAATTACGCATAGACCTACTACATAACCAATTTAGCGAGTGGAATGGCGGCATTAGCTTTCATTACAAACAAAGCGATGTTGAAGCACAAGGTGAAGAGGCCTTTACCCCTCCATCAGAAACCGAAAGCTTTGCTGTAGCGTTAATGGAAGAAAGGCACTTTGGTGATTTTTTAGTGCAGTTAGGTGGGCGTATTGAGCGTGTAACCATTGAAGCAGGCGACGTATTACTGCCAAATATTGACGCTCACGCACACGATGAAGCAGAAGAAATCGACGAGCATGATCACGACCACGAAGAAAGCGCAGAGACCACTCGTGTATTTGACGTAGAGCATGAATTTACGCCAATCAGTTTATCTGCAGGCGTAGTGTGGGATTTTACACCTAACTATAATTTAGGGCTTTCTGTATCGCGCTCTGAACGTGCGCCTTCTGCTTCTGAGTTGTTATCGTTTGGGCCGCACATTGGTACTGGTACCTACGAAGTAGGCGCACTGTTTGATTTAGATGAAGACGGCCATTTAGGTTTATCTAGTCAAACAATTGACCTAGAAACAGCTAATAATATCGATTTAACCCTGCGTAAAACCCAAGGTGATGTTGGCTTTATTTTAAATGCATTTTACAACCAAGTAGATAATTACTATTACCAAATAGACACCGGTTTATTCGCCGAAAGTGGCCACGACCATGGCGATGAAGAAGAAGGCGCTGACGAACACGACCATTCATCAGAACTGCCGGTTTATTTATTTAAAACAGACGACGTAATTTTACACGGGTTTGAAGCGCAAATTGCGTGGCAGTTAACCGATGAATTTAAAGTAGATTTATTCTCAGATTACGTTCGTGCACGCCTTAAAGACGGCGGCGATTTACCCCGTACTCCACCGCTTCGTTTTGGCAGCGAGCTAAGCTATAAAACAGATAAACTCAGTGCACATATTCACGTTACTCGCTATCAAAAGCAAGACCGCACAGCCCCACAAGAAACAGCAACTGACGGCTACACATTGGTTGATGCAAGCATCTCTTACGACCTTTCAGTATTAAACCAAGATATGTCTGTGTACCTGCGAGGCACCAACTTAACAGATACAGAAGCACGCGTGCACAGCTCGTTTGTAAAAGATATAGCACCACGTCCAGGACGTAGTTTTGCGCTAGGTATTCGCGGTTATTTTTAAGCGTTAAAAAATTATAATTAAAGGAAATAAACATGAAAAAACTATACAAATTAAAGCTTATTGCACTGGCTATTAGCACTACATTTATTACAGCCTGTGGCGATGCCCAGACCAATATTGTAGAAAAAGACCCTATTGTTGTAGAAGATGAGCACGATCATGACGATGATGATCACGACCATGATGATGGCTACACAATTGATTCATTAGGCAGATTAGCTGTGCTTGCAGGCGATAGCAACGAAGCTAGCTTTTATGACCTAGATGACAACGCTTTACTTGAAACATTTACCCTGACGAACGATTCAAACACGCTATCGTCATCACCTGATTTTCGTTATGCCGTTATTGCAAGCCGCGCACAAGATTACTTAGGCTTTATTGATGGTGGTTTATGGCGTGAAGACCATGGCGAGCATTTACACGACTATGAGCAAAGCCCAGCAGCTAGCAGTTATGAGCTAACAAGTGGCAGCCGCCCTACTCACCTTGTAAAACATGACGGCCAATTAGCTGTTTTTTATGATGGTGATGCAGACTCAGGCACGGTTGCCTCTGTTGAAGTATTAACAGATAACGACATAACAAGCGCAACAGCAACACTACCTGGTATTAGCTACGATATGAATATGCACGGTGTAGCAGAGCCTCGCGGTGAGCATTTATTATCAACACTTCGCCGTGATGACAGCGAAAGCACATCGGTTGCTAAAGTACTGCCAGACCAAGTAGGTGTTTATCATTTTCATGATGGTGAATATGAGCTTGAACAAACCTTAGACCTTACGTGCCCTGATTTACACGGCGCGGCACAAAACCACGACTACGTAGTATTTGGTTGTAGCGATGGCGTGTTATTAGCCCACCAGCACGAAGATGAATACGAAGCTGAAAAAATAGCGAATATTGCAGCCGTTGGCGATTTACGTATTGGTAGTATTTATGGCCACGAAGATAGCGAGACCTTTATTGGCGTAGCATCTGGCCATGGTGGCGGCGAAGCCGTAATTGTAACTATTAACCCAGCAACAGCACAAATGGAAGAACTAGAATGGCAACTAGCCGATGGCGCAAGTGCTGTGTCGTACTCTTTTTCTGCCCATGGCGAGCACTTTTTAATATTAGACAGCTTAGGCTTTTTAAATGTATTTAGTGCACACGACCATGATGGCGAAATGCATTGGGAGCTTGAAGGCCAAGTTGATATTACCGAGCAAGATGTATCAACCATGCCAGAGGGCATGAGCTTTAGCATGACAGTGGCGCAAAATGGTCAGTTTGCTTATGTAGCCGACCCTATTGCTCAGCAGGTTGTGCAAGTACACCTTGAAGACTTAGAAATTGAAAGTGAGGTTGAGCTTACTTTTGCTCCTAGTGCAATTACTTGGCTTGGTATTGCGCAAGAGGAAGAAGACGACCACGACCACTAATTTCACTCTTTAAAAAGAGTACTCCCTTGAAGGTTGGCGTTTTAATGCCAACCTTTTTTTATTCACATTTTGTAACAGACCTTTTATCGCAAGTGCATCGCTATTTATAACCTTATTGTTATGATGTAACAGCTATTAATATAGGATGTAATCCCATGAAAAAATTAACAACATTGGCGCTTGCCTTGGCTGCGGTTATTGCACCGAGCGTATCGGCCTATGAAACTAAAGACACTCGCTTACTACGCTTTCCTGATATTCATAACCAAAACGTGACCTTTGTTTACAGCGGCGATATTTATATTGCTAATACACAAACCGGCGAAAGCAAACGCTTAACCGACCATATTGGTTTTGAAACATTTCCTAAGTTTTCTCCTGATGGTAAGCGCATTGCGTTTTCGGCTGAGTATAACGGCAGCCGCCAAGTATATGTGATCAACAGCGATGGTTCAGGCCTAAAGCAGCTTACATACTACAACGATGTTGGCCCAATGCCGCCGCGTGGTGGTTTTGATTACCGCGTTTTAGATTGGACCGCCGATGGTAAAAATGTGGTGTTTAGAGCAAACCGCACACCATGGGGCAAACGTATGGGTCGCCCTTATATGGTCCCTGCCGAGGGTGGCCTTGAGCAACCTTTAGCTATTCCAGAAACAGGCGGCGGTATGCTCTCACCTGATGGTAGCAAGTATGTTTACACACCCATTGACCGTGAGTTTCGTACCTGGAAACGCACCCGTGGCGGCCGTGCGCAAGACGTATGGATTTACGATTTAGAAAATAACACTTCAGAGCAACTTACCACTAACCGTGCAACCGACCAGCAACCTACCTGGGTTGGCGACAATATTTATTTTGTATCTGATCGTGATTACACACTAAACCTTTACCAATATCGCAAAGGCAGTGAGCCTAAAAAGCTCACTAATTATAAAAACTTTGACGTACTTTGGCCCTCAGCAGGCCCTAATGCGATTGTGTTCGAAAACGGCGGTTACTTATATCGCTTTGACGCAAAAACACAAAAAAGCACTAAGCTGAGCATTAACATTGCAGGTGTGCGCCAATACGCTATGCCTTACAGCAAAAATGTGAGCGACTTTATTGATTCTATGTCGATTTCTCACGATGGCAAACGTGCTGTATTTACAGCCCGTGGCGAGCTATTTAGTGTACCTGTTAAACAAGGCCCTACGCGTAACTTATCGTACACAGATAAGAGCCGTGAAATAGACGCAAGCTGGTCGCCAAATGGGCGTTACATTGCTTACATGAGCGATGAAAGCGGCGAGTACGAAATTTACTTAAAAGATCGCAGTAAAAATAATGCCATTAAACAACTCACTAGTAATGGCACTATTTGGCGCTTTACGCCTATTTGGTCACCCGATAGCACTAAGCTGTTGTTTGCAGATAAAAACCACACACTTTGGTGGTTAGATGCAAAATCGGGCAAGCAACACAAAATTGATACCGGCATTTACGACGAAGACGGCATTACTCAATATACGTGGTCGCCTAACAGCCAAGACATTGTGTATGTTAAAAATAACGAAAATCGTTATGCCTCACTGTGGCACTACAACCTTAAAAAAGAAAAGGTGACGCGCCTAACAGACGAAATGAGTAACGAGCAAAACCCAACTTTTTCGCCAGATGGCCAATACCTTTACTTTAGCTCTGAGCGCGACTTTAACCTTGCGTTTAGCAGCTACGAATTTGACTACATGTTTAACCGCGCCACCCGTATTTATGCGGCTGCAGTAAACGACAGTGTTAAACCGCTTATTGCCTTACAAAGTGACGAAACCACGATTGTAAAAGATAAAGAAGACGAAAAAGAAGACGACAAAAAAGTTAAAAACGCACTGCAAAGCAGCGACTTTATGCAGCGTGTTACCGCACTTAACGCGCCTGCGGGCGATTACCGTGGCTTAACCGCAGTAAAAGACGGCGTGCTTACACTTGCCAATGGCGGATTACAACTTATAGGCACCGAACACGATAGCGAGCTAGAAACCGTGGCTAAAGGCGTTAGCCATTACACTATATCGAGCAATAGCGAGCACCTGCTTGTACATACAAGCGGCAGTTACAGCTTAATTGAGCCTAAACCAAAGCAAGACTTAGACGCCAACAAGCTCGATTTAAGTAAAATGACACTTAAAATTAACCCGCAAGCTGAGTGGCAACAAATGTACGTAGAAGGCTGGCGCACACTGCGTGACTGGTTCTACGACGAAAACCACCACGGACAAGATTGGGATGCTATTTTAGCTAAATACCAGCCTATGGCTGATGCTATTAGCCACCGTAGCGACCTTGATTACGTACTTAGCGAAATTGCTGGCGAAATTAACTCCGGCCATATTTACGTGCAATCGGGTGATATGCCAAAAGCCGAGCGTAAAAACCACGGTTTATTAGGCGCTAAGCTTGCAAGCGATCCATCGGGTTACGTAAAAATAGAGCAAATTTTCAAAGGTGAAAACTGGCATGACGATTTCCGCTCACCGCTGGGGACTACTGGTGTAAAAGCACATAACGGCGATTATATTATTGCGGTAAATGGCCGCTCGGTTAAAGACGTGGCTAACTTTTACGAACTCCTTGAAAACACCCAAGGCGAGCAAGTAGAGCTAGTGCTAAACAGCAAACCGCGTAGCAAAGGTGCGTGGCAAGTAACAGTAAAACCGGTAGCCAGTGAGCAAGGCCTACGTTATTTAGATTGGGTTAACTCGCGTGCAGCCTACGTTAATAAGCTATCAAACGGGCGTATTGGCTACGTGCACCTGCCAAATACCGCATATGAAGGTAACCGCGCCATGTTTAAAAATTACATGCCGCAAACCACCAAAGACGCCATGATTATTGATGACCGTTACAATGGCGGTGGCTATATTCCTGAGCACATGATCACCTGGCTTGCACGTAAACCACTTAACTATTGGAAACGCCGAGGCACCGAGCCGACTAAAACGCCACAGTTTGCGCACGACGGTCCTAAAGCAATGCTAATAAACGGCTATTCAAGCTCAGGCGGTGATGCAATTCCTTACTACTTCCGCCAAGCGGGTTTAGGTAAGCTAATTGGTACGCGTACATGGGGTGGCTTAATTGGTATTTCTGGCAACCCTGCTCTTGTAGATGGCGGGCAAGTAATTGCTGCTACATTCCGTATTTTAGATACTCAAGGTAACTGGATTATAGAAAACGAAGGCGTTGCACCTGATATTAAAGTGGTTGATCGCCCAGAGCTTATTTATAAAGGCCAAGATCCATCAATAGAACGTGCTGTACAAGAGTTATTAAAGGAGCTTAAAGAAAACCCTAAGCAACCTTTAGTAGTGCCACCAGCACCGTCTAAGTTTTAATTTGCTGCATAGCTAAACAATCTAATACCAATAAAAAAAACCCTGCATAATTTGCAGGGTTTTTATTAATTCGAGTTTAATAACTTATATGTATTAAGGCTTATCTTTTTCTCCAGCCGCTCCATACGTCATCTTCTTGGTTGGATTTTTTCTTCTTTTTCTTACCTGTGCCTTCAGGCTTTGCCATTGGCTTTTCGTTTTTAAGTGCTTGTGCTGCATCAAGGTTTGCTTGGTTTACCGCAAAACCCGTTACTTCCTCACGCTCTAAACGCAGTTTGTTTTTCTTTTCGATTATTTTAAAGTGATGAAAGTCTTCGTAATCAATTAACGATAACGCTAGGCCAACTTCACCGGCACGGCCGCTTCGGCCAATACGGTGCATGTAATCAGCGGGGCTGCGCGGTAAGTTAAAGTTAATAACAACAGGCAGTTTGGCAATATCTAAACCTCGGGCTGCTATATCGGTGGCTATAAGTACTTCTATTTCGCCCGCTTTAAATTTTTCAATTACGCGAGTACGCTCACTTTGGCCTTTATCACCATGAAATACCTGTGCGTTAATACCACGCTTTTCAAGCTTACCTGCTAAGTGCTCACAGTCTTTTTTAGCGTTTACAAAAATAAGCGCTTGGCGCCATTTATGCTCTTTAATTAAATGCGCTAAAACCGTGGTTTTTTCGCCTTTATTAACCGTAAATACGCGCTGTACTAAGGTACTTTCGTCTTTACTTTGAACTTGTATTTCAACAGGGTTGGTTAACAGCTCTTGCGTTAATTGTGTGACTTGCTCTGGGAAGGTTGCTGAAAACAACATAGTTTGTTTTTTAGCAGGCATTAACGCTAATAACTCAGCAAGCTCTTCGGTAAAGCCAAGGCTTAACATGCGGTCGGCTTCATCAAGCACTAAGGTAGTTACTTTATCGAGCTTAATAGCATTGCTTGAGATTAAATCGAGCAAACGCCCTGGTGTTGCCACGATAATATCGGCGCCGCCGCGTAGAGCCTGCATTTGTGTATTAACCGACACACCACCAAATACCGCCACCGTTTTAATGGCGCCATTAAAGTTTGCAGAGTACGATTTAACACTATCGGCCACCTGCGTAGCAAGCTCGCGCGTAGGTACCAAAATAAGCCCAGTGACAAAATTACCTTTGCTCGCTGCTTTTTTAGCGCCTTGCTCTAAAAATAACTTTTGTAGCATAGGTAAAGCAAACGTTGCAGTTTTACCTGAGCCGGTATTTGCCCCCGCAATTAAATCGCTACCAGCAAGTACACTTGGAATCGCCTTAGCTTGAATTGGCGTAGGTTGGCTATATTCCAAATCGGTTAAACGAGCTTGTAGCTCTGGAATAAGGCCAAGATCGTTAAAGGTACTAGGGCTTGTTGCTGAGGTCATGAATATTACGGGCTCATTGCTAAAAAAGTAGCCTGTAATTTTAGCGTATTTAGCACTTATTAAGTAGGGATTAGTGATTTTAATGTGGTTTAAGTAATGGCTGCGAGCGTCGAGCTACAAGCTTCGAGGAAATTTGACTGTCACCCTGAACACTCCAAACTTAAAGAGGCTTTCATAAAAAGCCAACAACTAAGTTAGCAATATTATTAGTTCTTGCTAAGTTCTGCTTGTAACCTAGCTTTTGTTTCTCTTAAATAATTTATATAAGGATATGAGTCATTTGTAATGGCTAAAGCAGACTCCATCTGTTCAAGCGCTTGACGAGTATCGCCTTGCATTTCATAGCCATAAGATAAGGCTGAAAACGCATCGACTGATTTTGGGTGGTTTTTTATATTGTACTTAAACACTTTAATAGCACGGGTAAATTGCTTGCTGCCCGTTAAATTATAACCGAGTGATCTAACAGCGCGATCCGGTGGCGCAATCTGCTCCCCCCATTGCTGAGATAACTTTTGATAATAAGCATCAATAGAGGTTACATCATCAGTTAAATCACTTATAGGCATTTGTTTAGGCAAAAATAAGTTGTGATAGGCACTAAATGAACCAGCAACCGAAGTCAGGTTATGCGAGACACTATCAAACGCGTCACTAAAGAAGCGTAGACTTGGCAAGCTATTGGATTCTAAAGCTTGTTGCAGCTCATTATATCGCTCACGCATTATGCCTGCTTCTTCGCCTATATTAATGTAAACATAGTTATTTAGGTTTTTTGATTTATTAATAAAGGTCTTAGTTGCTTTTACCGATGCACCATAGTTCCACCAAACAGCAGGGCTATACGCAATATGCGCTTGGAAAAGCTCAGGGTTAGCTTGCATTGTATAAAGTGAAAACACGCCTGCTGCAGAGGCTCCTGCAATCACATTATAATTATGCGTACGATAACTTTTATTAATCAAGGGCATAAGCTCTTGCTCAATAAATGCTAAAAACTTTGCTGCACCACCGCCTTCACCTACCGGGCCTTGTGGTTCTTTATTCACTGTAGGATAAAAATCTCTGAGTCGATTAGTGTTTTCAATAGCGACAATAATAACTTCAGGCGCACGATTATCATTTTGTAAACGCTCCATCACTGCACTTATAAGTGGTATGTTACCCGCGCCATCAAGGCGATAAATGACCGGATAAACTTTGTTTGGATTAGCTTGATAACTCTTTGGAAGCTGGACTACAACTGTGCGCTCTTCGTTTAAAACGGCTGAATTAATAGTATGTGTTTGTTGCGTATAGCTAATGGTTTGCTGTTTTAAATCAGGCTCTGCAAGTGTGCTACTAGAATAAAATATAAATAAACTACATATAAAAACAGCGGTTAATATACGCATGACTAATCCTTTAGAAAATAGTGTGTTATTTAATCTAACAGGCTTTGAGGTACAAAAAAAGGCGCATTAAGCGCCTTTTTATCTTTAACAGGTAATTACCAACCTATTGATTTTACTCAACAGTAACCGATTTAGCTAAGTTACGTGGTTGGTCAACGTCGGTACCTTTAATTACCGCTACGTAGTACGACAGTAACTGTAATGGCAGTGTGTAAACAATTGGCGCAATAATGTCGTCAGTGTGGTTTACGTTGATTACACGCATTGTGTCGTCTGACTCAAAGTGTGAATCTTTATCTGCGAATACGTAAATAATGCCGCCACGTGCGCGTACTTCTTCTACGTTTGATTTAAGCTTTTCTAATAGCTCATTGTTTGGCGCTACAACAATAATTGGCATATCGGCATCAATAAGTGCAAGTGGCCCATGTTTTAGCTCGCCCGCTGCGTAGGCTTCTGCGTGAATGTACGAAATTTCTTTAAGTTTAAGCGCACCTTCCATTGCGATTGGGTATTGCGAGCCACGACCTAAAAACAGTGAGTGATGCTTGTCGGCAAATTCTTCTGCAAGGTCTGCAATGCCATCTGCCAGTAGTAATGTTTCTTCAAGCTTAGCAGGAAGTACTTTAATTGCATTTACAATAGCACTTTGATTAAGCTGTTTTTCTTGCGCTATAGACGCAGTAAGCATTAACAAACCAACTAATTGCGTTGTAAATGCTTTAGTTGAAGCTACACCAATTTCAGCGCCCGCTTTAGTCATAAAGGCTAGGTCTGATTCGCGTACAAGCGATGAACCCGGTACGTTACAAATGGTCATTGATGCCATGTAACCTTGCTCTTTAGCTAAGCGTAATGCAGCTAGCGTATCGGCAGTTTCACCCGATTGAGAAATAGTAACAAGTAGGCTGTTTTCATGAACAAACGACTGGCGGTATCTAAACTCAGAAGCTATTTCTACATTACAGCTAACACCCGCAAATTGCTCAAGCCAGTAACGTGCAACCATACCTGAATGGTATGACGTACCACAGGCAATAATTTGTACGTGTTTTACGTCTTTAAATATTTGCTGAGCGCTGTCGCCAAAGGCATCAATTGCTACACGGTCGTCGTTTAAACGCCCTTCAAGGGTATTGCGTACCGCAAGTGGTTGCTCGTAGATTTCTTTTAGCATGTAGTGGCGGTAATCGCCTTTGCCTGAAGCATCTTGCGTGATGTTTGATTCAACCACTTCACGCTCTACAGCATCGCCATTTTCATCAAAAATTTCTATTGTATCACGCGTAATGCGGGCTACGTCGCCTTCTTCTAAAAAGATAAAGCTACGGGTAACTGGTAATAGTGCTAGCTGATCAGAGGCAATAAAGTTCTCGCCAAGGCCTAAACCTATAACAAGTGGGCTACCTGAACGCGCTACAATGATTTCGTTGTCGTTTGCTTTATCAAATACAACTGTACCAAATGCACCTTCAAATTGCTTAACCGCTGCTTGAACAGATGCAAGTAACGTAGTGTGTTGCTTACGAAGCTTATGAATTAAGTGCACCATTACTTCGGTATCGGTTTCAGATAAGAACTCGTAGCCTTCTTCTTTAAGCGATGCGCGTAGGCTTGCGTGGTTTTCAATAATACCGTTATGCACAAGTGCTAGCTGGTTATTTGATACATGCGGGTGAGCGTTTTCTTCAGTAACGCTACCGTGTGTTGCCCAGCGTGTGTGTGCAATACCTGTATGACCGCTAACGCCTGCTTTCTCAAGTGCAGCTTCTACGTTAACTACTTTACCTACTGCTTTTACAGTATTTAGCGTAGAGCCTTCTAAAAGTGCTACACCGGCAGAGTCGTAGCCACGGTATTCAAGACGTTTAAGGCCTTCAACTAAAATTTTGTTTACTGGACGTTCTGCAACCGCCCCAACTATTCCACACATAGTGTCTCCATTAATTTTTTAATTCTAGTAACTCGCTTTGTAGTTACTATTCAATAATCTCTGCACAAATTAGTTTTACACCACACGCCTCAATCGCTTTGCGTTTATCATCTGCTAAGCCAGTATCGGTTATTAAAGTGGTTACTATTTTCCACGGTAATTCTAAATTTGGTATTTTTCGGCCAATCTTATCTGATTCAACCATAACGATTACTTCACGGGCGGCTTTTGCCATAACTTGGCTTAAACCGACTAACTCATTAAAGGTAGTCGTGCCGCGTTTTACATCTATGCCGTCAGCACCAATAAATAGCTGATCAAAGTCATAAGAGCATAATACGTTTTCGGCAACTTGCCCCTGAAACGACTCAGAATGCGGATCCCAAGTACCGCCAGTCATTAAAAGTGTTGGCTCGTTTTCAAGTGATAGTAAACGGCTCGCCACTTTAATCGCGTTAGTCATTACAACTAACCCGTGCTTATTTGCAAGCTCTGGGATCATAGCGGCCGTAGTACGCCCGCTATCAATAATAATACGGTTATGATCTTTTATAAGTGCAGCAGCAGCCTTTGCTATTGCTACTTTGCGCTTAGAGTCTATTTCGTCGGTGACGATTTCTTTTGGCAGTGCGATAGCACCGCCGTAACGGCGCAGTAATAAGCCACTTTTTTCAAGCGCGGTTAAATCTTTACGAATGGTTACTTCAGATGTTTGAAACTGCTCCGCAAGCTTTTCAACAGCCACTTCACCTAGCTCATTTACCTGAGTAAGTATTAAATGACGGCGTTGCTGGGTGTTTCGTTTAGTCATAAAGCTCGTAGATTAAGTTTCGTTTCGAAAGATGTGCAATTCTAAACGAAACTAATTAAATGGCAAGTGAACGAGCAAAAATAAAGCAGCTTTCAACGAGTAATAATAAAGGTAAAATAGTCACAGCATCTCTTAACTAAACAAAGAAACCTTAATGCAGCCATTTAATAGCTTAAACAAAGAGCTTTTAGCCCTACGTAAACAAACAGGCGAAATATGCCGACTCTTCAATAAAAGCCCGAGTAAAGGTAATTTAAAACGCATTAAAGAGCTATTCGCTCAATGCGGTGAAGGCGTAATTATAGAATCAGGTTTTCATTGCGATTATGGTAATCAAATAGCTATTGGTGATCGTAGCTTCATAAACATTAACTGTACGGTATTAGATGCCCCAATTAGTGAAGGAGCTATCAGCATTGGTGATGACTGCTTAATTGGCCCCAATGTTCAGCTATTGACTGTATCCCATGCTGTTAACCCTACACAGCGACTGAATAAAGAAAACTTTGCTGCTCCTATTACAATAGGCAACAACGTATGGATTGGCGCAGGTGCAATTATTTTAGCGGGCGTATGCATTGGGGATAACAGTATTATTGGTGCGGGATCGGTCGTCACTAAAAATGTAGAGGCGGATACTGTTGTTGCTGGTAATCCAGCTCGTGAGATAAGAACCCTATAATTATAATCGATGTTTTTTAGCGTCGGGAGTCGCTTTACTCGCCCGACCTACATTCTAGAAGTAGATTAGTGTGCATTAATTGTCCGCATTTCACCTTTCTGCAGACGTGTAAAAAAGCCCGGCTCTTTCGAGTCGGGCTTTCTTGTATTTGGAGCCTGGCAATGTCGTGGTGCCCACAGCGGTAGAGAGTCACATAGCAAATGCTACACTATCGTTGGCCCGGCTCGCCTTCGAGCTGTTTTACTTCTCTGATGAGTTAGCCATGGGTCTCCATATTTACTAAAACC
>NZ_PNCY01000043.1:0-64685 GCF_005887105.1 Pseudoalteromonas sp. S2893 | reverse complement strand
ATCAAGTTCATCAAGTTCATCAAGTTCATCAAGTTCATCAAGTTCATCAAGTTCATCAAGTTCATCAAGTTCAGTGTATTCCTCGTCAGCATTATTTATCAACACTCAATAAATTCCTTTAAATATCTATATGATTTTATTCTTTAGGCATGGAGCACTGTAGCTATAATTCACTCTGCTTTAATTTTCAGTAACACCTATGAATTTAACTACATCCTGCAGCCTCTGTATGGCAACCTCATGCCCATACCGATCAAATGTAATACTGCCATTAGCATGACCTAATATCGCGGCACAGTACTGCACAGGTACACCAGAGCTTTTAAGTTCATTACCCACGGTATGCCTTAATGAATGGTAATCTGGTAAATTATGACGTTTCCTAAAGGAAGAATACCACTTTGTTGGCATTGCTGCATATGACCGTTTAGATGCTTTCCAATGTTCCATTAAACGATTTTCACGGCTATTGATAAACCTATAAAGACCTAATTCTAAAAGTCTGGGATGCACAGGAATAACACGCTTAGAGTTTTTTGTTTTTAACACATCTCCCCTAACAAAGAAGATATTTGAACTTTGATCAACATCTATAACTCTCAACTGACACACTTCATTTGCACGCATACCTGTATACCGTCCAATCATAAGAAACCAAAAGTGCGACTCTTGACCCTTGTCTCTTAATTTTGAAGCTTGTGTATAAAAAGTATTTAATTCGTCTTTTGTATATGCTGTTCGTGAGTTTTCAATATGCCCTTTTATCTTTAACCCGTTAAAAGGGTTCTCTATGCCATCGTATTCACTTTCAACCCATTTATAAAACATAGAACAATAGCCAATACACTTATTTACAGTTGCAATGGATTTACCCTCTAACCATTTTTTCTTCAATGTAGACACATTAGCTTTGGTTAATATTAAACTGGGAATTTCACTTAGAACCCCCTCTATACGATGCTGGTGGCGCTCTTGCCATAAATGCTTGTTAGCATCAATGTAATTACCAATACATACGCTTAATGAAGGGAGTTGTTCTTGGGTTATTAATTGAGATGTTACTTTTCTGGCTGAATCAGGACACTTGCTTAACACTAGTATTTTAATAGCTAACTGTTTAGCTTCTCTTTTATCTCTAGTTCTGAGGCTTTTTCGGATTTCTTTACGTTTACCAGATGATAATAGATAGGTTTTTCTGTAGTACCAAATACCATGGCGAGATAATAAAAGATGCATATATACTCCAAAGTGATACGTATAAGGGATACACGTAAATAAAAAACTTTGAAGATTTACTGACCCAAGCTATTGTTAATAAATAAATTAAAATAGTTTGGGTGGCAGTCTTACCAGCCACATCTCGGCACACACGTCACAAACTGTGGCTGCTCCCTTCCGGGCCTGACCAGGTTCGCCTGCTAGTGTTGCGAGAGGACCAATAAGACTACCATTGAGGGCCTTGGTTGGCGCGGGAAGGATTATCTCTACTTTTGGTGTGTTATTCAAGGGATAATCAAAAAAGAAAGTGCGATTGCATACTTCATATACAATCGCGGTTAAAAACAGCCTTTAATGCCTATTAATTACGCTCTAACTCGGCTTTAATTTTACGCAGTGCTGCTTTTACTTTTTTCATGTTTTCTGGGCCCATACGTAACAGCTGTTTTTGTGCAGCTGGTAATTGCTCCCATTCAGAAAACGCATACTGATAAGTAACCGAGTCACGCAGTAGCGGTAACTCGCCTTCTGGCTCCGGTGTATCAAGTAATAACTCAATAGCATCTTCTAGCGTTTGATTAAATTCATCATCACCGTAACCAATTTCACTGTACGCGTTGTTGATTAATGGCTTGTACTGCTCGTACATACGCACAGCTTGGGCGGCGCTCATGCTCGTAAATACTTTTACATACGGTGTATAGCGCTCGTAGCTGTTAGGGTCAATTGTTAAAATGTCCCCTTCGTTTACGCTAAATTCTTCTTCGGGTTTAACCACTGGCGTGTGCTTTTTAGCAATTTTGCCTTTAGCTATGTTGTCTATAAATACGACGCCACGGCGAATTACATCGTCAGTTACCATTAGGCTCATTACCGAGTCGCTTAAGTATTCATCCATTTTAGCAACCACTACGGTGTCGCTTTCATCAAGCGTTGGTAATGGCTCTACAACCGGCTCTGGCTCAGCTGGGCGTTGAGCAGGTACGCTCAGCTCCGCTGGCTTTTCAGGCTTAACTGATGGCGCATTTACCACAGGGTCGTTCTCTGGCTTTAGCTCCAGCACTGGCTGTTCTTTTGGTGTTTGCTCTACCTCTGTGCGAGTTTCTGGCTCGTCAGTGGGCGATAACAGGACGAACGCAGCGGCACACACTAAAATAATTAAAATAATAACGGCGAATAAAAAATTGTTTTTAGGCGGACGCTTTTGAACATCTGACGCTTCTGGTTTATCTGACATACAAACTCCATAAATTTAAATGCATATTACTCAGAGTACGCTGAGTGGAAAAAATTCACTATCGGTAATCACTATTACTTTAAATATAGGCTTTACAACATAAACCTACACTTACTAATTAGAACAACGAGCCATAGTAACTCAGTTATTCTTTGATTCTTCTAGCTTAAAGACTTAAAGTTGATAAATAAAGAAAAGACGTTAAGCAGTTCAAAAACCACTATGAAAATCCAGCAAGTTGACCCACATAAACCTAAAATAGCCCTATTACTTACAGGTGGTGGCGCTCGCGCTGCTTATCAAGTGGGCGTGCTTAAAGCGCTTGCTCATAGTATGCCTCGCACTGCGCCTTTGCCATTTAGAATTATTAACGGCACTTCTGCAGGCGCGATTAATTCTGCAGCTTTGGCCTGTTATGCCTCGTGTGCGCATTTGGCCGTGCGTAAACTTGAGTCTGTTTGGAAAAACTTTTCAACGTCTATGGTCTACAAAAGCGACTTTTTAAGTGTATTTGGCCATATTGCGCGCAATATTTTAACCAGTTTTCAGTCTGAGCATATAAACCACCCGCCAGGCAGTTTGCTAAATAACCGCCCTTTGCGCGGTTTATTAAACGAAATTTTAGACCTGCACCGCATTGAGCGTAATTTACACCGTAATTATTTAGAAGCGATTTCAATTACCGCTTCAAGCTATACAACCGGTGACTCTGTTGCGTTTTTTCAGTCAAACACACAAACACCTTGGCAACGCGCCAAACGCGAAGGCCGCCCTATGCGTATTAACGTTGAGCATTTAATGGCATCAAGCGCCATTCCTATGGTGTTTCCAAGTGTTAATGTATTTAACCACTATTTTGGCGATGGCTCTATTCACCAGCTCTCACCGCTTAGCCCGTCCATTCATTTAGGCGCCGAAAAAATATTTATTATTGGGGTAGACCAACCAAAAGAGTCGCATCCGGCGGGTTACTCGCCCCACTACCCTGGGCTCTCTGCGGTTGCAGGGCATTTACTCGATAGTGTATTTAGCGACACCATGCAAGCCGACCTTGAGCGCCTTGAGCGTGTAAATCGCACTTTAGGGCTGCTTCCGGCGCGCGACAAACATCAAGAGCTGAAACAAATAGAAACCTGTATTATTAATCCATCAAAAAACTTTAACGATATTGCCGCGCAATACTACAGCGATATGCCGTGGGCAATTAAGTTGCTGCTACGCACAATTGGGGTAAAAAAACACTCGCAATCGAGTTTAACCAGCTATTTATTGTTTGAAAAACGCTACACTCAGCACCTAATTCAAATTGGCTATGAAGATGGCATGAAAAAACTACCCGAAATACGCCAATTTTTAGAGCTCGACTAGCTAATGTTGGCTTTTGCTAATTAAAACTTGTTCTATGGGCTATTTAATCGCAGAGTAAGCTTTGAAACCAACTGAGCTGGATAACTACCTCTGTGTTATTTTAATAACTTGCATCTATGTCAGTAAAAAACATCAAATGCATTTTTTATTCAAGCCCATCGAGTAGGTAATGCTCTACTCGCTCTACCCGCCTAGGCTTACCTTGCAATACCAGTACATCGTTTGCGCACAATGTGGTGCTGGTTGATGGGTCGTCTATTTCTTGCCCCTCTCGGCGCAAAGCTTTTACAGTCACGCGGCGTTTAGATAAGTTAAGCTCATCTATTGTTTTATCCACCGCATAGGCTTGATCTGGCAACGCAACTACGTGTAAATATTCTAAGCGCTCAGAGGTGGTTTCTTCGTTGTCTTTAAAGTAACCGGCGTAAAAACTTTGCATAAGCGGGTAGCGATTACGGCGCTCTTTACTAACACGGCGTACAATGCGTGTCATCGGTACGCCCGACATCGACAACACATGCGAAACCAACATTAAGCTTGCCTCTAACGACTCAGGCACCACCTCAGTAACCCCCAACTCTTTTAAGTTGTTTAATTGGCTGTCGTCGCGGGTTCTTATTAGTATTTTAACGTTAGGCGCAAGTTGCTTTATGGCGTCTATTACCACGTGTGCATGCTCAAGCTCTGTAAAGGTAATAATCACTAAGCGTGCTCGCTCTACCCCTGCGCACTTTAAAATATCTTTTTGTTTTACATAGCCAAATATTACTGGCTCACCTGCGGCTTTGCCCTCTTGTACTAAAATAGGGTTACTTTCTATGGCAACGTAATCTATGGCTTCGGGTTTTAAAAATCGCGCTATAGTTTGTCCTACGCGTGAAAAGCCACAAATAACCACGTGATCGTTATATAAGGTGCTACTTTTAGGCTCGCTCTCCCTCGCCATACTGGGGTGATCTAAAATACCTAATTGCTTTAAAATTAGTGGGGTTTTATCAATTAAAAACGGGGTTAGCGCCATCGAAAGCACCCCCAAGGCAATTAAAAACGACGCCTGCTCTGAATTGAGCAACTCATGCTGACTTGCCAAAGCAATAAGCACAAACCCAAATTCTCCCATTTGCCACAGCATAACGCCGCAGGCTAACGAGTCTTGATTACGCTCATGCATTAATCTGGCACTTAATGCCAGCACGGTAATTTTTAATATTAACAAGCCAAATAATGCGCCAATAATTACAAAACCATGTGAAAGCACAAATAAAATATCGAGCTGCATCCCCACAGTTACAAAAAACAGCCCCATTAAAATATCGCGAAATGGCCTAATATCAGCCTCTAGCTGATGGCGGTAATGGCTCTCTCCTAACATCATGCCAGCTAAAAATGCCCCAAGCGCCATTGATAAACCAAACATGTAAGTTAAAAAGCCGGCAAATAACGCCACCAAAATTGTGGTAAGTACAAACAGCTCATCGGTTCGTACCTGCGCTATTTCTTTAAATACCTTAGGCAGCACCCATTTACCAATTGCCCACAGTAATAAGCACACAAACGCGCCTTTTGTAAGCGCAAATGCCAGCGCCCAACTAATACTTTGCGAATCGCTTGAGGCAAACAATGGCAAAATAATAAGTAGGGGCACAACGGCAATATCTTGAAACAGTAATACGCCCACCGCCAGCTGCCCACGGCGCTGGTTTAGTTCGCCAGTTTCTTTTAATAGCTTAACCACCACCGCGGTTGAAGAAAGCGCCATAATTGTGCCAATGGTAAAGCTAGTGAGTAAGCTAAAATTTAAGCAATATAAAATAATAATGAAGAGCAAGCTGGTAACACCAACTTGTAACGAGCCCAGTCCAAACACAATATTGCGCATGGCCATTAGCCGCGATATAGAAAATTCGAGCCCTAAACTAAACAATAAAAATACGATGCCCAGCTCAGCAATAAACTCAATTTCGTGAGATTGAGCAAGCCAACCAATGCCATGGCTGCCCGCTAAAACGCCTGTTGCTAAATACGCCAAAATAGGCGGCAAACCAATGCGCTTAAAAAACCATACAAAAAGCACCGCCGCCACTAACAAGCCAAAAATTTGAGCGTTTATACTTTGCAAATTCGGCCTCCAGCGTCAATTAAACTACGGAATGAACTTTAAATATAGCAACCATATGTTTATCAAGCAATTTTAAAATATGGCATAAAAATAGCTTGGTTATTGCAAAGTAACACCCTGGGGGAAGATTTTAATGGAAAATGTCCATATTTTGACACAACGCGTGTCTGGGCGCGGCGATTTTTTGCCGTTTTCGGCAGAGCAAACACACACAAACGAAACAGCGGCAACGCACGATTTAGTTACCGAGCTACAAACAAGCCTAGTAATAGAAGATGTGTTGGCTATTTATGCAAAATTTGCTAAACAGCTACTTAACTTTTCAGGGCTGCAGTTTCAATCAACGCTCGGCACTGCACAAACCTCAGATAGCAACACGAACACTAGCCCGTACTCTTACGATTTAGCTATTGGTCGCGAGCACTTAGGACAGCTAATTTACTTTAGCCAATACCCTATTAGTAAAGCGATTGAAAACAAATTACGTGCTTTGCACAGCGCCCTTGTGTACCCACTACGTAACGCAATGATGTACAGCCGAGTGTTAAAACTTGCCACAAAAGATGCGCTCACTGGGTTGAATAACCGTAGCCAATTTAATGACATGTTATCGCAAAAGCTCGAAAACTGCCGCCGTTACCAGCGCCCTTTTAGTTTAATGCTGCTTGATTTAGATAACTTTAAGCAAGTAAACGACAACTATGGTCATAAAGTAGGTGACGATGTTTTAAAAGAGTTTTCGCAGGTACTTTGTAGCAGCATACGCGGTACCGACTCCGTGTTTAGATTTGGTGGCGATGAGTTTTCGCTGATTATTGAAGACCCCGAGTTTACAACAAACAAAGTGGTTGCTGAGCGCATTATGCACTTAGTCAGAAACTCAAGTTTAATGTCTAAATACAAAGTAACCACCAGCATTGGCTTTACCCTAGCCAATAGCCAAGATTGCGAAACAGCAATATTTGCTAGAGCCGATAAAGGCTTATATAAGGCTAAAGCCTCTGGGCGCAACTGTGCAAAAGCATATTAGTATTTATATAACTGTATTATTCATAAAAGCTTAGCTTCCCCCGCTAAGCTTTTTTATTACAAATTAATTATTTATTAGCCAGTAATTTATAAACAAACAAGGCTGCACAAAAGCCAAAAAAGAAGCCGCTCACTAAATTAAGCAATGCTGTTATGCTTGCAAGCGGGGTAAATAACACTAAAACCAATGGTAAACTTACGCCTAAAATAAAAAATAACCCGCCTTTACCTAACCAGTAGGCAAGCAGTAATACCGCCGATATCACCCCGCCCACAACGGCATAACCTAATGTAATAATATTAAGCTCTAGTAATACATTGGCTATAACAGCAACTAACGCTGTTATTAACATACCCATCGGCGCTTTGCTAACTAGCGATAGGCCTACATGTGGCTGATCTTTCATTTATTTACACTCCCAAAAAATGCCGTTTTCGTCTTGGTGTTTTTCACTTACAAAATAACCAACAACTTGCACAAGCTCGTCGTTATAAAATATTAAAGGCACGCGCTCCCTTAACCACGGGGCTACTTTTGCATCTTTAAACCAGTGTTTAAGCGTATTGCTGCCTGGCTTTTTTAACGGCTTTATACGCGCACTATTACAATTAAAGCGCACGGTGACTTGCTCGTTTGGCAGTGGGGCACGTAGGCCTTTACCTTGTTGCTTTATTAAAACGCGCCCATCATTAAGCGCAAGCTCATTGCTCGTTAGCGCTTCATCGGCTAATAGCGTGTGTGGTGTAACAAAATACAAATACCCTTGATGGCGTCGTATTTGCCCCTCGCTTAAATCAACTTGCATTTGCGCATCAGCCTGCGCATTTATGGCTTGGTTAATTATTTGCAAAAGCTGCTTTTGTGAGGGCATTACTTGGGTAAATAAGCTAAGCCACGCACGAACCACATTGGTTATGCGCACGTCGCTGTAGGTGGTTAGTTGACTAACGCTCAGTGCTTGATGGGCGTTTACGCTTTGTTTTAAATCAAGTTCAGTGTACTCATCAAGTAGCGCTTGTTGTTGCTGTAGTAACTCAATGCTGCGCCCAGCACAATGTTCAAAACCTTTAAAGCGCTTTGCAAGTAAAGGCACTACACGTGCACGTAAAAAGTTACGATCAAAACGCTCATCGGTATTTGAGTCATCAGTAATGTGCGTAATATTAAACTCTGTGGCAAAGTGCTCTATATCACTGCGCGTTATGTTTAAAAGCGGTCTGTAGCATATTCGCCCGCTTTGTAGTTCACGCATTTTTTGCATTGCGCCTAACCCTTTTAAGCCAGAGCCGCGCTTTAACCGCAGTAAAAACGTTTCTATTTGATCGTTTAAATGCTGACCCAGCAAAATAACGCTGCCCGCGGGGCTTAGCTCATCAAGTGCTTTGTAACGCGCCTCACGTGCCTGCGCTTCAAGGCTTGTTCGTGTTTTTGGGTTTATTGTTACCTGCGCGGCATTAAACGGTACATTTAGCTCAGCGCACAAGTTTTGGCAAAAGCGCTGCCAGTCATTCGCGTATTGGCTTAAACCATGATTAACATAAATCGCGTTTACGTTTAGCTTTGGTTGCGCTTGTTTTAATAAGTGCATTATATGAAGCAATACCACCGAATCCACGCCACCCGAAAGCGCCACCGTAAAGTTATACTGCTGGTGCTTAAAAAAGTGCTCAAGGGCGTGTTTAACGTGCTGATAAATAGGTGATGCTTGCATGGATACGCTATAAATTTAATGTTTGCAGTATTTTAAAACAAAAAAGCCGCATAAGCGGCCTTTTTTAACAATAAATGTGTTGGTTAGCTAATTAGCAGTAACCAAACGACATTAAACGTTTGTAGCGTTGATCTAGCATGTCTTCAAGCGATAGCGCTTGTAAGTCAGCAAGGTCACGTTTTAAACGTGTTTTTAAGTTACGTGCCATTGCATCGTAATTGCGGTGTGCGCCGCCTAAAGGCTCTTCAACTAAGTTATTAATTAAATCAAGCTCTTTAACCCGCTCAGCAGTTACACCCATTGCCTCTGCGGCAAGTGGTGCTTTATCGGCGCTTTTCCATAAAATTGAAGCACAGCCTTCTGGCGAAATTACTGAGTACGTGCTGTATTGCAACATGTTAACTCTGTCGCCAACACCAATGGCTAAAGCACCACCAGAGCCGCCTTCGCCAATAACCGTACAAATTGTGGGTACTTTAAGTGCCGCCATTACTTTTAGGTTACGTGCAATTGCCTCAGACTGACCGCGCTCTTCAGCGCCCACACCTGGGTATGCCCCTGGGGTGTCGATAAAGGTCATAATTGGCATTTTAAAACGCTCGGCCATTTCCATTAAACGTAGCGCTTTGCGGTAGCCTTCTGGTTTTGGCATACCAAAGTTACGTTTAATTTTTTCAGCTGTATCACGCCCTTTTTGCTGGCCAATCACCATTACTGGTTCGCCATCTAAACGTGCAACACCGCCTAAAATAGCCGGATCGTTAGCAAAAGTACGATCGCCTGCAAACTCGTCAAATTCCGTGAAAATGCGCTCGATATAATCTCGAGTGTAAGGACGCAACGGATGACGCGCTAACTGCGATACTTGCCAAGCGCCTAAATTTGAGAATATTTCCTCTTTTTGCTTAGCGCTTTTTTCTTTTAATTTGCTGACTTCCTCTTCTAACTCAAGGTCTAATTCGCCAGCGCGGCTTATGCTTTGTAATTCTTCAATTTTTGCTTCTAATTCTGCAATCGGAAGCTCAAAATCAAGATAATTGAGGCTCATGCTCTAAACTACCTAATCAGTTAAATTCTAGTTCTACATCTTGTGCCGCCATGAGTGATAACTTATGAATTAAGTCGTCGCTCGGCGTAACACACCATTCGATCCCTAGGGTTAATTGCGCCAACGCATCGGGGCGCTGGTAATAAACCTTGATCGGACACGTTCCCATTTTATAAGGTTCGAGTACTTTTTGTAATTTATCGAAGAAACCTGCCTCGATTTGCACCATGTTCAGCGTCATTTTAATCGCTTTAATGCGTTTTTCACGCGCTTGAGCAATGGTGTTTATTTCTCTGGCGGTCATTGTAATGCCACCGGAGAAGTTATCAAAGCTGACCTGTCCAGATATTACCAAGATATTGTTTACTTGAAGCATTTCTTGGTACATTTCGAACTGTTCAGGAAACAAGCGTACATCAATACGGGCGCTCTTGTCATCTAAAGTTATTAAGCCCCAACGATTTCCTTTTTTATTAATTAAGGTCCGCGCTGAAATAACTAAACCCGCCGCCGTAGAGAGTACATCACGATTTGTTGGCTGTAAATCCACCAGCTTGCCGCTTGTGTAATGTCTAAGTTCACGGCGATACTGATTTATCGGATGCCCTGTTAAATAAAGGCCTAGCGTGTCTTTTTCGCCATCAAGCCATTGGTTATCGGTAAGCGGCGTGGCTTTAATAAAGGCTTGCTCAACTTCATCAGGCTCGGTGGCCAGTAAGCCAAATAAATCGCTTTGCCCAAGTTGCTCAGCTTTGTTGTGCTGATCGGCAGCGCGCATGGCATCTTTTAAACTTGCCAGTAATGTTGCACGCCCTGCTTGGGTTTTCTCTGGCCCGAGTTGATCAAGTGCACCGGCGTAAATTAATTTTTCGGTTACACGTTTATTTAAGCGTTTTAAATCTACACGGGCACAAAAATCAAATAAATCTTTAAATGGGCCGCCTTTTGCGCGCGCTTCTAAAATGGCCTCTACCGGCGCTTCACCTACGCCTTTAATAGCACCAATACCGTAAACAATTTCACCTTGCAGGTTTACCGTAAACTTAAACTCACCGGCGTTTACATCAGGCGGTAATAAGGTGAGCTTCATGTTTTCACATTCATCCACCAAGATTACTATTTTGTCGGTGTTATCCATATCGGCCGACATTACCGCAGCCATAAATTCTGCCGGATGGTGCGTTTTCATCCACAGCGTTTGGTACGAAACCAGTGCATACGCTGCCGAGTGAGATTTATTAAAACCATAACCTGCGAATTTTTCTACCAGGTCGAAAATTTTAATCGCCAGTTCGCCGTCTATACCATTATTGCGTGCACCTTCTTCAAAGGTTGAACGCTGCTTGGCCATTTCTTCGGGTTTTTTCTTACCCATTGCACGACGTAGCATGTCGGCGCCACCAAGCGTATAGCCTGCTAGTACCTGGGCAATTTGCATTACTTGTTCTTGATACAAAATAATGCCGTAAGTAGGCTCAAGTATGGGCTTTAAGCTTTCGTGTTGGTATTGGGCATCTGGGTATGAAATTTCTTCTCGGCCAAGCTTACGGTCGATGAAGTTATCTACCATGCCTGATTGCAGTGGGCCTGGGCGAAACAAGGCTACCAATGCAATCATATCTTCAAAGCAATCGGGCTTTAATCGGCGTACGAGGTCTTTCATGCCGCGCGATTCTAGCTGGAATACCGCGGTTGTTTCGGCGCGCAGTAATAGCTCTATACTTTTTTTATCATCCAGTGGAATGGTATTTATATCAACGGGCGCTTTGCCTTCGCGTTTCATGCGCTCGTTGGTCATATCCACAGCCCACTGCAAAATGGTCAAGGTACGTAAGCCCAAGAAATCGAACTTAACAAGGCCTGCGGTTTCTACGTCGTTTTTATCAAACTGTGTTACCGGAAACTTACCTTCGTCATCGCAATAAAGTGCAGCAAAGTCGGTAATGGTCGTCGGCGATATTACAACACCACCGGCGTGTTTACCGGCATTACGTGTACACCCTTCGAGGATGCGACACATATCGATTAAATCTTTTACTTCTGAGTCGCCATCGTAGGCTTCTTGCAAACGCGGCTCTACCTCAAACGCTTTGGCAAGCGTCATCCCGGGATCCCCTGGGATCAGCTTAGAAATTCGATCAACAAAACCATAAGGGTGGCCAAGTACACGCCCTACATCCCGTATTACCGCTTTTGCAGCCATGGTACCAAAGGTAATAATTTGTGATACCGCATCACGGCCATACAATGCCGATACATGGTCAATTACCTCATCACGCCTGTCCATACAAAAATCGACATCGAAATCGGGCATTGATACACGTTCAGGGTTTAGAAATCGCTCAAAGAGTAGGTCAAATTCAAGCGGGTCGAGGTCGGTAATTTTAAGTGCGTATGCTACTAACGAGCCTGCACCTGAACCACGCCCAGGGCCTACCGGTATATTGTTATCTTTACTCCACTGAATAAACTCCATTACGATTAAGAAGTAGCCTGGGAAACCCATTTGGTTAATTACACCTAGCTCTACTTTTAAGCGCTCATCGTATTCGCCCCGTTTTTCTTGTCGCTCTTGTTCATCAGGGAATAAAAACTGCAGGCGCTCTTCAAGGCCATCTTCTGAAACCTTAACTAAAAAGTCTTCAATTTTTAACGAGCCGGTTGGGTAATCAGGCAAAAAGTAAGTGCCTAGTTGCACCGTTACGTTACAGCGTTTGGCTATTTCTACCGTATTTTGCAGCGCTTCAGGAATATCGCTGAATAGCTCGGCCATTTGCTCAGGCGTTTTTAGATATTGCTCTTGTGAGAACCGTTTAGGACGGCGTTTGTCATCAAGTGTGTAACCGTCAAAAATAGCCACACGAATTTCGTGCGCTTCAAAATTTTCGGGCTTTAAAAAAACCACTTCGTTTGTGGCAACAACGGGCAGCTGCTCTTTTGCTGCGAGCTCTACCGCCATATGCAGGTAGTCTTCTTCAAGCGGGCGGTCGGTGCGAATAAGCTCTAAATAGTAATGATCGCTAAAATGCTGCTTGTAAAAGCTCACTACAGATTCAATAACGCCTGGGTTATTTTTTAATAAGGCTTTACCTAAATCACCATCTTTTGCGCCTGAGAGAATAATAAGCCCTTCTTTGTGCTTAACTAGCCATTCTCGGTCAATCACTGGGCGATGAAATATATGCCCGCGTTGGTAAGCTTCAGATATTAATAAGGTAATGTTTTTATAACCGTCGTTGTTTTTAGCTAGCAACGTAATACGGCTTGGCTCATCTGGAAACTCTGGGCTGCGCAACCAAAAATCGGCTCCCACTATGGGTTTAATACCGGCACTGTGGGTTGCGCCATAAAAACGCACTAAACCACAAAAGTTCATTTGATCGGTAATTGCCAGCGCGGGCATTTCAAGCTCTTGCGCTTTAGCAACAATAGGCTTGGTTTTAGCTAAGCCATCGACCATCGAAAAGTCTGAGTGAACCCGTAAATGTACAAAATCTGGAGCGGCCATTATTTATGCCTCGCCCTTTGCTTGCATTAGCACACGTTGTACCGGCTTAAAACTTTTACGGTGCTCATCAATAGCCCCGTATTGCTCAAGCGCTGCAAAATGCGCTTTAGTTGGGTACCCCTTGTGCCCTGCAAACCCGTATTGCGGGTAGCGTGTATCAAGCTCAAGCATTTCATCATCACGCGCTACTTTGGCTAAAATAGAGGCTGCTGAAATTTCAGCCACTAAACTGTCGCCTTTAACAACCGCTTGAGCCGGCATAGCTAATTTAGGTAAGCGGTTACCATCTACAAATACAAACTCTGGTTGTGTACTTAACCCCTCAACTGCACGCGTCATTGCAAGCATAGTTGCATGCAAAATGTTTAATTCGTCAATTTCTGTTGGGCTACAACGACCAATGGCATAACACAGCGCTTTTTGTTTTATTTCTATAGCCAGTGCTTGGCGCTTTTTGTCGGTTAGCTTTTTAGAGTCAGCTAAACCTGCAATAGGATTCGCTGGGTCAAGTATTACCGCAGCGGTAACAACATCGCCGACAAGCGGGCCACGCCCTACTTCATCTACACCGGCAATTAAGGTTACGTTGGGTCGTTCAATTTGCATTTATTAACTCCGCCACAGCATTAGCTGCTTGTTTGCTGGCATTTAATCTAATTTTTTCGTGGATGGCTAAAAAGCGTGCTTTTAGTTCTTTATTATCGGTATTTAGCATAGGCGTAAGTGCGCCCGTTAAATTAGCCACGTTACATTCACTTTGTAAAAACTCCGGCACTAGCTCTTCATCGGCTAATAAGTTTGGCAGTGAAAAATATTTAATGTTAAAGGTAAACAAGGTTTTAAAAATCCAATAGCTCATCGGCTTAATTTTATAACCCACCACCATAGGCTTTTTATACAGCATGCCTTCGAGCGTTGCTGTGCCTGATGCCAGTAAAATGGCATCGGCTGCTTGCATGGCTAGTTTTGACTGACCATCGAGTAGGTTTACATTTAAATTTGGTGCAGTGGCATTTAAAATTTCACTAAATTGCGCTTTGCGTTTTTCGTTAACCAGCGGCACCACTATTTTAAGGTCTGGGTTTTGCGCTTGTAACTGCGCAGCTGTTTTTATATAGGTTTCGCTGAGTAAACCTACTTCTGAGCCACGGCTACCTGGCAGTAAAGCCAGTACTTTGTCGTCGGTATTTAGGCCAAGTTCTTCGCGGGCTTGGCTATCGTCGTGCTCAAGCGCTATATCGTCAGCTAAGGTGTGCCCTACAAATGTACACGGTACTTGGTGCTTATCGTAAAATTCTTTTTCAAATGGCAGCAAGGCAAGCACTAAGTTTGTGGCAGCACTAATGGTATGAATGCGTTTTTCGCGCCACGCCCAAACCGACGGGCTTACGTATTGAATGGTTTTAATACCGGCATCTTTTAAAGGCTTTTCTACGCGTAGATTAAAATCGGGCGCATCAATACCGATAAATACATCGGGTGGGTTATCTTTAAAGTGCTGCACCAGCTGCTTACGTATTTTAAGTAAACGCGGCAAACGCCCTAATACTTCAACCAGCCCCATTACCGAGAGCTCGTCCATGTCGTAAAGCGTTTTACAGCCTTGCGCCTGCATTTTTGGCCCTGCAATGCCTTCAAAAATGGCATCTGGAAAGTGCGTTTTAAGTGCTTTAATTAAGCCTTCGCCTAAAATATCGCCCGACAGCTCACCTGCCACAATACCAATACGTAGTTGTTTTTTCTCTTTATTCATTCGACTTTATTTATCAGGCGTTCATAGCGGTTAGTTTACCGTGTTTTAATGTTTGGTTAAACGCTTTAAATTAACGATTATTTGTAACTAATTTAGTACCAAACGATTGTTTGTATTTCATACTGATGTAGCATGGTGAATATATATTAACTTTTTCTAATATGTTTATTGACAAAAATTGTGCAAACGTAAATAATATTCCAAACTTTCAGTAATTACTGAAAGTTCATTAATTTTAACTTTGCCAATTATCAATTGCCTTGTTAACCCGTCACCCTCAAGGAGCCAAAAATGATAGATGAAACCTTTGTGGATCTATCGCGATTGCAGTTTGCTGTTACCGCACTCTTCCATTTCTTATTCGTACCTTTAACCATAGGTATGACCTGGATTTTAGTTATTATGGAATCGGTTTATGTTATGACCGGTCGCGAAATTTATCGTGATATGACTAAGTTTTGGGGAAAATTGTTTGGTATTAACTTTGCTATTGGGGTGGCAACGGGCCTGACCATGGAGTTTGAGTTTGGTACTAACTGGTCTTATTACTCGCATTACGTAGGCGATGTATTTGGCGCCCCGCTCGCTATTGAAGGCTTAATGGCGTTCTTTTTAGAGTCGACCTTTGTGGGTATGTTCTTTTTAGGCTGGGATAGGTTAACTAAACGCCAACATTTGGGCGCTACATTTTTAATGGCGCTAGGTACTAATATGTCGGCGCTGTGGATATTAATAGCTAACGGGTGGATGCAAAATCCGGTAGGGGCAGAGTTTAACTATCAAACCATGCGTATGGAAATGACCAGCTTTGCAGAGCTTGTATTTAACCCTGTGGCGCAGGTTAAGTTTATTCATACGGTATCGGCAGGTTACGTAGCCGCTTCTATGTTTGTACTGGGCATTAGTAGCTGGTACATATTAAAAGGCCGTGATTTAGCCTTTGCTAAGCGCTCGTTCTCGGTTGCATCTGGCTTTGGTTTAGCATCCATATTGTGTGTCATTTTATTAGGTGACGAATCAGGCTACGAAGTAGGCGAAGTTCAAAAAGTAAAACTTGCCACCATAGAAGCTGAGTGGCATACCGAAGAAGCACCCGCTGCGTTTACCGCGCTTGGTTTTCCTGATTCAGATGAGCAGGTAACGCATGCAGCAGTAAAAATACCTTACGCACTGGGTATTATTGCTACCCGCTCTTTAGATGAGCAAGTTATTGGTATTTCTGATTTAGAGAAAAAACACGAGGTACGCATTCGTAATGGCATGATAGCGTACGAATACCTCCAAAAGCTAAGAAATGGCGATGACAGCGAAGAAAACATAGCTAAATTTGATTCTCTTAAAGCCGATTTAGGTTATGGCTTGCTGCTTAAGCGCTATACCCCCAATGTGGTAGATGCCACAGAGGAGCACATTCAAATGGCAGTTAAAGACTCGTTCCCTAAAGTGGGGCCTATGTTTTGGTCGTTTAGGATAATGGTGGCCTGTGGTGTAGCTATGCTGGCCGTGTTTGTATTGGCATTTTATTACAACGCACACCGTATTATTGAGCAAAAACGTTGGCTACTGTGGGCTGCAGTATTAAGTATTCCACTACCATGGATTGCAATAGAATTTGGTTGGATCGTTGCTGAATATGGTCGCCAGCCTTGGGCTATATCAGAAATATTACCGACCTTTTTAGCGACCTCGTCACTGACGGTAAACGATATTTTAATTAGCTTAACTGGGTTTATTATTTTTTACACTGGCCTTGCCATTGTAGAAGGTTGGTTAATGGTGCGCTTTATTAAACAAGGCCCAAGCTCGTTACATACAGGTAAGTATCACTTTGAGTTACCAAACAAAGCAGATAAAGACGCAGGAGAGCAATTATGATTTTTGATTATGAAACATTAAAAATGCTGTGGTGGTTGCTCATTGGCGTACTGCTAATAGGCTTTGCAATTACCGATGGCATGGATATGGGCGTAGCGATGCTGCTTCGCCTAGTTGGTAAAACAGACTCAGAGCGCCGCACGGTAATTAACACCATTGGCGCCCACTGGGACGGTAACCAAGTATGGTTTATTACCGCAGGCGGCGCTTTATTTGCAGCGTGGCCTATGGTGTATGCCGCTGCATTTTCGGGCTTTTACTTTGCCATGATGCTGGTCTTGTTTGCGCTATTTTTTAGACCTTTAGGTTTTGATTACCGCTCAAAAATAGACTCTAAACGCTGGCGTAATAACTGGGATTGGGGCTTATTTGCAGGCAGCGCCATTCCGGCTTTAGTATTTGGTGTGGCATTTGGTAATTTATTTTTAGGTGTACCGTTTAATATTGATAACTTACTGCGTGTAAGTTACCAAGGCTCGTTTTTTGGCTTACTCAACCCATTTGGCCTACTGGCAGGTTTAATTAGTATCACCATGTTAATTGCCCATGCAGGCATGTGGCTACAACTGCGCACAGCAGATGCCGTAGCAGAGCGCTCAGCGCAATATGGCCGCTACGCATTAGTGGTATTTATTGTACTGTTTGCGGCTGCGGGTTTTTGGGTAGCAAACATAAATGGCTACCAAATTGTTTCTATGCCTGATACGCAAAGCCATGCAGATCCGTTGGCAAAAGTTGTAAGCACAGCGCAAGGTGCGTGGCTTAATAATTACAGCGAGCGCCCATGGACAATGACCTTCCCTATTTTAGGCTTTGTTATGGCACTCAGTGCTTTACTGTTCTCTAAACTAAACAAGCCAGCGCTAGGGCTTATTTCAACCAGCATTATGTTAATTGGCGTTATTATGACGGCGGGTGTGTCGCTGTTCCCATTTATTATGCCATCTGTTAATAACCCAGATATTAGCTTAACTATTTGGGATGCGGTGTCGAGCCACAGAACGCTTAATATTATGTTTGTTGCTGTTGTTATATTTATTCCGTTAATTTTGGCCTACACCACCTGGTGTTACGTAAAAATGTGGCGCAGAGTAACGGTAGACGAAATTGAAAACAACACGCACGGTAGCTACTAAGGAGACTAAATTATGTGGTATTTCGCTTGGATTTTAGGTGTACTTTTAGCCTGTACCTTAGGTGTTATAAATGTAATGTGGTACGAGTTTCATCAAAATAAAAACAGCATAGCTGATGATGAACAACCGATGCATGATTTACTAAACGAAGCTAACAACACTAAAGATGACGACTAATCCCCGACCAAATCGCGCGCAGCAGCAATCTCTGCGCGCTTTTTTAAAACGGCAAAGTAAGCCTGCGGGTGCATGGCTAAAGTTAAGTATTGCACTGGGCACATTTAACGCTATTTTAATGATTGCAGGCGCCTATTTACTGGCACAAACTATTCATAATGTGATGTTTGAAGGTGCAAGCCTTAACCAAGTAACCCATTTACTTTGGCCACTTGCGGGTATTATTTTACTCAGAGCCCTGTTTTTAGCTATCAGTGAAAGGCTCAGTGCTTATGCGGCACTTAAAATAAAGTCGGCTATGCGCCAAACCTTATTAACCAAATTAACGCAACTTGGCCCAAGTTATATTGAACAACACGGCCAAGGAGCCACGCTTAACACCGTGCACGATGGCGTTGAAGCACTGCACGACTACTACGCTAAATACTTGCCTGGCGTTGCTTATAGCGCGCTTATTCCGCTGGCAATATTGGTGGTTATTTTTCCAACCGACTATAAAGCAGGCTTAATATTTTTATTAACCGCCCCGCTTATTCCGTTTTTTATGATTTTGGTGGGCTCAAAGGCCGAGGCGTTAAATCAAAAAAGATGGCAGCAACTGGCCGTACTAGGTAATTACTTTTTTGACCGCGTACAAGGTTTAACACAACTTAAATTGTTTAACGCAACGCAAAAAGAGCTAAAACAAATAGCCAAAATTTCTGATGACTTTAGGCACGCTACACTCGGAGTTTTAAAAATTGCCTTTTTATCATCATTTGCGCTGGAATTTTTAGCCACAATTAGTGTGGCGCTGGTGGCGGTAATCATTGGTTTTAGACTGTTTTTTGGCACGCTTGATTTTGCAACCGGCTTTGTTGTTTTACTACTTGCCCCAGAATTTTACTTACCCCTGCGCCAATTAGGCAGCCACTACCATGCCCGTTTGCAAGGTATAAGCGCAGCGGCCGATATGGTCACTATTTTAAATGCCCCACTTCCTGAGCAGTCACAGCAACATTCAGCAAAGTTTGAGGAGCAAATAAGCTCAATAAATATAAACAACTTAAACTTTACCTACCCAAACAGTAACGAAGGCATAAAAAATATAAACCTTACGCTACCCGCTAAAGGGCTAGTGGCAGTAGTAGGTGCTAGTGGCTCAGGTAAAAGTACTTTATTTGATTGTTTATTAGGGTTTCATCCGCAGGTGATTGAACAAATAAGCATTAATAATAAATCACTTGATGCTACAAGCATGAGTACATTACAAAACGCAATTGCGTGGATCCCACAAACCCCAACGCTTTTTTATCAAAGCATTAGCGATAACATAAAAATAGCCAAGCCAGCCGCTACGCAACTAGAGCTTGAGCAAGCCGCACACCAAGCGGGCGCCTTAGATTTTATAAACACGTTAGAGAATGGGTTCGACACCCTGATAGGTGAGCAAGGTGAAGGGCTCTCTGGCGGTCAAAAGCAGCGTATAGCCCTCGCACGGGCGTTTTTAAAACAAGCACCTATTTTAGTGCTTGACGAACCGACAGCCCACCTTGATAGCCAAACCGAGCAGCTTATTCAGCAGGCTATAAATAATTACGCTAAAAACCACTTAGTGTTGGTCATTGCCCACCGGCTAAATACAGTGAAAAACGCAAGCAATATCCTGGTTATGCAAAATGGCGAAATAGCACAGCAAGGTACTTACAGCCAACTTGAGCAGCAACAAGGCGCATTTAAATCACTCCTTAATTTACAAGCGCAAGGAGCAAACAATGACTAATTTTATTAGGCTATTAAAACTTTGCCGCCCCCATTATAAAGCCATGCTACTGGGTACTTTTTTAGCGACGTTAACGGTACTTGCAAACGTGGGCTTACTCGCTATATCGGGGTGGTTTTTAGCCTCAATGGCGGCAGCGGGTATTGCAGGCGTACAAATGAATTACTTTACACCTGCAGGAACCATTCGATTTTTAGCGATTGTACGAACTGCATCACGCTATGGTGAGCGCTTAGTAACACATAACGCGACATTTTTATTGCTTAGTGAAATACGCGTTAATATGTTTGCCACGCTAAGTAAGCTAAACAATGTAGATTTAGCAATGAGCCGCAGCGCCGATTTAGTTAACCGCTTACAAAATGATGTGGATGCGCTTGATAAATTTTACTTAAACATATTACTACCTATGCTGGTAGCGCTGTTGAGTGTGCCCATAATTATGGTGTTTATGGCGGCTTATAACGCCAATGTTGCGCTTATTTGTTTTATAGGCATTTTATTAATTGGCGTTGTTTTACCTGCGCTGTTGAGTGCTAAATTAAATAAAAATAGCCATAAAGAAACACAGCTCAGTGCACAACTTAGAGCAGAGCTTTCTGACACCCTAACCGGCCTTAGAGAGCTGAGTATTTATCAGGCACGTGCTGGGCAAATTTCAAAATGCAATGAACTAAACGAGCAATATAACCAACAACTTTATAGTCGCCATAAAGCACTCGCAAATAGCGACGGTTTAAGTTTGCTGGTTGTGCAGCTAGCTATGCTTGGCGCCATAGTCACTATTGTGCCTTTGGTTTACAGCGGCGCTATGGTCAATGTTGAGCTTGCTATGTTAAGCCTATTTGTATTAGCAAGCTTTGAAACTGTATTACTGTTGCCTAATGCATTTATAGAGCTGCCCACTGTACTCAAAGCCGCTGAGCGACTATTTACACTGGAAGATAAAGTCACAGCGCAAGAAGCTAATAGCGCAGAGTTAATTGAGATGCAGTTTGATAAAAACAATACAACTTTGGCGCTTAATAACATTGGCTATAAATACCAGGAGCACAGTGCTTTAACTAATATCAGCTTTACCCTTAAGGCACAGCAAAAAGTGGCGATTGTAGGCAGAAGCGGCAGTGGTAAAAGCACCTTGGTTAATTTACTCACCGGGTTATGGCCAATGCAGCAAGGCAGCATTAGGCTAAGCGATGAAAATAACGCAGAAGAACTCCACGCACTAAGCAGCAACACCCGCGCAGGCGTTATTAATATACTTGCGCAGCAGCATCATATTTTTGATGGCACATTAAGTGAAAACTTACGCTATGCAAAGCCAAGCGCCACAAAAGAAGAAATGCTTGAAGCCATTAACCTTGCACAGCTAAAACCTTGGTTTAATGAGCTACAAGATGGTTTAAAAACCCGTTTAGGCACAGGTGGGAGAAGTGTTTCTCAAGGCCAATCAAGGCGCATAGCCATTGCGCAAGCTTTATTACAAAACCCAGCTATTTTAGTACTTGATGAGCCTACTGAAGGACTTGATAACCAATCTAAGCAAACGGTAATGAGCGCTATTATGCAGGTAATGAGTAAGGCAAGCGTACTTACCATTACCCACGACCCTGCTCTTTTAGCACAAATGGATAACATTATCTGGCTAGAAAATGGCAGCCTTGTAGCACAAGGCACTCATAAAGAGCTTAGCGAAACATATTCCGATTATGTTGCCTTAACTACTCGGTTTTAAATAACTTGAACTCTGGTTAAGAGATTTACTAACCAACCGAATATTAATGAAACTTAATTCTGTTTTTTCTAGCTAGAAATTTTAAGTGGAAACAAGGCGAATTTACGCGTCAATAGCTAGCATATTGCAAGAAAATTCAACGCAGTTAGCGCTAAAAATAGCTGCTTGAGATAGATATATTATCCAGAGATCAAGTTAATCATTTAATACGCTGATTGATACATCTATAACGCCGACTTTAGGGTCGGCAATTTTTTTAAACATACCTAACGATAAATCAATAACCCGCCCTCTAACGTACGGGCCTCTATCGTTTATTCTCACGATCACCGATTTGTTATTTGCCAAGTTTGTAACCTTCACTTTTGTACCAAAGGGTAATTCTAAATGCGCAGCAGTGGATGCATTTTGGCTAAATGTTTCGCCGTTTGCTGTTGTGCGACCATGGTATTTATTAGCGTAATAAGAGGCTTTACCTAACTGAGCACGCTCGCCATTAGCAGAGGTAACTAGAGGTTGGCTGCTACACGCAGCTAAAATTGATAAAAAACTGAGGGTAAAAATTAACTTAGTAAAAGACATAGTTGCGCTTTAATTATAAAAATTCGCGCAAAGGTTAACCTTACGTGGCTGAGTGTGTACTGAATTAAAATATTTTATAGGCAATAAAAAACCACCGTCGATTACTCTTAGGTGGTTTTTTTTAAAAGCATAAGGCGCTTATCTTACGATACCGCGCTCAGAGCTTTTCACAAAATCAATCATGGTTTGTACCGCAGGATACTTAGCGGCATCTTCACTTAGTGAGGCAATCGCTTCGTCTACACTTAAGCTCTTACGGTAAAACGCTTTATAAGCACGGCGAACAGCCATAATTTCGTCGCTTTCAAAGCCACGACGCTTCATACCTTCTTTATTGGTCGCAGCAGGGCCTGCTGGCATACCAATGGTGGTTACAAATGGCGGTACGTCTTTATTAACGCCTGAGTACATACCAATAAATGCGTGATCACCAATTTTACAAAATTGATGCACACCTGAGTTACCACCTAAAATAACCCAATCGCCTACATGCACGTGGCCTGCAACACTTGCGTTATTAGCAAATATAACGTTATTACCAATTACGGCATCGTGAGCAACGTGGGTATACGCCATAAATAAGTTATTGCTACCAATTTTAGTAACACCTTGGTCTTGAATAGTACCACGGTGAATGGTTGCACACTCACGTATAACGTTGTTATCGCCCATAATAAGGGTGGTTGGTTCGTTGTTATATTTTTTGTCTTGGCAGGCTTCGCCTACTGACGCAAATTGAAAAATATGATTGCCAGAGCCAATAGTAGATGGCCCTTTAATAACAACGTGAGACTCAATAATACAGTCATCACCGATCACAACATCATTGCCAATATAGCTATATGGACCAACTGAGACATTGTTGCCTAGTTTAGCGCCAGGTTCGATTATTGCTGTAGAATGGATCACTATTAAAACTCTCTTCTCGCACACATAATTTCGGCACTACATACAACCTTGCCGTCGACTCTTGCTTCAGCGGCAAATTTCCATATATTGCGACGCTCTTTTAAAAACTCTACATGCAAATGCAGTGTATCGCCCGGTATAACTGGCTGTTTAAAACGTGCGTTATCGACTGCAGCAAATAAGTAAAGCTCGTTATCGCTACGGTTTTCTACTGTTTTAAATCCTAATAAACCGGTGGCTTGCGCCATGGCTTCTAATATTAGCACACCAGGGAAAATTGGCTGATTTGGAAAGTGGCCAGTAAAAATAGGCTCGTTAACCGATACATTTTTAATCGCATGCAGTGACTCGCCAGGCGTAAAGTCAATTACACGATCAATTAAAAGCATCGGGTAGCGGTGTGGTAATAAACTTAAAATTTCTTGAATATCAAGGCTATTTAATTCGTTTGCCAAAATAGCATCCTTATTAGTGTTCAACGTTATGACTTAGCCAATGCTTCAAGCGCTTTAAGACGTGATTTCATGTCTGAAAGATTACGCAAGTGGGCAATTGATTTACGCCATTCTTTATTAGTTGTATGGGGCATACCAGATGAGTAAATACCCGGCTCGGTGATCGATTTAGTCACCATACTCATGCCGGTAATTATAACACCATCACATACTGACATGTGACCATTAATTGCGGTCATGCCACCTATTTGGCAGTTTTTACCAATGGTTACACTACCTGCTAGTACAGTACAGCCTGCAATTGCAGTACCCGAGTTAACTTCAACGTTGTGTGCTATTTGACATTGGTTATCGATGATCACATTACTATGAATAATCGTGTTATCGAGTGCGCCACGGTCAATTGTAGTGCTTGCGCCCACTTCAACCTTGTCGCCGATAATCACAGAGCCTAGCTGAGGAATTTTAACCCACTGCCCGCGCTCGTTTGCATAGCCAAATCCGTCACTGCCAACCACACTGTTTGCTTGAAATAAACAATCAGCGCCAATTTCAACATCGTGATAAATAGTCACACTCGGCCAAAGCTTTGTGCCAGAACCTATTTTAACACGTTCACCGATGAAACTGTTCGGACCAATTTGTGCGTTATCACCAATTACAGCACCGGCTTCTATAACTACATTTGCGCCAATGGCAGCACTTGCACTTACCGTTGCACTTGGGTGAATAGTCGCACTAGCGTGTATACCTTGCTGCGCCGCTTGCGGGGTTGTATCCATAAATTGTGCAAGCTTTGCGTAGCTCACATACGGATTTCCAACAATGATTTTTGCGCCACTAAAATACGGTGCATCGGCTTCACTAAGAATCACTGCGCTGGCTTGTGTGGTTTCAAGCTGCGTACGATATTTTGAGTTCGCTAAAAATGCAATATGCCCAGAACGGGCATTTGCAAGTGTAGCTATTTTTGTAATTTCTAAAGCGCCATCACCTTGAAGTTCGGCGCCTAGAAGTTCCGCAATGTGCGAAAGCGTATAATTTTGCATAGAGTGATTATTTCTTACTAACTGCTGATACAACTTTGCTTGAAAGATCAGTTACTTCTTTAGGGTTAAAGTAAATAGTAGTGTCTTTAACTTTAACTTCATCGAAGTCGCCATCTTTAGCAATTTCTTCAATTGTTTTAACAATTAAACCCTGAACTTTAGCAAGCTCTTGGTTTTGACGTGCTTTGATTTCTTGCTCTAAAGGACGACCTTTTTCAGCAAGGTTTTGTTGCATGCCTTGAATTTTGTCACGTAGTGCATCTTTTTGAGCTTGGCTCATTGTAGTGCTTTCACGCTTAAATTTTTCTGCTTCAAAGCGAATGTCGCCTTGTAGTTTTTCAAGCTCTTGACGACGCTCAGCAAACTCAGTTTGTAAAGACTGCTCAATTTTAGCCATTTGAGGAATTTGCTTGTAGATCTCTTGCATATCAACAATGCCTACTTTGTGGGCAAATGCACTTGCAGAGGTGCCCATCATCAATGTTGCTAACACGGCTACTGCTGTTGATTTAAATAATTTTTTCACAAAAAACTCCTTTAGAAAGTGTTACTAATATTAAAGCTGATGGTCTTTGTATCGTCATCTTCTTCTTTTTGCAATGGATACGCAAAACTAATCAGCATTGGACCCATTGGAGAGATCCATTGTAAAGATAAACCGGTTGATACCCTAAAGCGCATTGGATCAGAGTAATCATCTAACTTAGCACGCTCATCTGGCGCTAAGTTTTGGAAACGGTCAACGTTAAATTCAGTATCCCATACGTTGGCAGCATCTACAAAGAAACTGGTACGTACAGAGCTGGTGTTTTCTTCATCTAAGAACGGCGTAGGTACAATTAGCTCCATACCTGCAACCGCTTTTGCATTACCACCAATACGCCCTTGTGGTACTAAAATATCAAACTCATCAGAGCCACCAATGCTACCGGTTGTAGTACCATCAGCACCTGGCGTACCAGGGATTGATAAAGGAACACGTGATACAGCACGCGGCAGTATAGTATTACGGTCAAAGCCACGTAGCTCCATTTCCGTTATACGGAAGAACTCTTGGAATGGCAGGGTTTGTTCATAACCATTGGTTGACCCATAACCATTACCGTAACCAAGCGCTGCACGTGTTGAGAACACCCAACGGTGGTCATTAGATATTGGCCAGTAAAAACGCGAATCGTAGTTCAGTTTAAAATACTGAAGATCAGAGTTAGGCGTTGTGGCTGTTAAATTTAATGTTTGGCGCGAACCCGCTGTTGGGAATAAACCACGGTTAACTGTGATACGCGACCAACCAACGCTTAGCTCATATTTAGTAAAGTCAAAGCCAGCATCTGGGTTTTCTTCATCTAAGAAGGTTTCGCGTAGTACGCGAGTTTGTTCGTACTCGGCAATTTCTGAAAGTTCTTCTTGAATCCAACGTACGCCAAAGTTAACACGGTTTACCGCATCAATTGGGAAACCAATATTGGTACCAATACCGTAACTTGTTGATTTATAATCTACTAAGCTAAATTTACTGGCATCGTAGTTGTTGTAAAAAATACTGCTGCCTTGCGATACACCATCTGGCGTAAAGTAAGGGTCGGTGTACGACAAGCTAATGCTTTCAGAACCAGTAGAGGTATTTAAGTTTAAGCCAATTTGATTACCCGTACCTAAAAAGTTAGATTCGGTCACACCAATATTAAACTGAAGCCCTGCGTATGAGCCATACGCTAAGCCCGCGTTAAAGCTACCGGCCGATTGCTCTTTTACTGTAAAGTCTACGTCTACTTGGTCATCTACACCCGGTACTGGTACTACGTTAAAATCAACAGTTTCCATGTACGGTAAACGTTGAATTTGCAGCTTTGAGCGCTCAAGGTTTTGATTAGATAACCACGCACCTTCAAGTTGTGTCATTTCGCGGCGAAGTACTTCATCAGCAGTATTTTGGTTACCACCAACGATGATACGACGTACGTACACACGCTTGCCCGGATTTACCGACAGCGTAAGTTGCACTTCTTGTTTTTCATCATCAATTTCTGGAATTGTGCGTACTTCGGCATTGGCATAACCAAAGCGCGCTAAGTAGCTTTTGATAAATTCTTCTGATGAGGTCACCACTGAGCCATTGTAAAGCTCGCCGGCGCGAAGTGGGATAACGCTTTTGATTAGCTCTTCTCGGCCAAGTAAATCACCGATAAAGTCAAAACCTTTAACTGTGTACTTAACACCTTCTGTTAAGTTAGCAGTTACATACACAGATTCGCGCTCAGGACTTACTGATACTTGCGTAGAATCGATATTAAAACGTAAGTAACCGCGGTCTAAGTAAAAGCTGCGAATTTTTTCTAAATCGCCTTCAATGGTTTGTTTTTGGTAACGGTCGCTACCCATAAACTGCCACCACGGTAAATCTTGTTGCGATTCAGCAAGCTTTAAAAGCTCTTCGTTAGAGAATAATTCGTTACCCACTAAGTTGATTTGACGAATAGAGGCGGCTTCGCCTTCGTCAAATTCTAGCTTAAGCTTTACACGGTTACGTGGCAGCTTAGTTACGCTAATATCAACGGTGGCATTGTATTTACCAATACTGTGGAAAAACTCAACCAACCCTTTTTCGATATTATCGATAACAGTTTTATCAAGCGGTTCACCTTGGCGAATATCTTGCTGATCGAGTGATTCGTTAAGCTGCTCGTCTTTTATATCTTTATTGCCTTCAAACTCAATAAAGCTAATAGTAGGACGCTCAGTCACTTTAAAAATAACGTTATTACCATCGCGTAACGCTTTGATGTTGTCAAAGTGACCTGAACGATAAAGTGACTTTATTGTTTTTGAAATCGTATAGTCATCAACGTTATCGCCCACATTGATAGGAACATGCGTCAGTGCTGCACCAAGTGCTACACGTTGCAAACCTTCAATTTTTAAATCTTCAACAATAAAGGAGTTTTGGCCCAGGGCTGCAAAACTTGCACCCAATAAACTTGAAACTGCCAAATGTTTTTTTATAGCCATTTTATTATCTTTATCCTTTACAACTGTATTACCGCTTAACATCAAAACTAACAATTAGTGATGCTTACAATCGTGTTCTAATTAGTAATTGTCACGCTGTAACTACAAACGCGATACATCATTGAACAAAGCGAAACATGTTAAAAATATGAGCAGCAAGGCGCCCACTTTAAAACCAAATTCTTGTGTCTTTTCAGAGACCGGCTTTTTACGGAAAAGTTCAATTATGTAATACATTAAGTGTCCACCATCAAGCACTGGCAGAGGTAATAAATTAAATACACCCAAGTTAACGCTTATTAGCGCTAAAAAGCTTAAAAAGGCGACTAGCCCGTAGCTTACGCTAGTTCCTGCACCAACTGCAATGCCCACAGGGCCACTTAAATTTTTAACGGAAACCTGACCTGTAATTAAATTACCAATCATGTCAAAGCTAAGCGTTATAAGGCGCCAGGTCTCTTGGGTACCACGAGCAATACTATCAAGCGGACCAAAGCTTCGGGTTTCAACATAGCCCTCAGGCCAAGGTTGAACAACCGGCGCAACACCTAAAAACCCTTGTTCAATACCGTGCTCATTAATGCGCGATTTAGGCGTTACTGTTACGCTATTTATACTATCTTGTCTTTTTACACTAAATTGTAAAGATTTGTTAGCCGATTGCGTAATAAGATTAACTAATTGCTGCCAATCGCTTATTGTTTCACCATTTACAGCGATAATCGTATCGTTAACCTGCAAATTAGCCAGTTCGGCTGCTGAATTTTTAGTAATAGCCGCAATGGTTAACGTCGCTTGGGGTCTAAACGGTACAATACCCAACGAACTCAGTGGCGGCACGTCTTGCTGATCGAGCTTCCAACCCTCTACGTTAAGCATTTTTGTTTGCTCTTGGTAGTTTTCGTTACGCACTACTACGGGCACGCTTTGCTCACCTAAGCTCGACATAAGTGCAAAAGTTGCATCTTGCCAGGTGGCAATTGTGTCATCACCAATTTTAATAATTTGTTCAGAGGGCATAATACCCGCCTGCTCAGCTCTGCTACCTTCGGTAATACTACCTACTACAGGTTTTACCGATTGCACGCCCACCATGTACATAGCCGCCAACGCCACAATAGCAAATAAAAAATTAGCCAGCGGGCCGGCTGCTACTATGGCTATACGGGCCTGAACCGATTTAGCGTTAAATGACAAATGGCGCTCATTTTCAGGTACCTCATCCACGCGTTCATCAAGCATTTTAACGTAGCCACCCAGCGGAATAGCGGCAATTACGTATTCTGTATTGTATTTATCGTGCCACTTCAAAAGCGGTTTACCAAAACCAATCGAAAAGCGCAGCACTTTAACACCCATTTTACGGGCCACCCAAAAGTGCCCATATTCATGAATAGCAACTAAAATGCCCAGCGCTAAAATAAACGAGCCAAGATTCCAAAAAAAATCTAACATATTAATGAGTCACTTTTGTTATTAAATCCGCTGCACGTTGGCGGGCTTGTTGGTCACACGCTAATATTTCATCTAGGCTTTGTACGTTAGTGAATGTGGCCGCATCAAGCGTTTGTGCATTAATTTTATAAATGTCAGTAAAGCCAATTTGGCCTTTTAAAAATGCCGCAACCGCTATTTCGTTTGCTGCATTTACCGTTGTGGTTGCGCCTTGCCCTGCGCTGCACGCATCAATAGCAAGTTGTAAATTTGGATAACGCGCAAAATCAGGTTTTGTGAACGAAAAATCACAAATATCCGAAAAGTTGAGTGGTTTTACACCCGCGTTAATTCGATCTGGGTAAGCGAGTGCGTGTGCAATAGGTGTGCGCATATCGGGGTTACCCATTTGCGCTAAAATGGAGCCATCGTGGTATTGCACCATAGAATGAATAATACTTTGCGGGTGGATCACCACATCAATATCGCTGGTGTCACAATTAAACAGCCATTTAGCTTCAATAAATTCAAGCCCTTTGTTCATCATGGTGGCTGAATCTACCGATATTTTTTGCCCCATAGACCAATTAGGGTGAGCGACGGCTTCACTTACTGTTACTTCTTTCAAGGTATTTATATCGCGCGTTAAAAATGGCCCACCAGAGCCGGTAAGCAATATTTTACTTACGCCATGCTCTTGTAAATTTTGATCTGCATTTGCGTTTTGAAGTGAATGAGGTAAGCACTGAAAAATAGCGTTATGCTCGCTATCAATAGGTAACAACGTGGCTTTATGCTGTTTTACTTTATCAATAAACAACTGTCCTGACATAACCAACGATTCTTTATTGGCAAGCAGTACTTTTTTACCTGCTTCAACGGCGCTTAGTGTGGGCAGTAAGCCGGCAGCGCCAACAATAGCTGACATGACTGTATCGACATCGGGATGCGCACATAAATCGCTCATAGCCTGCTGTGAATGCATTACTAAGGTTTGGCATGGCGTATTATTTAAATACGATGATAATTGCTCTGCAGCGCTTTGTGTGGCCATAACCGCATATAACGGTTCGTGCTCAATACATAGCTCAGCCATTTTTTTTGCATTGTGGCCTGCAGTGAGGGCAAACACGTTAAATAGCGCTTTGTTTCGCGCTATAACATCTAATGTACTTAACCCAATTGAACCTGTAGCGCCTAAAATAACAAGTTGTTGCTGTTGGCTCATAAACTCAAGGTCCATGCATAGCACATTACAAACATAGGGGCTGCTGCGGTTAAGCTGTCAATTCTATCTAAAATACCGCCGTGGCCGGGTAAACAGCGACCACTGTCTTTTAGGCCGGCTTCACGCTTAAACATGCTTTCGAGTAAATCACCGACAGCCGAAAACAAGGCTATAAAGGCGGTCATTACGGCATAAATAGGCCATACAGCAAAATCCACACCGGTAAAGTGACAAAAAGCTAAAACAAATATAATTGATGCAACCACACCACCAGCTAGGCCTTCGATGGTTTTATTTGGGCTCACCTTTGGCATAAGCTTGTGCTTACCAAAACTTTTGCCTGTAAAGTAAGCCCCTACATCGGCGCTCCACACAATACCAAGTACCACTAAAATCAGTACCGAGCCAAAGTGCGTAGATTCAGCGTATTGCGCGCTACGTAAGGTATTGAGTGCAAGCCAAAGTGGGATTAAAGTAAGCAGCCCGGCAATGCCGCGCATTACCAAGCCTTCGTTCCATGCTTTGGCCATGGCTGGGTAGCGCCAAATTAAATAACTGGCCACAATCCACCAAGCAAACGAGAGCGTAAATAAGTAATTTGCATCCCCGACCAGCTGGCCGTTTTGCCACAGTGATTCAATCGGCCAATGTAAATTTAGTAGCGCCAATAACGCGCCAATTAACACCACAAACGCACCCCGTTTTAATTTTGTGCATAGGCCCATAAAAGCAGACCACTCCCACGCGCCAAGTAAAACAATAATACCGGCAAAATAACTAAACAATGTTAGTGGAGTATAAAAAACCAAGGCTAGCGCTAACGGCGCTAATACAACCGAGGTTAAAATTCGTTGTTTTAACAAAATAGTGACCCTTATTCTATTTTAGGTTTGAGCGAGTAATTGTTTTATTTGTTCGCCCGTACAACCAAAACGTCGCTCTCTGGCAACGTAACACGCAATGGCCTCAGCAAATGCTGCTTCATTAAAATCAGGCCAAAGAGTTTCGGTAAAGTAAAGTTCCGCATAAGCAGCTTGCCATAGTAAAAAGTTACTAATACGAACATCACCACCCGTGCGAATTAGTAAATCCGGCTCCGCTTGGTCTGCCATGCTCATATGCTGTGCTAAGCGCTCTTCTGTAACATCCTCTGCCTTGAGTTGTCCGTTTGCAACTTGTAGTGCTAGTTGCTTTGCTGCATTTGCCATATCCCATCTACCGCCATAATTAGCGGCCACGTTTAAATGCAAACCGGTGTTATCTGCTGTTAGCTCATGCGCAGCGTTTACTTTGCTACGTAAACTTTCAGAGAATCGTGATAAATCTCCAATAATGGTCAGTTTTACATTATTTTTATGAAGCTTTTTTACTTCCTTTGTTAAAACAAACAAAAAAAGCTCCATTAAAGTGTTTACTTCGTCTTCGGGGCGGCGCCAGTTTTCACTACTAAAAGCAAATAAGGTTAACGATTGTATCCCTAATTTAGTACAAAACTGAACAGATTGACGAACTGCGTCCACGCCTTTTTTATGCCCGAACACACGAGGTCTATTTCTAGCTTGCGCCCAACGCCCGTTACCATCCATGATGATGGCAACATGTTTAGGTAAACATTGCTGTGAAATTGTATCAGCGTCTAGAACCATAAATATTGAGTATTCCATAAAAAAACGCCGCCTAGTATACCCTAGACGGCGTTTCAAAACTAATATATTTCATAACCTGCATTGAGGTTATTTAGCTGTTTAGATTTCCATCAACTCAGCTTCTTTCGCTGTTAGTTGTGCATCCATTTCTTTGATAAATTTATCTGTAAGCTTTTGAATTGTATCTTCTGCTTGACGCGCTTCATCTTCAGAAATTTCTTTATCTTTTAATAAAGATTTTACATCGCCATTAGCGTCACGACGAATGTTACGCACAGCAACACGGCCGCCTTCTACTTCGCCACGTACAATTTTAATTAAATCTTTACGGCGCTCTTCTGTAAGCGGAGGAAGTGGTACGCGAATTACTGTACCAGCAGACATAGGGTTTAAACCTAAGTCAGACGCCATAATTGCTTTTTCTACAGCTTGCGCTAAAGACTTGTCGAATACGCCGATAGCAAGCGTACGAGAGTCTTCAATCGTTACATTAGCCACTTGGTTAAGCGGTGTATCAGCACCGTAGTACGATACCATAATGCCGTCTAAAATTGCTGGGTGAGCACGACCTGTACGAATTTTTGATAGTTGACTACCTAGTGCTGCTACACTTTTTTGCATGCGCTCTTGCGCATCTTTTTGAATATCGTTAATCACGGTTTAATCCTAATTATTTGATTACTTCATCTGAGGCTTGTGAAGAGATAAGTGTGCCTTCTTCTTCACCCATAATTACGCGTTTTAAGGCGCCTGATTTATTCATGTTAAATACGCTCAGTGGCATATTATGATCGCGAGCGAGTGTAAACGCCGCTAAATCCATTACTTTTAGTTCTTTATCAATAATTTCATTGTAGCTTAAGTGACGGTAAAGCGTGGCTTCTGGGTTTTTAACCGGATCATCACTAAATACGCCATCAACTTTAGTCGCTTTAATTACAGTGTCGGCTTCAATTTCAATACCGCGTAAACACGCAGCAGAATCGGTAGTGAAGAACGGGTTACCCGTACCTGCTGCAAAAATAACAACGCGGCCAGATTTTAATAAGCTAATTGCCTCAGCCCAGTTGTATGCATCACATACACCGTTTAGAGGGATTGCCGACATTAAACGACAATTAACAAATGCACGGTGAAGTGCATCACGCATTGCAAGGCCGTTCATTACGGTTGCAAGCATACCCATGTGGTCACCAACTACGCGGTTCATGCCAGCTTCTGCTAGTGATCCGCCACGTAAAAAGTTACCACCGCCGATAACCAAACCCACTTCTACGTCGAGTTCTACCAGCTCTTTAATTTCTTGGGCCATACGATCTAGCACTTTTGGGTCGATGCCGAAGCCTTCGTCTCCCATTAAAGCTTCACCACTTAATTTGAGAAGAACACGTCTAAAAATAGGTTTACGATTGATAGTCATAGTATTGGGGCCAACTTTTTATTAAATTATGGGTAAAAAATAACCGCGCTTATGATAAACATAAAAGCGCGGTTATTTTAAAGAATTTCTAAGCGTGACGCAAAAGCAAATAGTACTTTAATGGCATCTAATTTCCTTATGCATCACAAATAGTTAATCTTACTCGCCTTTTGCAGCTGCAATTTGAGCAGCAACTTCAGCAGCAAAATCTTCTTCTTTCTTCTCGATACCTTCACCAACTTCTACACGTGCGAAGCTAGTAACTGTTGCGTTTTTCTCTCTAAGAATTTCGCCAACAGATTTTTTAGGCTCCATGATGAAAGCTTGACCAGTAAGAGAAACCTCACCAGTAAATTTCTTCATGCGGCCAACAACCATTTTTTCAGCGATTTCAGCAGGCTTGCCTTCGTTCATCGCGATGTCGATTTGAACTTGCTTTTCTTTTTCTACAACGTCAGCAGGTACATCTTCAGGCGTTAAGTACTCTGGGTTTGAAGCAGCAACGTGCATTGCAATGTGCTTAAGTGTTTCTTCATCAGCAGCACCTGCAACAACAACACCAATACGATCACCGTGACGGTATTCAACAAGTGTTTCACCAGTGATGTACTGAAGACGACGTACGTTGATGTTTTCACCAATTTTAGTTACTAGCTCAACACGGTCTTCTTCAAACTTAGCTTGTAAGTCTTCGATAGTGATTGTTTCAGCGATAGCAGCGTCAGCAACTTTGTTAGCAAACGCTAAGAAGCTTTCGTCTTTTGCTACGAAGTCAGTTTGACAGTTAACTTCTACTAGTACTGCAACACCATCGTTTTGCTTGATGATGATAGTACCTTCAGCAGCAATGTTACCTGCTTTCTTAGCAGCCTTTGCAGCACCGCTCTTACGCATGTTTTCAATCGCTAACTCGATGTCGCCATCAGTTTCAGTTAACGCTTTTTTACAATCCATCATGCCAGCGCCAGTACGCTCGCGTAATTCTTTAACTAGGGCAGTAGTTACAGCCATTAGTAAATCCTCAAATCTGAAATCAGGTATTAGATAAGCGGGTAAACCGCTCTACAAGAATAGCAAGTCTTCACCTTAAAAAGATGAAGACTTGATGACAGCTAATTACTCAGCTTCTACAAAGTCGTCTTTCTCAGCTTGAGCAACGATGTTGTTCTCACGACCTTCAGTGATAGCAGCTGCAACAGAGCTAGTGTAAAGGTTGATTGCACGGATAGCATCATCGTTACCAGGTACGATGTAATCAACACCGTCTGGGTTAGAGTTAGTATCAACGATTGCAACAACTGGAATACCTAGGTTGTTTGCTTCACGGATAGCAATGTGCTCGTGATCAGCATCGATAACGAAGATAGCGTCTGGAAGGCCACCCATGTTTTTGATACCGCCAAGGCTCTTTTCAAGCTTTTCCATTTCGCGAGTAAGCATTAACGCTTCTTTCTTAGTTAACTTCTCGAAAGTACCGTCTTGGCTTTGAGCTTCAAGGTCTTTAAGACGCTTGATTGACTGACGAACTGTTTTCCAGTTAGTTAACATACCACCTAACCAGCGGTGGTTAACGAAGAACTGGTCGCTTTGTAAAGCAGCTTCTTTAACTGCTTCGCTTGCTGCGCGCTTAGTACCAACGAAAAGAACTTTACCTTTGTTTGCAGCAGCACTTGATAAAAACTTAAGTGCGTCGTTGAACATTGGTACTGTTTGCTCAAGGTTGATGATATGTACACGGTTACGTGCGCCGAAGATGAAAGGCTTCATCTTAGGGTTCCAGTAACGTGCTTGGTGACCAAAGTGAACACCAGCTTGAAGCATATCGCGCATTGAAACGTTTGCCATTTTGTAAATCCTCTATGTAGTTTAGGGTTAGGCCTCCACATATCCCATAGCACCAACACCGAAGTATTTAAACTTCAAATGCACCCAAGTGTATGTGACGATACGTGTGTGTGTTAAAATAAAATTGTGTTTGCCTTAAATACAAAAAATCATTTAAGAATTTATTTGTAAAAAGACGGCGCGCTTTATACCATATTAAAATTAAATACTCAACGTCGCGTGCAAAATTTGTGCGACGATAAATGTTAAAAAACGCAACTTTGGAGCCTCAATGAGCGCTGTGATCAAGACCCCTGAAGAAATTGAAAAAATGCGTGTAGCCGGGCGTTTAGCGGCAGACGTACTTGAAATGATTGAACCACATGTAGTGCCAGGTGTGACTACTGATGAGCTAAATACAATTTGTCATGATTATATTGTAAATGTGCAAGATGCTATCCCTGCGCCACTAAATTACCACGGTTTTCCTAAGTCGGTTTGTACCTCTGTAAATCATGTAATTTGCCACGGTATTCCAAATGACAAACCGCTAAAAGATGGCGATAGCGTCAACATTGATGTAACCGTAATTAAAGACGGTTACCACGGCGACACCTCAAAGATGTTTCATGTAGGTACGCCTAACATTCAAGGTAAACGCCTTGCACAAGTAACACAAGAAAGCTTATACCTTGCCATTAAAATGGTAAAACCAGGTGTGCGTTTAGGCGATATTGGTGAAGCAATTCAAAAATACGCAGAGAGCTTTAACTACTCAATTGTACGTGAATACTGCGGCCACGGTATTGGTAGCGAATTTCACGAAGAGCCTCAAGTAATGCACTACGGTAAAGCAGGTACTGGCGAAACACTTAAAGCCGGTATGTGTTTAACAATAGAGCCAATGGTTAACGCAGGTAAACGCCAGTGTAAACTTTTAAAAGACGAGTGGACTGTAGTTACACGCGACCGTAGTTTGTCTGCACAGTGGGAACACACCCTATTAGTGACTGAAAATGGTGTTGAAATTTTAACGCTGCGATCAGATGATACTATCGACAGGATTATCGAACACTAATAAAAACCGAGCCACTTGATAAAAGTATTTAACCTCTAATCGGGTTAATACATTTAATAACATACTGAATTATATGTAATATTTAATTTATTTTTCCCAAGCCGGAGATTTTCAGTGAAAACAAATCGAATTGACGCGCTAAATAGCGAGCCTATTTGCAAGTGGATTCAACACTGTTAACACTGAAAATAGCCGCTTGGGATAGACTTATTACTTAACGTTCAGGTTATTTATCAATGCTTACGGTTCAATAAGGAGCCAGCCCACGTGGCATTACCCAACAAAGTAAAAAAGTTGCTTAGCGATGCTGAGCAACTGAGCGATTATCGCGATTGTTCTAGCTATTTTTATAAGTGGTTACATAACGAATTTTCTAAGCAACCAGTTGGTAATTTAATTAATGCCCGGGCTGAGTTTATAGACCGCCTGCTAATTAAACTGTTTCATGTTTACGATTTAGCTCACGAGCCTGATCTTGCCCTTATTGCCGTGGGCGGGTATGGCCGTGGCGAACTACACCCCTACTCCGACATTGACTTTTTATTGCTTGTTACGCAGCCGCCTAGCGAGCAAATATGCGAAAAAATAGGCCAGTTTGTTACCATGCTATGGGATCTCAATTTAGAGATAGGCCACAGTGTGCGTACCATTGAACAAGCCATTGAGCAAAAACGTGAAGACGTTACTTTTGCCACCAGCTTGCTCGAAAGCAGGCTCATTTTTGGTAATCACATTGAGTTTGAAAAACTCAAAACGCATATTATAGAAACCCCCGTTTGGCGCTCAGGCGAATTTTTTGTAGCCAAAGTGCAAGAGCAAAACCTACGCCATAAAAAGTGCCACGGTACTGCTTACAACCTAGAGCCAAACATAAAAGAAAACCCCGGTGGCCTTCGCGATTTACAAACCATTATTTGGGTTGCTAAAAAGCACTTTAGAGCCGAAACCCTACAAGAGCTAATTAGCCACGGCTACTTAACGCATGAAGAGTTTCAGGAGCTTTCGGAGTGCCTAGAGAACCTTTGGAATATTCGCTTTGCACTGCATTTAGCCGCTGGGCGCTCAGAAAACCGTTTGTTGTTTGACCATCAACCACACACAGCTGAAATACTTGGCTTTGGTAGCGATGGTAAAGCCTCGGTTGAGCGTATGATGAAACGCTTATTTAGAATAATGAGCCGCGTACGCGAGCTTAACCAAATGCTGCTATCGTACTTTGAAGAAAGTATTATGCCAGAGAGCAGCGAAGCGCCAGTAATTGAGTTAGACAAAGACTTTGAACGCGTTGGGCACCAAATTAGGGTTAAAAACCCATCGGTATTTTTTAGACGCGATCAACTTTTTGTTTTGTTTGAGCATATTGCCGACAACCCCGAAATTACCCATATTTACCCAAGTACTATTCGTACCATTAGGCAAGTACGCAGGCGCCTATTAGGTGACTTACAGGATTACGCAGCGTGTCGCGAGGCATTTATGCGCATTGTGAAACACCCAAACGGCATGGGCCGCGCATTCACGCTCATGCACAAACACGGCATGTTGGCCGCGTATTTACCACAATGGCGTAATATATTTGGGCAAATGCAATTTGACTTATTTCATGCCTACACCGTAGATGAGCACACCCATAAATTAATCAATAATATTTACCAATATTTTGATAAATCTAAAGTGAGTGAGTTTCCTATTTGTAGTGAAATAGTAACCCGTATGGATAAGCCTGAGCTGCTTTATTTAGCAGGTATTTTTCATGATATTGCTAAAGGGCGTGGCGGCGATCACTCAGAGCTAGGCTCGGTTGATGCCATTGCTTTTTCTAAATTACATGGCTTCCCATCATCTGATGGCAAGCTTATATCGTGGCTAGTTGGTAACCATTTACTTATGTCGGTTACTGCGCAGCGTAAAGACATAAATGACCCAGGTGTTATTAAAGACTTTGCTTCGCGCGTAAAAACAGAGCGCCAACTCGATTACCTCTATTGTTTAACCGTTGCCGATATACGCGCAACCAACGACAACTTATGGAATGATTGGAAAAACACCCTACTACGCGAATTATACTTGCATACTCAGCGCGCATTACGCCTAGGGCTTGAAAACCCAATGGATCAACGCGACCAAATACGCGATAAAAAACACCAAGCTAAACAGCGCTTACTTAATTTGGGCTACCTAGAAAACCAAATTGATTTAATTTGGAGCCGCTTTAAAGCCAATTACTTTACTGCCTTTAGCGAGCAGCAAATATCATGGCAAACCGAGCACCTATTAAAATGCGCAGACTTAAGCCTACCCAGTGTCATTGTTTCTGATAAAGCAATGCATGGCGGCACGCAAGTGTTTGCTTATAGCCCATATTCTGGGCCGTTATTCGCTCGCTTAGTTAGCGTAATTGGCTCTAAAAAAGCGCAAATACAACACGCTCAAGTACTTACTACCAAAGATGGCTACGCCCTATTTAACTTTGTAATACTTGAAGTGAGCGGCGACCCTATTGCAAGTAGCCGTGCTCAGTCAATTAAACGTGGGCTTGAGCAAGCACTTAGCGAACCACGTAAAAAAATACGCTTTAAAAAGAATCGCTCGCAACGATTTAAAGACTTTAATATTAAACCTAAAATAGTGCTGCGCCCTCATGCACGTAAAGATCGCAGCCTAATAGAAATTCAAGCTGTTGATATACCCGGTTTACTTACTAAAATTGCCGAAGTTTTCCAAGCGCATTTATTACACATTCACGCAGCCCGTATTACAACGGTAGGTGAACGTGCAGAGGATTTCTTTGTCGTATCAAATAACGAATACCAAGCGCTGACTGATGAAGAGCAAGCCAAAATTCATCAGGCATTACGTAAAAAATTCAACGCCGAAACAGAATAAGGACACACCATGTCAGATTTAAAAACCATGATAGAAAACGCCTGGGACAACCGCGATAGCATTAGCCCAAGCAGTGTATCTAGCGATGTAAAACAAGCGATTATTGACGCACTAGAGCTTCTTGATAGCGGTGCAGCCCGTGTTGCTGAAAAAATATCAGGCGAATGGGTCGTACACCAATGGCTTAAAAAAGCCGTTTTACTATCATTTCGTATTCGCGAAAACCAACCAATGAACGACGGCGTAAATCAGTTTTACGATAAAGTACCGCTTAAATTTAGCGACTACACACCGGAGCAATTTCAGCAAGGTGGCATGCGCGTAGTGCCTAACGCGGTAGCACGTAAAGGCAGCTTTGTAGGTAAAAACGTCGTACTTATGCCATCGTATGTGAACATAGGTGCATTTGTAGATGAAGGCACCATGGTTGATACATGGGCAACTGTTGGCTCGTGTGCACAAATTGGTAAGAACGTACACTTATCGGGCGGCGTGGGCATAGGCGGCGTTTTAGAGCCACTACAAGCTAACCCTACCATCATTGAAGACAACTGCTTTATTGGCGCACGCTCTGAAATTGTTGAAGGTGTAGTAGTAGAGGAAGGCGCTGTTATTTCAATGGGCGTTTACATTAGCCAAAGCACTCGTATTTATGACCGTGAAACCGGCGAAATTCATTACGGCCGCGTACCAGCAGGTGCTGTAGTTGTGCCAGGCGCATTACCATCAAAAGATGGCACTCACAGCCTATACGCTGCAATCATCGTGAAAAAAGTTGATCAACAAACACGCGAAAAAGTAGGCATCAACGCTCTACTTCGCTCAATTGATGATTAAAATAAGCGATAAGCTTTTAGCTGTAAGCCCTAAGTTGATTGGTGTTAAACGTAGGTTGGGTTGAGTGAAACGAAACCCAACGACACATTAAAGCTTAGTGTTTTAGCTAAATTTAGAAAGCTCTAAGCCCTTTGGGTTTAGAGCTTTTTTGTTTAGATTAGAGTTTATCTCTTAAATAGCTAAACCGTTGGGTTTCTCTGTGCTCAACTCAACCTTAATTCAAAGCAATATACGTATACAAAATAAACGACTGAATTAGCCAACACACCCAAGATATAATAAGGTAGTAAAGCATACTTGAAAGTTAGCAATTAATATTAAGGATTAATATGACAAAAACTGCTTTACGCTCAACTATTTTGCTACCGGTATTTTTGCCCGCGGTATTTATTATTCTGCTTTTGGTCATTGGTACAAGTAGCAACCCTGAACTGGCAGGGCAAGCATTCAGTGTCGCCCTCAAGTGGATAACAGAAACCTTTGGCTGGTTTTATATGTTATCAGTTGCCATCTTCTTAGTTTTCATCGTTTGTGTTGCCGCCTCCAGCTGGGGAAATATCAAGCTGGGGCCTGATCATGCGCAACCGCAATACAGCTTTGGCGAGTGGTTTGCCATGCTATTTTCGGCCGGTTACGGAGTCGCATTACTTTATTTTGGTGTAGCAGAACCCGTGCTCCATTATGCATCTCCGCCCGCAGGCGCCGCAGAAACCGTTAATGCCGCTAAGCAGGCTATGCAAATTGCATTTTTTCATTGGGGTTTTCATATATGGGCAATTTATGGGATTGTTGGTTTAGTGCTTGCTTACTTTGCATTTCGCCACGGCCTTCCGCTGTCTATTCGCTCAGCCTTGTATCCACTTATTGGTGATAAAATATATGGCCCTATTGGGCACACTGTTGATGTGTTTGCCATATTAGGCACGCTATTTGGTATTGCCACAACATTAGGGCTTTCGGTTACTCAAATTAATGCCGGGCTGCACTACTTATGGCCAAGCATCCCTATTAATAACACGGTACAAATTACCGCTATTGTTATTATTACCGCAGCGGCAACGTTTTCTGTGGTGGCAGGTATGGATAAAGGCGTGAAGCGTTTATCTATAATAAACATGACACTCGCCGTATCATTAATGGCCTTTGTGTTTTTTATTGGCCCGACTATTCATATTCTTGAATCGTTTTTACAAAATACAGGCAGCTACCTTAGCGGTATTGTTGAGCGTACTTTTAATTTACAAGCCTATAGCCGTAGCGATTGGATTGGTAACTGGACTCTATTTATATTTGGCTGGACTATAGCGTGGGCACCCTTTGTTGGTATGTTTATCGCTAAAATTAGCCGCGGCAGAACCATTAGGCAATTTGTTGTGGGCGTGATGCTAGTTCCGACTATTTTTACCTTTTTATGGTTTTCTGTATTTGGTGATACCGCGCTAAATTTAATAATGAATGAAGGGTTTAATACTTTAATAACCGATGTTCAAGCAAACCATGCCGTTGCGCTATTTCAATTATTTGAAGTGCTACCGTTATCGTTTATTATTTCGCTACTGACGGTTATTTTAATTATTACCTTTTTTGTAACCTCATCTGACTCGGGCTCGTTAGTTATTGACTCCCTCGCCTCTGGCGGGAGTATTGATACGCCGGCATGGCAACGGGTGTTTTGGGCTGTGCTTGAGGGCGCTGTGGCTGCTGTTTTATTAGTAGCAGGTGGGCTAAGTGCACTGCAAACCATGACAATAGCCAGTGCACTACCCTTTGCTATTATTATGCTTATTGCAACCGCGGGACTTTGGCGCGCACTTACCATTGAAGGCCATCGCGATACGAGCTTACAAGCACATGCGCTCAATAGCCGTAATGTTAACCTATCTCATTGGAAGCGCCGGTTAGCCGCTATGGTTAATTATCCGAATAAGGAAAAAGTGCATACCTTCATTAGTAGTGTGGTGGTAAAAGCAATGCAAGCTGTTCAAGCAGAATTAAAAGCGCGCCAGTGGCATGCCGAGGTAGATTTTGATACTGACTTAGGCCGCGCCCATTTAACCGTACTACGCCATGAACATGTTGATTTTGTGTATGATATTCGCCTTACTGAGCACCCAATGCCAAGCTTTGCCTATACAGAGCTAAAACCGGATGCTGATAACTCCGAGATGTATTACAAGGCAGATGTTTTCTTACGCCGCGGTGGGTTATCTTACGATGTATATGGCTACAGTGAAGATGATATTGTGAAGGACATTCTTGATCAATTTGAGAATTACTTGCACTTTTTAGGTAACAGCCCCGGGGAACTTCCGTGGGATATGGCCGAACACGATGACATGTTAAATAGCGACAAACCTTAAATAAGCGCTTTATTTAACAGCGCAATTTTGATGCAATAAAAAAGGCACTGAAAAGTGCCTTTTTAGTCTGCTCAATTAATTTTTTAATTACAGCGCGTTAAATACGTCGTCTGTTTTAGCTGCGCAAATAAAATCGTTTTTGTGCAGGCCTTTAATTGAATGGCTCCACCACGTTACGGTTACTTTTCCCCACTCGGTTAATAAACCTGGGTGATGGCCTTCATCCTCTGCCATATCACCTACTTTATTGGTAAACGCCATAGCTTGCTTAAAGTTTTTAAACTTATAAACACGCTCAAGTTGCATAATGCCGTCGCGTACCTCTGGTACCCAGTCTGGAATTTTGGTAATAAGTTGGGCAAGCTCTTCCTCAGATACCTTTGGCGCATCTACGTGACAGGCTTCGCATTTTTGTTCACTTAATGAAGACATTTTAAATCCTTACTTTAGCGTTTCTTTTTAAATTAAAGTTAACCGGCTAATTTTTCTTTAGGTGGAAATTTTGGGTCGTGCAAACCAAGCGCTTTAGCTTGCTCAACCAAAGTCATAATATCCATTTGCGATATATCAAACAGATCATGAATCGAATTTATGGTGTAGTACTGTGGTTGCATAATATCAATGCGGTACGGCGTACGCAGCACATCAATTACGCTCATAGGCGTTATCTCTGGTGTATCTGAATACACGTACTGGGTTTCACCCGGGCTTGATAATATACCACCGCCGTATATACGCAGGCCGTTTTCGGTTTGCATTAAACCAAACTCAACCGTAAACCAATACATACGTGCAAGGTATACACGATCTTTTTTCTGCGCTGCATACCCTAGCTGGCCGTATTTGTGTGTGAATTCGGCAAAGTCAGGGTTTGTTAGCATAGCGCAGTGGCCAAATATTTCATGGAAAATGTCAGGCTCTTGCAGGTAGTCAAACTCTTCTCGACTACGAATAAACGTCGCTACCGGAAATTGTTTGTTTGCCAATAACCTAAAAAATTCATCAAAATCGATAAGCGCAGGTACAGGCGCTACTTGCCAACCGGTGGTGGCAAGAAGCACTTCGTTAAGTTCGCTTAACTGCGGAATACGATCGTGTGGTAGGTTTATTTTTTTAAGCCCCTCCATGTATTCATCACAAGCTTTGCCTTCTATGCACGCAAGTTGGCGCGTAACAAGCTCAGACCAAATTTTGTTTTCTTCTTCGCTCCAATGAATAACACCGTTTTCATCAGGTGTTTTAGAGGTGTATTTACTTGCTTTAGCCATAATAACCTTCTTGGGGTTAAGCCCTAAATGTGTGTCAGTGTGATACTCAAGATGAGTGAATATCTAATGCAGTCATACTATGCAAAAGTGAAGAAAAGTTTAATAGTTAGGCGGACATCTACATTTAGCACGATCCCTTAAAGTGTATAGTTAAAATTACACCACCGGAATTAATATTATACAACCACTAAAATAAAGGCGTTAATGGCAAATTTAACTGTACATAAATAAATACATCTAACAAATTAATGTAAAAGCTTGGTTTAAGTCGTCAATAATATCGTTAACATCTTCAAGCCCTACAGAGAGTCTTATCAAGCCATCACTTATGCCTGCGGCTGCTCGCTCCTCGGGTGTGTAAGGAGAATGCGTCATTGATGCGGGGTGCTGAATAAGCGTTTCGGCATCACCTAAACTTACAGCAAGTGTGCAAAGCTTCATGCTATCTATAAACTGCGCTCCTTGAGCAAGGCTGCCTTTAATTTCAAATGCGATAACGCCGCCTGCGGCTTTCATTTGCTTGCCTATATATTTGTTGCCAGGGTGCGATTTAAGCCCAGGGTAATAAACAATATTAACCTGTGGATGCGCCTCTAAATATTCGGCAACCGTTTGCGCGCTTTGGCAATGGCGCTCCATGCGTATGGCTAAAGTTTTTAATCCGCGATTAATAAGCCATGCGTCGTGCGGGCTTATGGTGGCACCAATATCTTTAAGTACCGTCATTTTTATTAAGGTAATGTGCTCATGCGTTCCACACACAAGCCCAGCTACTACATCGCCATGGCCGTTTAAGTACTTAGTGGCACTGTGCACAATAATATCTATGCCGTACTGCTTAGGTGATTGCAGCAGTGGCGTTAAAAAGGTGTTGTCGACCACACTAATTAAATTATGTTGCTTAGCGAGCGCGCCAATTAAGACTAAATCAATGACTGCCATTGTGGGGTTGATTGGCGTTTCTACAAATATCATTTTTGAATTAGGTTTTATAGCAGCGCGAAGCTCGCTCTCGTTGGTCATATCAACAAAAGTAACTTCTATTCCCCAGCGCGGTAACATGTGAGCAAAAAACGCAAAAGTACATCCATATAATGCACTTGATGCAATTAAATGATCGCCCTGCGATAAAAAGCTTAATACCGACGCCGATACAGCGCCCATACCTGTGGCGGTAGCCGCTGCAGCTTCGCAGCCCTCTAACTGTGCTACTTTTTGCTCAAGTTCGGTGGTGGTTGGGTTACCTAGGCGGGTGTAAATATAACCGGGCTCATCGCCTGCAAAACGCGCGGCACCTTGTGCTGCATTTTCAAAATGAAAGGTAGAGGTTTGATACAAAGGCGACGTGAGTGCGCCGTGCGGATCGTTTGCTTTTTGCGGGCCATGAATACATTGGGTATTAATATGCTGCTTGCTCATTGTGTGATCTCGTTTTTATTATGTGTGTCAATTACATAAATAAAACGCACCGCAGTTTAAATCACAAGCATGCCGGATGCTCAGATGGCTATTTGTGCAAAAACCGCTCAGCGCGGTTTTGTACACAAATATTGCCACTGCTACTTTAGGACGTTGGCTCGGCCTTTTTACGGCTCATGATTTTGCTGGCAATACTTTGCACTGTGCCTTTTAACAAGCTGCGTTTGTTTTCAAGCCGTGGTAATGGGCGGCTAAGCTCCATTGCTTTGTAACCAATACGTGCTGTAAAAATACCGGCGCTTACACCTTGCGCTGCACGCCCCGAAAGCTTACCTAAAAGCTCAGCACTGAGTGCTGTGGCTGCTAAATCAGATACAAGCTCAGCACTGCCTACAAACATAACTTGTTTTATTAGCATACGGTAGAGCTTAATGCGGCTTGCGTAACCAAAACCAATGCCATAAATTTTACCAATTTGCTCTATTAACTTAGTACCGCGCCAAAGCACCGCCATCATGTCCACCAGCGCAAGGGGGCTTAGGGCAACAAGCAACGCTGACTCTGTCGCAAAGCGGTTTATAAGCTTTTTAGCTTGCGTGTCTTGCGTTATAAGCAAGCTATTTGCGTAAAGGGTCATTATTTCTTTATCGCTATGGTGGGTAGCCACTTGGTTTTTAAACGCTTCGAAGTTGTCTAGTTGTTGGTGCTTGTTTAGTTTTTCAAGCCAGGGTAATGCGCCACCTACTTGCTCACTATTTAAAAGTCTGTCGGCTTCTTGGCGGTGTAATTGATTACGCTTTAAACTGCGCAGCATTCTGTACTCGCGCCATAGCATGCGCCCAATTAGCAACACACCGCTTACCACCGCCGTTAAATACACGCCGCCTAAAATGACTGACTGCTGAAACGCAAACACTAACGAATAAGCAAACTCAAGTAGCACTAACACTGAAAAGCTTACAGCAAACACCCCTTTAAGCGTTTGCCATTTAGACTTTTTATATACCGGCTCTAGGTCTATTTCTTCATCAAGTAGTTCATCTTCAGGCTCTTCAATGTATTCACTTTGACCTTGGGTAATTATTTTTGCAGGAGCAAGCGTCGCCTCAACCTGCTCATCAGCTTGGCTATCAATTCGCCTACCTGCTTGAAAAGTTTGCTGTGAGTCGTTCATGATAATTTGTCTCCTAACAAGTACTGCATCACATGATCAAGGCGAATATGCTTAAGTTGCTTATCGGGGTTTGGCATAGGCGCAAACGATAAAAACTCAAAGCCCTGCGCTGGCCACTCATTTTTATTAAGCATGCGCTTTGGTGGCTGTGGGGGTAAATAAGTAAGCCAATCTTGCTCGTTTAATGGTTTACCATAAATACAATCAAGCGTTTGGCCTTTATCGGCCACTTGGCGCGGCTGCGTTGCTGCAATTGACGACATTGCCATGGTTTCTATTTGCACGCCATCAAACTTTAAGTGATTACTTTGCTCATGCACTAGTGAATCAAGTAGTAGTGCTAAGTCTTTATGGTACTTAGCACTTATATGATCTGACTTATTTGCAGCAAACAGTATTTTATCTATGTTGGGTTTAAATAAACGCTTAAAAAAGCCCGACTCGCCATAATTAAAATGTGCGAGTAATTGGTTTATTACACTACTTTGCTCTTGGAGTGTTTCGTGGCCTTCGTTTAAAGCGCTGAGTACGTCTACCAACACAATTTGGCGGTCAAAGTGTTTAAAGTGCTCATTATAAAATGGCTTAACCACCTCTTTTACATAGGCGTTAAAGCGCTTAATTAAATGCGCTAAGTTAGAGCCTGCCACTACCTCATCACTTTTTATATGCTGCGCATTTACCGGAAAAAACAACAAAAGCGGCGCACCTTGTAAGTCGCCAGGCATTAGCATGCGCCCAGGTTGTAACATGGCAAGCTTAGTATCTTTTTTAAGCCCTACCAGCATACTTTGATAAAGCGCTGCAATGTGTGCAAGTAAGCCTTCATCTACAGGCGCATTTAAATCAAGCTGTTCAAGCGCGTTCAAAAATTCAGCAGAGGTATTCACACGCGGGTGCTGTAGTAACAGCGGGTATTGTTGCTCGCACCACTGACTATAGCTTTGCTCAAGCATAGGTAAATCAAGTAGCCATTCACCAGGGTAGTCAATAATGTCTAAATACAGCGTAGATTGCGGCGAAAAATGCCCACGTAACCCTGATGCGCTTTGGTATTTAATCGCTAAACGCAGGGTATTAATACGCTCGGTTGATGCAGGCCATGTAGGCATCCCATCAGTTGGGAGCAAGGCATTAAGCGCCCGCGGATAGTCAAACGTAGGGACTTTTAACGCCTCTTGCGGCACCACTTTAGTGGCTATATGGCGGTGCTCTCGCATTACATCAAAAAACGGTAAGTTTTTATCATCGCTTTGTGTTGTAAGGTGCTTAACAAGTGCGGTAATAAACGCGGTTTTACCACTGCCACTTAGGCCGGTTACGGCCAATTTTACGTGTTGATCTAAACTGCGATGAAGGGCTTTTTGGGCTGAACCTTTAATACTTTTAAAGGTTTTTTTGGCAAATGAAGTGCTACTCATAATGGGCTAGCACTTCATTGAGCTTAATCACCGAACAAAGTGCTATTAAATCCTTTAAAGTTTGTTGATTTCACGGCTAACCGTAAACTCGCTTGAAGTAACATGGCGCTCCATATCTTGAAGACGCGTGTCTATTCGCGTTAAACGCTCTTTTAAGTCTTGCAATGCGCGGCGCGGTGGCTCGCCTTTTTGCCATACTTTAAATTTAACTTCTAGCGGATCGTCAGTTTTAGTTGAGCTACTAGCATGTATAGTTGTGGGGTCTTTTTTATCTAAAATAAACCACGCTGCAATATACGCTACCACAAATAATGGGCCACCCGTTAGCAGTACCGCACTAACAAAAATAATGCGAACTAACCATAACTCCATATTAAAGTAGTCACTTAATCCCGCACATACACCGGCGATTTTACCGCGCTGTGGGTCTCTTAATAATTCGCGTTTGGCACTCATACTTTGCGTCTCCATTGTGGTGACTCTTGATCGAGTAATGCTTCAAGGGTTTCTACTCTATCAGCCATTTTTTCGGCCTTGTGGGCAAGTTCCAATAACTGGCGATGTTCATGCTCACTTAACCCTTGGCTCACTTGCTTTTTGCTACGGTAGTGCAAAATTAACCACAGTGGCGCAACAAAAATCATGAACAAGATAAATGGTGCAATTAGTATCTCTGGATCAAACATAATCCTCTCCTGACAATCCGTAATCGATGTTTTAAGCAGTGGGGCACTTTAAGTACCCCTTTATAAGTTATTTATCAGCTAGCTTCTTTTTAAGTTCGGCAAGCTCATCATCTATCTTTTCATTTTTTTGTAGGTCTGCAATTTCATCTGCAAGCGACTTTTTACCTAAATCGTAAGACTCTATTTGAGATTCTAGTCCATCAATTTTAGTTTCGTAGCGCTCAAAGCGATTAAGTGCGTCTTCTACTTTAGAGCTATCAAGGGCTTTTTTCACTTCAAGGCGCGACTCAGCCGAACGTTGACGTAAAATAATTGCCTTTTGACGTGCTTTAGCATCGGCTAGCTTTTCTTGTAGTGTGGTGACTTCTTGCTGAAGTTTCTCAATGTGGGACTCTACATGCTCAAGCTCAGACTCTACTGCTGCAACTGCTTCTGCCGATTTTTGCTTTTCAAGTAATGCTGAACGCGCTAAATCGTCGCGGTCTTTACTTAATGCAAGCTCTGCTTTGTCTTGCCAATCGCTTACTTGTGCTTTTAGTGTGTCTACACGACGTACTAATTCTTTTTTCTCAGCCAGTGTTTTCGCTGACGTAGAGCGCACCTCTACCAATGTGTCTTCCATCTCTTGGATAATAAGACGAACCATTTTTTCTGGGTCTTCTGCTTTATCTAAAATGGCATTGATATTAGAATTAACAATGTCTGCAAAACGCGAAAAAATTCCCATAACATTTACCTCTGTAATATAAACTTAGTTGGTCTGCTGTAACTAGTATCAATATGCTTGCCAACTTTTTAAAATCTAAAATACACTTTATTTTCATTAAGTTAAACTAAATATACAAATTCCTTTAGTTATCCCTGATTATGAAATACACTAACTGTTAGCAAAAATGACCAAGAGTTAGGAAAAATGAGCCAATATCGCCAACAGGATAATTTACTCGGCCAATCTGATAGCTTTTTAGCTGTACTTGATCAGGTATCGCAGTTAGCTAATTTAGATAAGCCAGTGCTTATTATTGGCGAGCGAGGAACCGGTAAAGAGCTTATAGCCGCCCGTTTACACTTTTTATCAAAGCGTTGGGATCAAAACTACGTAAAGCTTAACTGTGCAGCCCTTAACGAAAACCTCCTCGAAAGCGAATTATTTGGTCATGAAAGCGGTGCTTTTACCGGGGCAAGTAAACGTCACGAAGGTCGCTTTGAGCGCGCTAACAGCGGTACCTTATTTTTAGATGAGCTGGCTAATACATCGGCCATGGTACAAGAAAAGCTTTTGCGCGTTATAGAATACGGTGAATTTGAGCGGGTCGGTGGTAAACACACCGTAAAGGTAGATACTCGTTTAGTGTGTGCCACCAACGAAGATTTACCCCACCTTGCTGAACAGGGCGAATTTAGAAGTGACTTACTTGACCGCTTAGCCTTTGATGTAATTACCCTGCCACCACTGCGCGAACGTCAAGACGATATTATGCTACTCGCTGAGCAATTTGCCATGAATATGGCACGCGATTTAGAGTGGGAGTTATTTAGTGGCTTTACTCGCAGCGCCACCGAAACCCTGCTAAATTACGATTGGCCGGGTAATATACGCGAGCTTAAAAATGTAGTTGAGCGAAGCTTGTATCGTCATGGTAATGAACATATCCCCGTTCACCAGATTATTTTAGACCCGTTTGAAAGCCGTTTTAGACCCAAAGCACGCATTAAAGCTCCTATTGCAACACCGGTTGCCCCAGCTGAGCCTACAACACTAGCCACAACTGTTAGCGAGCTTAGTAACGAGCTTAGCGCCCCAATTGAATTTCCGTGTAGCTTAAAAGAGCGCTCTAACGAATTTGAAATAAATATGATTAATAAAGCCCTTGAGCATAGCCAATTTAATCAAAAGAAAACTGCAGAAGTACTCGGTTTAACGTATCATCAATTACGTGGTTATCTTAAAAAATACAATTTATTAGAAGATAAATAGTTAGAGGTTATGCGAGTGCATAAAATACTACTTGTTTTACTAGCCAGCACCTTAACAGGCTGCTTTGATAGTAAAGAAGAAATAATAGAAGAGAAAAACCAAGGCCTCGTTTATTGCGCCGAAGCGAACCCTGTGTCGTTTAATCCGCAAGTAACAACCACTGGCTCAACTATTGATATTATTGCTAATCAGTTATTTGACCGTTTAATTAGTATTGACCCCGTTACTGCAGATTTTAAAAGTGAGCTGGCAACCGATTGGAAAATTAGCAACGATGGAAAGTCGGTCACCTTTACGCTGCGTAAAGGCGTAAAATTTCATTCTACCTCGTACTTTACCCCTACTCGCGATTTTAACGCTGATGATGTTATTTTTACCTTTAGCCGATTATTTGACGTTTACAACCCGTACCATTTTGTAGGCGATGCAAACTACCCGTATTTTCAAAGTGTGGGGCTCGATCAGCTTATTCGTAAAATTGTACGCGTGTCTGACTATCAAGTGCGCTTTGAGCTATTTCACCCAGAAAGCAGTTTTTTAACGAACATGGCCACCGACTTTGCCGTGGTGTTGTCGCAAGAATACGCAATGCAATTAAAAGCGCGAGATCAAACTAATTTATTCGATCAGTACCCTATTGGCACAGGCCCCTACATTTATAAAGAGTACCGACGCGATCACTTAGTGCGCTTTTACCGCAACCCTCTTTATTGGAAGCACGATGTTGCCCTTGAACAGCTGGTATACGACATTACGACAAACGGCACTACGCGCATAGCAAAAATGCTCACTAAAGAGTGCGATGTAACCGCACACCCAAGTAGCGCACAACTGAGTATTTTAGCGCAACGAGACGATATAAACGTTGAAAAAGAAACCAATTTAAATATTGGTTATTGGGCCTTTAATACTGAGCGCGCCCCTTTTGATGACATTAGAGTGCGCAGAGCCCTTGCGCATGCAATTGATATAGACAAAATAATGCAAGCCGTTTATTACGGTAATGGTATACGCGCGCAATCTATTTTACCGCCGACTTCGTGGGGCTTTGAACCACAAGAAAACATGCCTATGTTTGACCCTGAACTAGCTAAAAAACTACTCATAGAAGCGGGGTTACCGAATGGCTTTGATATGACCATTTGGGCAATGCCGGTGAGTCGAATATACAATCCTAATGCCCGCAAAATGGCTGAGCTGATGCAAAGCGATTTACGCAAAATAGGTGTTAATGTAAGTATTGTTGAATACGAGTGGAATACTTTTATTCAGCGTATAGGTGAGCACCGCCACGATAGCGTATTACTCGGCTGGGCTGCCGATACCCCCGATCCAGATAACTTTTTTAGCCCATTGCTAAGCTGCACTGCCACTTTTAGCGGTAAAAACCCAGCCAATTGGTGTAACCCGCAGTTTGACTTATTGCTTACCCAAGCGCTCGACACCACCGATTTAAGCTTACGCAAACAGTATTACGATCAGGTTCAAGCGCTCATTATTGATCAGCTCCCGTTGGTCCCTATTGCTCATGGTATGCGTTTTCAAGCAAATAGTGCCGATGTAGAAGGGATAACCCTTGGCCCATTTGGGGCTATTTCACTCGCAAATGCGAGGAAAAAATAATGATACTTGATTATATATTACGCCGCCTTGGCTTGTTTTTGTTCATGATCTTAATGCTAAGCATATTTACCTTTTCGCTTAGCTACTTGTTCCCAGGGGATCCGCTTAGCAACCTAAGTGGTATTCCTAGCGGTAATTTTTCTCAGCACAGTGAGCTTGAAGATAAATACATGTATGACAGCAACTACGTTATGCAGTATTTAGCATTTTTAGGGCGGATATTTCAAGGTGATTGGGGTGTGTCGTTTGCCTCGGGAGACAAGGTTTTTCAGCACATTTTAGATTTAATTCCAGCAACTTTAGAACTGTGTGTTTATGCGCTTATTGTATCGGTTGTGGTAGGTGTACCAGCGGGCATTTTGGCTTCAGCATACACACGCCGTTGGCCAGATAAATTAATTAGCTCTACCACCATGATTGGTTACTCTATTCCGGTTTTTTGGTTAGCGCTGTTACTTATTATGATTTTTTCGCTCAAGCTGGGCTGGTTTCCTATGTCGGGTAGAATGGGGTTACTATTTGAAATACCGCCTAATACCGGGTTTATATTAATCGATATTATGCTCGCAGGCTTCCCGTACAAAGGTGAAGCATTTATAGATGCACTGCATCACTTAACATTGCCAACCATAGTGCTAGCCATGTTTCCTACCACTGTTTTAGTGCGCTTTACCCGCGACTCTATGCTTAAAGTAATGGATCAAAGCTTTATAAAAACAGCCAGGGCAAAAGGCCTTAATCGCCGCCAATTAATCATGCATCATGCGCTGCGCAATGCGCTATTGCCGGTAATAAAACAAATAGGGCTGCAATTTAGTACGCTTATTACGCTTGCAATGATAACCGAAGTTATTTTTTCTTGGCCGGGTATTGGCCGTTGGCTAATCGATAGTATTTACCAACGAGACTACCCTGCTATTCAAGGCGGTTTAATGGCGGTGTCTATGTTTGTTATTATTGCCACTATTGTTGCCGAGCTTACATATACTCTGTTCGACCCAATTTCGCGGAATCAGGCACATGGTAAAGTTTAAATTATTTTCTGAAGAGTCGAATAAATCGCCGCTGGCGCGTTTTTGGCGCAAATTTAAAAACAATCACCCCGCCTTGGTGGGATTATGGATTTTTATGGCGTTTGCGTTATTGGCCGCCAGTGCGCCCTTTTTAGCGCCGTATGGAGTTAACCAGCAACATAGCGATGCTTTACTTATACCGCCATCATGGCGAGAAATGGGCGATGTGCGCTTTATTTTGGGCACCGATGATTTAGGACGCGATGTACTCTCGCGCTTGATGAATGGCGCAACCTACACGTTTGGCTTATCGGTGGTGGCTGCCTTTATTACTACCATTATTGGTGTGCTTGTTGGCACTTTTGCCGGCATTAGCCGCGGCCTTCGCTCAAGCTTTTTAAATCACTTGCTTGATATCACGCTCTCTATTCCGTCTTTGCTATTGGCGATTATTATTATCGCAGTGCTTGGGCCGGGCTTAATGAATACAGTGTGGGCTATTATATTGGCGTTATTACCGCAATTTATTCACTCTATTCGTAATTTAATTGTTGATGAGCTAAGCAAAGACTACATTACCGCTTTTAGGCTTGATGGTGCCTCTAACTGGCATATTTTGTCACGGGGTATTTTTCCTAATATTTATGAGCACATTGTGGTTATTTTTACCACCGCGCTTTCTACTGCTATTTTAGATATTGCCGCCTTAGGCTTTTTAAAACTTGGTGCACAGCCCCCAACTACCGAATGGGGCGCCATACTGGCTGAGAATTTAGGCCTTATATATTTAGCACCTTGGACCGTTGCGCTACCGGGTGTATTATTATTTTTAGCGGTTTTGTCTACCAATTTAGTAGGTGATGGCCTACGAAAAGTGCTTAAAGCACGTAAGGCTGATTAAATGCAATTACTCGACGTTAGAAATTTAACCATAGAGCTGCGTACCTCTGAAACGGTAATTCGCGCTGTAGATAGAGTCAGCTTTAGCCTAAAAGAAGGCGAAGTACATGGCTTGGTGGGAGAGTCGGGCTCTGGTAAAAGCTTAATAGCCAAAGCCATTGTTGGGGTACTTAACGAACGCTGGCATATAACAGCCGATAGAATGCATTGGCGCGGTGTTGATTTAATGCGCTTAACCCCAGAGCAACGCAGAAAAACAGTCAGCCAAGACATTGCGATGATTTACCAAGACCCTAGCCGCTGCCTTGACCCGACCGCTAAAATATTTGACCAAATAGCCGAAACACTGCCTGAAACATCCACTAAAGGCTTTTTTTTAAAACGCAATAGAGAACGTAAAGACCGCGTAAAAGCACTTATTCATAAAGTGGGTATTAAAAACCACGACGCTGTGCTTGATAGTTACCCGCACGAGCTATCAGAAGGCGTGTGCCAAAAGGTCATGATTGCCATGGCCATAGCGCGCACTCCTAAGCTACTAATTGCTGATGAGCCGACTACAGCGCTTGAAAGCACCACCCGTGCACAGGTATTTAGGTTGCTAAAAAGCTTAAATCAATTAAAAAATATGTCTATTTTGATGATTTCTCATGAGCTTGAAGAAATAGCCGACTGGTCGCACGGTATTCATGTTTTATATTGTGGGCAAATGGTTGAAGCCGGCCCAACGCAACGTATTTTTCGCCAGCCTCGCCACCCTTACACGCAAGCGTTATTAAAAAGCTTACCCAATTATGAGCAAGGCTTAGCACACAAAGAACCCTTTTATGCACTTAAAGGCACTATCCCTACTTTGCAACATTTACCTATCGGTTGCCGATTAGGCCCACGCTGCCCTCAAGCACAAAAAGAATGTGTAATTACCCCTGCACTTACTAAGCACCATGGGCACAGCTATGCGTGTCATTTTCCGCTTATTAAGGAGATGAAGTAATGCAACCGGTATTAAAAGTACAAGCGCTTTGTAAAACCTTTAACATACGTGCCGGTTTATTTAGCCGCAAAAAATTTGAGGTACTAAAAAATATCTCTTTTTGTGTGGGCAAAGGCGAAACAATCGCAGTAATCGGTGAAACCGGTGCGGGTAAAAGTACACTCGCTAAATTACTCGCAGGGGCCGATAGCGCTGACAGTGGGCAAATTTTATTAGAAAGTAACATTATTGAAGATGACGGCGTGCGCGATGATCAATGTCGACATATCCGCATGATATTCCAAGACTCCGCTGCCTCGCTCAATCCGGGTCTCACCATAGGTGATATGCTAGATGATTGCTTGCAGTATAATACCGATTCAGACCAACTCGCTCGCCAAGAAAAAATAGATGCCACGCTTTCTAAAGTGGGGCTGCTAATCGATCATCAACATTATTACCCTCACATGTTTAGTGTAGGCCAATTGCAGCGTGTAGCGTTGGCGCGGGCGCTCATTTTAGACCCTAAAGTGGTGGTGCTTGATGAAGCGCTATCAGCCTTAGATCCCTCCGTTCGTGCGCAAACAGTTAACTTATTACTTAAGCTGCAAAAAGAAACCGGTCTAACTTATGTACTCATTACGCACCATTTAAGTTTAGTGCGCCATATCAGCGATCAGCTAGTGGTGCTTGAAAAAGGTGAGGTAGTAGAATATGGGCGTACCGAAGAGGTGTTTCAAAATCCGCAATCAAAAGTAACACAGCGCCTAATATGCTGTTAATTCTAAGCTTATATTTATAAGCAATACTGCCTAATCATTTTACTAAGCACATTGAAGTTATAAAAAAGGCGCGTTACTTATAAAGTAACGCGCCTTTTTTAATGTGTCGCGATTATTCTGCTGCTTGCTCTACCACAGGTAGATTTAGCTCAGCTTTAGCCTTTAAAGACTCAATAAACGCTAAATAGTTTTTGTTAGCTTGCGCCATAGTAATGTTTTGCTGTACTTGCGGGTCGATATTTGCGGTTACTTGCGCATCGCTTACCGATTTAAGTGCAACAATTGCCGCATCACCGTTGTTTAAATCAACCACGTCTGTGCTTGGTGTATCATTAGGACGAGGCATTTTAAACGCTTGCGTTACAATAGCAGGCGAAACCGTGTAGCTTTGACGCGTTAAGCTCGCTTCTTCACGTACCGTTAGGTTTTGCTCACTCGCCACATCGCTTAGCGTTTTACCTGCTTGAACTTGTGCAAATAACTCACGTGCTTTTTCTTTAGCAAGTGTTGATGCTTTTTCATTAACTAAACGTGTTTTGATTTGCTCACTCACTTGCGCAAGCGGTTTAGTTGCAGATGGCTCGTATTTATTTACACGTACTACAATAACGTGCTCATCACCTAGCTCAATCACTTCTGAGTTTACTTTATCTTCAAGTAATTCTACTGAGAACAACTGTGAAATTACCGCAGGTGTATTAAGAGGCTCTGGCAATGCATTACGTGCAACAAGTGGCGTGGTTTTAACTTCAACGTCTGCCACTTCTGCTGCATCGTCTAAACGGTCAGAAATCTCAAATGCTAAGGCACCCATTTCTGTTTGCTTTTCGTAAAACGCATCTACTTTTTCAGTTTGCTCAAGCTCTGCACGTAAGTCGGCTTTTACGTCGTCATACGCTTTCACTTGCTCTGGCTGTAAGTCAGTAAGTTTAATGATGTGATAACCAAACTCTGATGCTACAACCTCTGAAATATCACCTTTGCTTTGAAGCGCAAATGCAGCATCTTCAAAAGCTGGGTCCATTACATCGCGCTCAATCCACTCTAGGTCGCCGCCCATTTCGCCACTCACAACATCATCAGATGATGACTCTGCAAGCTGTGCAAAATCAGCACCTTGCTCTAACTGCTCATGTAATGCGTTGGCTTTTTCAAGCGCGGCATCATCATCTTCGCTGTTATCAATTAAAATGTGCGATACACGGCGTTTTTCAGGCTCGATGTATTGTGCTTTATTTTGCTCATAATACGCTTTTACGTCGTCTTCTGTTACCGACTCGACGGTGATATCTTGTGCTTTAAGCTCAATGTAATCAACCGATACACGCTCTGGCGATAAAAATTGTGATGCGTTTAGCTCGTAGTAATCAGCAATTTCTTGCTCAGATACGTCTACGTTTGCTTGTAACGCTTCTTTGCTTAACACAAGGTAGTCTATGCTACGCGTTTGCTGCTGCAGGGCTGCAGCGCGTTTAAGCTCGTTTTCAAGTGCAAACTCAGTACCAGCAACCGCAGACACTAATTGGCTGCGTGTCATGTCTTTACGTAAGTACTCACGAAAAGCATCTGGTTGAAAGTTCATTTGACGAATTACTTGTAGGTAACGGTCGTTATTAAATTTTTCACCAATTTGAAAGTACGGTAGTTCTAAAATTGTTTTACGTACGCTGTCGTCGCTTACGCGAAGGCCTAAATCTGCCGCTAATTGTGATTGCAATTCTTGTTGTACTAAGCGGTCAATTACACCTTGACGAATTTGCGCCATGTAATTTGGATCTGCACTGATTTGTGCAAAGTATTCGCCAAATTGTTGCTCTAAACGGCTACGTTCGTTTTGATAAGCACGATTAAATTCGGTTTGGCTAATTTTAATTCCATTTACTTCAGCAACGGGTTGTTCTGGGGTTTGACCTAAGTAACTACCGATCCCTGCTAAGGCAAAAGATAAAATCACCGCGCCTAAAATTATTTTGGCTACAGGACCCTGTGAGCCCTCTCTGATTTTCTCAAGCATTTGTTTATCTCTTATTGATCAAGGTATTTTACCTTGTCATATGTAAAAAAAGCGTATCTTACCAGATACGCTTTTTCACTTGAAGTAACTGGCGGTGAAGTTACTTAATTCATCGATTAGGATAATTAAGTTTATATACACTCGCCATAACTAATCTGTATTTAAACAGTGATTAGTTTACTGCGTCTTTCAGCGCTTTACCGGCTTTGAAAGAAGGAATATTTGCCGCAGCGATTTGGATAGTTTCACCAGTTTGTGGGTTACGGCCTGAACGAGCAGCACGCTCGCGTACTGAGAAAGTACCAAAACCTACAAGTGCAACTGAATCGCCATCTTTAAGCGCTCCAGATACAGACTCGATGAATGAATCTAGTGCACGACCTGCAGCCGCTTTAGAAATGTCAGCGTCAGCTGCGATTTGATCGATTAATTGAGATTTATTCACAATATCATCCTCTTTCATTGTTATTATCAAGAGCGATTGTTTTTTAAACTAACATCACTTTTTTGAAATTTTAGAGCAAACTTTTAATGCTCACATGATTATATTTTTCTTAAGCCTAGGCCCCATAAGGGCTAGGCTCGAAAACCAGTGCTTAACTTATCATACCGATTAGATTTGAAAAGCCCTTTAAAGCACTTTTTTTGGGTTTTTTATTGGTTTTTCGGTGTTTCGACTGAAAAACTCTCAACAGGATGCACTAAAGCTAACTTTAATACTTCATCAATCCATGTAACTGGGTGAACATCTAAGCCTGCCAGTACGTTATCTGGGATCTCTTTTAAGTCACGTTCGTTAATTTTAGGAATGATAACTGTTTTAATTCCACCACGGTGTGCTGCAAGTAGTTTCTCTTTTAAACCACCAATAGGCAGTACTTCACCGCGCAGTGTTATTTCACCTGTCATTGCTACATCGGCTTTAACGGGGTTACCTGTTAAGCTCGATACTAAACCCGTTACCATTGCTGCACCGGCGCTTGGACCATCTTTAGGGGTCGCACCCTCTGGTACATGCACATGAATGTCGCGTTTTTCGTAAAAATCGTTATTAATACGGAACGTATCAGCACGATTACGAACCACCGTCATGGCCGCCTGTATCGACTCTTGCATTACATCGCCCAGTGAGCCTGTGTAGCTTAGTTTGCCTTTACCTGGCACAGCCGCACATTCAATGGTCAGTAAATCGCCGCCTACTTCAGTCCACGCTAAGCCTGTTACCTGACCAATGCGATCGCCGTCTTCAGCTTTACCGTAGTCGTAGCGCTGTACACCTAAAAACTCTTCTAGGTTATCTTGATTGATAGTGACTGTTTTAGTCTCTTTATCAAGTAAGATATTTTTAACGGCTTTACGGCATAGTTTAGATACTTCGCGCTCTAAATTACGTACGCCCGCTTCACGCGTGTAGTAACGAATAATGCCAATAATTGCACTGTCTTCTATTACTAGCTCAGAAGGTTTTAAACCATTGCGTTTAACTTGCTTAGTAATTAAGTGCTCTTTTGCAATGTTTAGCTTTTCATCTTCGGTGTAACCCGATAAGCGAATAACTTCCATTCTGTCCAATAATGGACCAGAAATATTAAAGCTGTTTGATGTTGCTACAAACATTACATCCGATAAATCGTAGTCTACTTCTAAGTAGTGATCAGCAAAGTGGCTGTTTTGCTCCGGATCGAGCACCTCTAATAATGCTGATGCCGGGTCGCCGCGCATATCTGATGACATTTTGTCGATTTCATCTAACAAGAATAATGGGTTTTTAACGCCCACTTTTGTCATGTTTTGAATCAGCTTACCTGGCATAGAGCCAATGTAAGTACGACGATGACCACGAATTTCGGCTTCATCACGTACGCCACCTAATGCCATACGAACATATTTACGACCCGTAGAGCGTGCAATAGACTGCCCTAGTGACGTTTTACCTACACCCGGTGGCCCTACTAAACATAAAATAGGCCCTTTAAGCTTATTAGTACGTTGTTGCACCGCGAGGTATTCAATTATGCGTTCTTTAACTTTATCTAAGCCGTGGTGATCGCTATCAAGAATTTTTTGCGCGCCTGCTAAGTCTTTTTTCACTTTCGAGCGTTTTTTCCATGGTACGTTAATTAACGTATCAATGTATGAACGCACTACAGTGGCCTCTGCAGACATTGGCGACATCATTTTAAGCTTATTAAGCTCAGCTGATGCTTTTTCTTTCGCTTCTTCTGGCATACCTGATTCTTCAATACGCTTTTTAAGCGCTTCAAATTCGTCAGGTACATCATCAAGCTCACCAAGTTCTTTTTGAATGGCTTTCATTTGCTCGTTGAGGTAGTACTCGCGCTGAGATTTTTCCATCTGCTTTTTCACGCGGGTACGAATTTTTTTCTCAACTTGCAATAAGTCTATTTCACCTTCCATCAGTGCCATTAAGTATTCTAAGCGCTCTGTAACGCTTGAAATTTCTAACACTTTTTGTTTTTCAGGCACTTTTAATGGCATATGCGCTGCCATTGTATCGGCAAGGCGTGCTGGCTCATCAATGCCTGAAACAGAGGTTAATACCTCAGGTGGAATTTTTTTATTAAGTTTTACATAGCCTTCAAACTGGCTAACAGCGCTGCGGATGAAAATATCTTGCTCTTGCTCATCCACTGAATCAGATTCGATGAACTGAGCATTCGCTACAAAAAACTCATCGTTATCTACAAATTCTTCAATTTGTGCGCGCTGCGTACCTTCAACTAAAACTTTAACTGTACCGTCTGGTAACTTTAATAACTGAAGTACAGTAGCAATAGTACCGATACGGTAAATATCGTCTTGCTCAGGTTCGTCTACAGTTGCATCTTTTTGTGCAACCAAGAAAATTTGTTTGTCTTTATCCATTGCCGCTTCGAGGCATTTTATTGATTTTTCACGGCCTACAAAAAGCGGGATCACCATGTGCGGATATACCACAACATCGCGCAGTGCTAACACTGGGATTTCGACTCGATCGGTTCTCTCAAGCGTCATTATAGTTTCTCTTCGCACTTCATTTATTTAAAAGATTACTCAAGTATATGGGGATAATCTAATTAAAGTTCAACAATTTTCCCCAACTCGTTCAAATTAATTATAAAAAAAGGAGCCTAAGGCTCCTTTTTTATACAAATAGCTTAAAAACTACTCTGATGCAGCTTTATCTTGATTATTGTTTTCATAAATCAAGATTGGGGCAGATTCACCTTTAATCACGGTTTCATCTATAACCACTTTGCTTACATCATCCATTGATGGCAGCTCATACATAGTATCAAGGAGTACGCCTTCAACAATTGAGCGAAGTCCGCGAGCACCTGTTTTACGCTCCATTGCTTTGTGAGCAATAGCGCTTAGTGCATCATCACGGAACTCTAATTCAACGTCTTCCATACCAAACAATACAGAGAACTGTTTAGTAATGGCGTTTTTAGGTTCACTTAATATTTGTACAAGTGCCGCTTCATCAAGCTCAGTTAATGTAGCAACAACAGGTAAACGACCAATAAACTCAGGAATTAAGCCGTACTTAACTAAATCTTCTGGCTCTACGTCTTTAAATGTTTCGCTTAAAGAGCGGCTCGACGCTGACTCTTTAACGTTAACACCAAAGCCAATTCCGGTATTTTTATGGCTACGCTGTTCGATTACTTTATCTAGGCCTGCAAAGGCACCACCACAGATAAATAAAATCTTAGAGGTATCAACCTGTAAAAACTCTTGCTGCGGGTGCTTACGACCACCTTGTGGTGGTACTGAGGCAACCGTGCCTTCAATTAGTTTAAGCAGCGCTTGTTGTACGCCCTCACCCGACACGTCACGTGTAATAGATGGGTTATCTGATTTACGCGAAATTTTGTCAATTTCATCAATGTAAACAATACCACGTTGCGCTTTTTCTACGTCGTAGTCACATTTTTGTAGCAGTTTTTGAATGATGTTTTCTACATCCTCACCTACATAACCGGCTTCGGTTAGTGTAGTTGCATCTGCCATAGTAAACGGTACATCAAGTAAACGCGCAAGTGTTTCTGCCAGTAATGTTTTACCACTGCCTGTAGGGCCAATAAGCAAAATGTTACTTTTACCTAGTTCTACTTCTTGCTTTGTAGATTGGTTGCGTAGGCGCTTGTAGTGATTGTATACCGCTACAGACAATACTTTTTTAGCATGGTCTTGACCAATTACGTAGTCATCTAAGTGATTACGAATTTCTTTTGGCACAGGTAGTTTATCAGACGAATTATGCTTAGGAGCAATGTCTTTGATTTCTTCCCTGATAATATCGTTACACAGCTCTACACATTCATCACAAATGTATACTGAAGGACCTGCAATTAATTTACGCACTTCGTGTTGGCTTTTGCCACAAAAAGAGCAGTATAACAATTTATTACTTTTGTCGCCGTCTGTAGGAGTGTCAGACATTCAGCTACCTCTTTTATACGTTGGCTGCCAAATAAGGTTGGCAACTATTTCAAATTCGCTTTTAACTATACCAAAATTTACTGGTTTTCGCATAGTAACTCAAAGTGGCAAGCAATTATTTGCTTGCCTACACGCTTACTTGCTTTCGCGATTTGTAAACACTGAGTCAACCAGGCCGTAATCTACAGCTTGTGATGCACTCATAAAGTTATCACGGTCAGTATCGCGTGAAATAACATCTAATGGCTGGCCTGTATGCTCTGCCATTAAGCGGTTAAGTTTGTCTTTAATAGACAGAATTTCTTTTGCGTGTATTTCAAAGTCAGATGCTTGACCTTGGAAACCACCTAACGGTTGGTGAATCATTACACGTGAGTTTGGTAAACAAAAACGCTTACCTTTAGCGCCAGCAGTAAGCAAAAATGCGCCCATGCTTGCCGCTTGGCCAACACAAATAGTACTTACATCTGGTTTGATGAAGTTCATTGTATCGTAAATTGCCATACCAGCGGTTACCGAACCACCTGGTGAATTAATATATAAAAAGATATCTTTTTCAGGGTTCTCTGATTCTAAAAATAGCATTTGCGCTAAAATTAGATTTGCCATGTTGTCTTCAACTTGGCCCGTTAAAAAGATAATTCGCTCTTTTAATAGACGCGAATAAATGTCATACGAGCGCTCACCTTTAGCTGTTTGTTCAACAACCATAGGGACTAATGCATTTAGGGGATCTGTCATACCAGTGTTCATACTTTTTTAATTCCTTATGCGCTTATGCTTTTTCTTACTAAAGGAAGCATAGTTATCATTTTTCGCAAATTATGGGGCACAAACTAAAATGGCCCGGGCACACTGCATAAACAGAGTAACACGAGCCATTTAATCGTTAGCGAGCGCTTAAGTCAATGACTTATTAAGCACCTTGCTGAGGATTCATGATGTCATCAAATGCTTTTTCAACGTCAGACACGTTTGCTTTAGCTAAAATAGCTTCAACAGCTTGCTCTTCCATTGCAACATTACGCATTTGCTGCATAAGTTGATCATTTGCTTTGTAGTATTCTACTACTTCAGTTGGATCTTCGTAAGCAGATGCAACTGTAGCAATTAATGCTTCAACTTTTTCATCATCAACTTTGATATCGTTTGCTTTGATCACTTCACCTAGTAATAGGCCAGTTTTAACGCGAGTTACAGCTTGCTCGTGGAACAATTCAGCTGGAAGCTCAGGCATGTTTTTAGCGTCGCCACCAAAACGTTGAGCTGCTTGCTGACGTAATGCGTCAACTTCTTGATCAATAAGTGCTTTAGGCACTTCGATTTCGTTGTTTTCTAAAAGACCTTTAATCGCTTGGTCTTTCACGTTAGCTTTAACCGCTTGGTCTAGCTCACGTGTCATGTTCTTTTTAACTTCTTCTTTAAGCGCGTCTACGCCGCCTTCGGTAACACCGAACTTAGTTGCAAACTCTTCGCTTAATTCAGGTAGCTCTTGTGCTTCAACTTTTTTCACTGTGATAGTGAATTGAGCCGCTTTACCTTTCAGGTTTTCAGCGTGGTAATCTTCAGGGAAAGTTACATCAGCAACTACTTCTTCGCCTGCTTTTTTACCAACGATGTTGTCTTCAAAACCTGGGATCATACGACCTTGGCCAAGCTCAAGTGGGAAGTCTTCAGCTTTGCCGCCTTCAAACTCTTCACCGTCGATAGTACCTACGAAATCAACTGTTACGCGGTCGTTTTCGCCAGCAGCTGCGTCAACATCAGCCCAAGAAGCGTGTTGCTTACGAAGTGTTTCTAGCATGTTTGCTAAATCTTCGTCAGTTACTGTTACTGCTGGTTTTTCTACTGCAATTTTGTCTAAACCTTGAACTTCAACTTCAGGGTATACTTCAAACGTTGCTGTAAACTCTAAATCTTTACCTGCTTCAAGTGATTTAGGTGCAAATGATGGTGCGCCAGCAGGGTTAATTTTTTCAGCAACAATTGCTTCAATGTAGTTACGCTGCATTACTTCGCCAGCTACTTCTTGACGAACCGCAGGTCCAAAACGCTTGTTAATTACTGAAACTGGTACTTTACCAGCACGGAAGCCATCGATACGCTGCGTTTTTGACAGTTGTTGTAAGCGTTTTTTTACTTCGGTCTCAACGTTCTCTGCAGGAACGGTGATGGTCAGACGGCGCTCAAGGCCTTGAGTCGTCTCAACAGAAACTTGCATGATTTACCTCAATATTCAATTTTGGCGACTGTTCGCCTTCCTTACAAACAAAGTAATCTTCATGAGTCTTGATAAATTTTAAAGCGATTTTTCACTAAAAAGCATCCGTCACTACCATGAGATCCCATTGCTGCTCTGCCCTTCGGGCACTATGTTAAACAATAGACGCGGCATTATAACCTAATAATTATGATAGTCGAGTGTAGGGGGCAATTATTTGGACTAGTTTAGCTACGATCGAGACCAACTGCGTAAAAAACAGACTAACTGGTTCGTTAAAGCGATATTTTAGTAGGAAGTAAATAGAAGTTATTGCTGAGTGATTACTCGTTTACTTTCTTTAAGGTTAAGAAAGTGGTCGGCGATGCAG